>QZIZ01000129.1 GCA_003599195.1 Deltaproteobacteria bacterium | reverse complement strand
AAGCGTCGCACCCTCGCCCGCTGCCCGGACAGGCCTTGGCCAGGCCCTGGCTGCGGCTTTTCATGAACTCGATGGATTCCCCCAGAAAAACCGCCTTGAGGCCCAGGTCGATGAAGCCGCTGATCTCCAGGGGCTGGATGCCGCAGTCTTCCAGGATGGCCCTAGGCGTCTCTCCCAAGGCGTTCACCAGCACGGCCCGGCAGTCTTTCAGCACCTCCGCCAAGTCCCACCAGCGCTGGGAGCCGCCGCCCGCAGGAGGCGCAGGGCGTTCCTCCACCAGTCTGAAGCCCTGGCCGTTGTTCTCCCAGATTTGGAAGGAAGGGGCCTCGCCCAGGTGGAGGTTGACCAGCATCCCCTCCTTGGTGGCTACGGCCACGTAAGGTTTGTCCGCGCCCCCCGGCGCCCGGCGGGAGCAGGCGCTGAGGCAGCCGTGGAACTCCTCGGTGCGGTCCGCGTCCAGCAGGCCCACCGCGTCGGCGCGGCAGCGGGTGCAATGGCGCATCTGGGGCAGGAATTTTTCCCCCTCCTCCCGGAGTTCGGCCATCTGCGCCGGCGCGGGTTCGGGGATCTCCGCAAAGGGCGTGTCGGCGTTGGGATAGACCGGCATGCAGTTGCACATATCCACCTTCAGGGCCGCCATCGCCCGGGCCACGTCGGCGACGTGGCCGTCATTGACGCCGGGGATGACGATGGTATTCACTTTCACCGTGATTCCCAAGGACTTCAGGGCCGCAATGGCGTCCAACTGGCGTTGCAGCAGGAGTTCCGCGGCCGCCAGCCCCCGGAGCACCACCTTCCCATCCCGGACCCAGCTATAGATTTTTTTGCCGATTTCCGGGTCCACCGCGTTGACGGTGATGGTCACGTGGGTGACGCCCAACGCCGCCAGTTCCTGGACATAAGGCAAAATTCCCAGCCCGTTGGTGGCCAGGCAGAGCAGGATCTGCGGGAATTTCTCCCGCACCAGGCGGATGGTTTCCATGGTCTCCCGGGGATTGGCGAAGGGGTCCCCGGGACCGGCGATGCCGGCCACGGTGATGCGAGGCTCTTTCGCCAACACCTGTTCCATATAAGCCACTGCCTGCCGGGGGCTGAGCACCGCGCTGGTGACCCCGGGCCGGCTTTCGTTGACACAATCAAACTTGCGGTTGCAGTAATTGCAGAGGATATTGCACTTAGGCGCCACCGGCAGGTGCACCCGGCCGCACTCTCCTTTCACCGCGACGTTGAAGCAGGGATGTCGTTTGGTATCCAGTGTTGTTTCCATGACCAAGTTCCTTTTAGTGAGCAGTGAGCGGTGAGCAGTGAGCAGGAAAAAAACAAATTCGTCAAACCTGCCTCAGCCTCAGCATCAGCCTCCTGGCTCCTGCCTCCTGATTACTGATTACTGCTTACTGCTCACTGCTTACTGCTTACTCCTCACAGATATCCATAACCTACCGGAGAATCTTGCTGCTTCTTCTCCAGCAAGGCATTGACGATTTTATCCAAAAGACTTTGCGCGCCCCGGTAGCCCAGGTGGAGAATCCGCTGGCCGCCGAAGCGGTCGTGGATGGGAAAGCCCACCCGGATCAAGGGCGTCTTCCACTTCCGGGCCAGGTGGTAGCCCTTGCTGTGGCCGATGAGGAGGTCGGGGGCCAGACTCTGGGCTTCCTCGGCGATGTCATAAAAATCCATGCCTTCCCGGACCAGCGGCGGTTCGGGCAGCAGGCCCGCGGTCACCGCGGCAATGGCCTCGGCGAAATTGCCGCTGTGCCCCCCGGAAGCGCAGAGCACGGGACGGACGCCGATCTCCGCTAAAAAAGCGGCGAGGCCGACCACCAGGTCCTCTTCCCCATAGACCACCGCCTTCTTCCCGAAAACATACTTATGGCCGTCCACCATGGCGTCGAGCAAGCGGCCCCGTTCCCGGGCGTGGCCGGAAGCGGCGGGGCGGCCGCTCAGCTCTTCCAGAACCTGGAAAAACCGGTCCGTCTCCCTAAGACCGATGGGCATCCCCAAAGGCCGCCAGGACACCCCGAAATGGTTTTCCAGGAAGCGGCCCGCGGTTTCTTGGGAAAACAGGGTGCGCCCGAACTCGATGGTGGCCCGGGAGCGGCCCATGGCTTGGATGTCTTTCATCGGCGTGCCGCCTGCGGGAATCTTTTCATAATCGGTTTGGGCCGGGCCGTCCAGGGTCTCGGAGATATCCGGGAGGATGATTACCGGGAGGCCGAAATCTTCCATGACCTCTTGCAGGTAACGGAGATCCGCAGGCGAAACAAAACCCGGCAGCAGATTCACGGTCCCGGTGGGCGGGCCGCCTTCGGCCATTTGCTCCACCACCGCCTTGACTGCCGCGTGAAAACCCTCCATATGGGTGCCGGAGAAGCTGGGAGTGGAGACCGTCACCAGGGCCGGCAGGTCTCCGTGGCCGTTCGACTCCGCCATTTCCCGGCGGAATTCCTTGACCAGCCCGGGCACGTCATCGCCGATGGTCTCCGTCAGGCAGGTGGTGGCCACCCCGATGAGCCGGGCTCCGTATTTGGTTTGCACGTTCTTGAGCCCCTGCTTCAGATTGGGGCCGCCCCCGTAAACCGCCTGCTTCTCCCCCAGGGAGGAGGAGGCGATGTCCATGGGCTCCCGGAAATGGCTGATAATGTAGCGCCGCATGTAGGTGGCGCAGCCCTGGGAGCCGTGGAGAAAAGGCACTGCACCCTCAATGCCCCGGAAGGCCAGGCAGGCCCCCAGGGGCTTGCAAAGCTTGCAGGCGTTGGTTGTTGAGGTGTATGGGGCGTTGTGAGATTTCATGACTTAAAGTTCCAAGTTCCAAGTTCAAGGTTCAAAGTTCAAGGTTGAATGATTATTCCTGTTATTTTTCTGCTCACTGATTACTGGCCACTGACCACTGACCCCTAACCCCTGCTTTTCTGGGGACGAATTGCCACACCGGGCTCATCACCGTGTTATAGACTTCCTGGGCAAAGTTCAGCATGCCCACGAAACCTTCCAGGGCTTCCTTGCGTTCGTGGTTGTGGTCGCAAAAGCCGACGCCCAGCTTGTAGGCGATGGGGCGCTCCTTGACTCCGCCCACGAAGATGTCCACGTCCTTCTCCTTCAGGAAGCTGGAGAGTTCCAGGGGATTGGAATCGTCCACGATAATGGTGCCCTCGTCGGTGATATCGTGGAGTTCCTGGTAGTCCTGAGGGGTCCCGGTCTGCGACCCCACCAGCACCACCTCCATGCCCAGCAGCCGGAAGGCCTTGACCAGGGAGAAGGCCTTGAACGCGCCGCCCACGTAAATGGCGGCCTTCTTGCCGGTCAAAGCCCGGCGGAATTCCTGGAGGCGGGGGTAAAGTCCCGCGAGTTCGTCCCGCACCAGTTTCCGGGTCCGCTCCATGACCTTCGGGTCATCGAAGAAACGGGCCACCGTATAAAGGGATTCGGCCATGTCCTCCACCCCGAAATAGGAGACCCGGACGTGAGGGATGCCGTAAACCTCCTCCATCATCAAAGCCAGGTCCATGGTGGCCCCGGAGCACTGCACCACGTTCAGGGCCGCGCCGTGGGCCCTTTGTAAGTCCCCCACCCGGCCGTCGCCGGTGATGTTGGCCACCACTTCGATGCCCATGCGCTTGAAATAGTCCCGGATGATCCAGATTTCCCCGGCCAGGTTGAAATCCCCCAGGATATTGAGGCTCTTTTTGCTGATGCCGGTGGTGTCCCCGGTGCCCACCAGCCGGAACATGGCCTGGCAGGCCGCGTGGTAGCCGGCCCGCTTGTTGCCTTTGAACCCTTCGGATTGCACCGGCAGCACGGGAATCCCGGTTTTTTTGCCGGCCTTCTTGCACACTCCTTCCAGATCGTCGCCGATGAGGCCGACGATGCAGGTGGAATAAACAAAGGCCGCCTTGGGATGGTGCCGCTCGATGAGTTCTTTAAGAGCCCGGTAGAGCTTTTTCTCGCCGCCGAAAATCACGTCCCTTTCCTGCAAATCCGTGGAGAAGCTCAGGCGGTGCAGCTCCGGCCCCGAAGAGAGCGCGCCCCGGATGTCCCAGGTGTAGGCGGCGCAGCCGATGGGGCCGTGCACCAGGTGCAGGGCGTCGGCAATGGGGTAGAGCACCACCCGGGAGCCGCAGAAGACGCAGGCCCGCTGGCTGACGGCCCCGGCTAGGCTGTCCTTGTTGCAGGCCAGGTCGAAGGGCTGTTTGCCCTTGCGGTGCACTTGGTTTTGGCGTTCTTCGAAGATAACGGATTCCATGATTGTGCTCCTTGTCAGCTATTAGCTGTCAACTGTCAGCAGTCAGCTTAGTGATCAGTGATCGGTGATCAGTAATCAGTATGTTTTCTGGGAGCAAGCCACTGATCACTGATTACCGATTACTTTCCATCCAGACTCTCCCCTGACTCAACTCATTATGTAATCTTTCGCCGGCCCGCCGTTCTCCAGGCCGTCCAGGATGGCGTCGATGGCCTCTTCGCCGTCTACCCCCGCGTACCAGTAGCCTTGGGGATAGACCACCAGCACCGGGCCGCTGTCGCAGACCTTCAGGCAACCGGTGGTGGAGACCATGACGTTGGTGAGTCCCCGGTCGGCCAACTCCGATTCCAGGTAGCCCAGCAGTTCGCCGGCGTTTTTCTTGATGCACTTGCCTTTGGGCTCCAGGCCCCGGAAACTCATACACACGAAGATATGATGTTCAGGTTTTTCCATGACCTTTATCCTTTTTGTTTTGATGCCTTTCTTTTTGGTGCGTAAGACGCACCCTACATCACCAACTCGAAGCTTTCCTCCGGCGCGTCCCGGTCCTGGCGGTCCAGGATGGCGTCCAGGATCTTCTCCAACAGCCTTAAGCCTCCCCGGTAACCCACGGTGGGGAAATAGCTGTGGCCGACGCGGTCCAGGATGGGGAAGCCGAAGCGCACCAGGGGAATGTCTTCGTCCCGGGCAATGTACTTGAGGTAGGTATTGCCCATGAGCAGGTCCACCGGCTCGCTCTTCAGCCATTGATGCAGCAGGAACATGTCGCCCGTGGCCCGCACGTTCACCGGGTGCGGCACATCCTTGGTGATCTCCTTGATCCGGGTCTCGAACTTCTTCCCCGGGGTGCCGGTGACGATGTGGATGGGCCACATGTCCAGGTCCACCAGGAACTGGGTGAGAGAAATCAGTTGATCAGGGTCCCCGGCCAGGGCCACCTTGCGGCCGAAGAAGTATTGGTGCATATCGGTGATCACGTCCACCAGCCGGCCCCGTTCGATGTTGATGGAATCGGGCACGGTCACCCCGGCGATCTGACGCAGGGTGTCGATGAAGGCGTCCGTGGCCTTCAAACCGATGGGCAGATCCAGGATCTCGCAGGGCACCTTGCACTTGGTGTCCAGGGCCCGGGCCGCAGGCCCCGAGGCCATGCGGCCCAGGGCCACCGTGCCCACGCTGCTGCCGGCCAGAGCCAGCTCCTCCACGGTGACTCCCCCGGGAGGGAACATGTGGTAGCGCCCGGTTTGGGGGGCGTTGAGCACGTTGGAGGTGTCCGGGAACATGATATGGGGCACTCCCAACTCTCCGGCCAGGCGCTTGATCTCCTCCATGTCGCAGGGCTCCACGTAGCCGGGGATGAGGTTGACCCGGTTTTCCTTGTGGCCGTTCGACTTGGCCAGGTAGTCCACCATGCCCTTGACCATGTTGGCGAAACCGGTGACATGGGACCCCACGTAACTGGGGGTGTTGGCATGGATGACGTGGCGGCCCGGCGGAATCTTGCCTTCATCCCTGGCCTTGGCGATGATTTGGGGAATGTCGTCGCCGATGGTCTCCGAGAGACAGGTGGTGTGCACGGCAATGACTTCCGGCTCATAAACGCTGAAGATATTGTTGATGGCCTGGAGCAGGTTGGCCTGCCCGCCGAAGACGGACGCGCCTTCGGTGAAGGAACTGGTGGCCGCCATCACCGGCTCCTTGTAATGCCGGGTCAGGGTGCTGCGATGATACGCGTAGCACCCTTGGGAGCCGTGGCTGTGGGGCAGGCAGCCGTGGATGCCCAAGGCCGCGTACATGGCCCCGATGGGTTGGCAGGTCTTGGCCGGGTTGATGGTCAAGGCCGTGCGTTCTTTGACTTCTTTGGGTGTATGTCTCAGTAACATGGTGTTATCCTTGGTAGTTCAAAGTTCAAGGTTAAAAGTTCAAAGTTAAGGGGAAGAGGTAGTGGGCACTGCCCACCAATTCCTCTTATTCCCATACGTACTTGGCCGCGAGCTCCGGGTGCTCCTGCCAGGGGGCCTTAAGATACTTCCAGACCTTGCTGTTGACCATGCGGTCGATCTCCCGGTAGAAGTTGATGGCGCCCTTAAAACCCGCATACGGGCCGCCGGAGTCATAACTGTGCAGTTGCTTCATAGGCACGCCGCTTTTCTGGATGGCATACTTTTCCTTGATGCCCGCGCAGATGATGTCCGGCCGGTAAATCTCAATGAGCTTTTCCGTCTCGAACTGGCTGATGTCGTCAATAATCAGGGAGCCGCTGGCCATCTCCGCCATCATGCCCTCATAGCCGCTGAGTTCGATGCCGGCCTTGGCCAGCCTCTCGATCCCTTCCGGCGCCAACCGGGGGCGGTAGCGTTCGGGGTCCGGCTCCACGTGGAGTTCTTCGATATTACGGCTGTCCGCGTCCACCTTGATGGAGGGGAGCACCCGCCGCCCTTCGTAGTCGTCCCGGTGGGCGAATTCGTAGCCCGCGGCGATGGTCTCCATGCCGATCTCTTGGAAGAGCTCCTGATAATGATGAGCCCGGGAGCCGCCCACGAAGAGCATCGCCCGCTTGCCTTCACAATTGGCCTTAACTTCCTCCCGCACTTTCTCCACGGCGGGCATCTCCCGGGCGATGACCTCTTCCACCAGGGCCGACAGTTCCTTGTTTTCGAAATAACCGGCGATCTTCCGCAGCGACTTAGCCGTAGCCCCGGCGCCGATGAAGTTGACCTTGATCCAGGGGATGCCGAATTTCGTTTCCATCATCTCCGCCACGTAGTTGATGGAGCGGTGGCACATGATGAGGTTGAGGTCCGCGGTGTGGGAGTTGGCGAAATATTCGTAACTGGAGTTGCCGCTGAAGGTGCTGATCAGGGTGACGCCGATGTCGTCAAAGAGACGCTCGATCTCGAAGGCGTCGCCGCCGATGTTGTATTCCCCCAGCATGTTGATCTTGAATTCGCCTTCCTTGACCGTGTCGTCCAGGCCCACCACGTGGGTGAAGATGCCGTTGTTGGCGATGTGATGGCCCGCGGATTGGCTCACTCCCTTGTAGCCCTCGCAGCTGAAGGCGAAGACGTTGCAATCGCCCAGCTTTTCCTTCATCTCCCGGGCCACTGCGTGGACGTCGTCGCCGATGAGGCCCACGGGACAGGTGGCGAACAGGCCGATGGCCTTGGGATGGAAGAGGTCGTAAGCCTCCTGGATCGCTTGGCGGAGCTTCTTTTCGCCTCCGAAGATGATCTGCTCGTCCTGCATATCCGTGGAGAAGCAGTAGGTCATGAAATTATGGGCTTCAGGACCCGGCGGCTTGGTCTGATTGCGACGGGTCAGCCAGGAATAGAACCCGCAGCCGATGGGGCCGTGGGTGATATTGACGATGTCCCGGGTGGGGCCCAAAACCACGCCTTTGCAGCCGGCATAGGTGCAGCCTCTCTGGGAGATGATCCCGGGGATGGTACGGACGTTGACCGCAATCTCCGGCACCGCGCCGTCCGGGGCCACCTCGTTGACCACGATCTGTTTGGCCCTTTTGCGCGCCACCTTGGTGGGATATTTGCTGAGCAGCTCCTTTTTCACCTCTTCGGCGTTGATGTCGATCACGGGAGCGCCCAGTTCTTCTGCGTTCACTGTAGCCATTGTTTATTTCTCCAGTAGGCACAGGCTTTCCAGCCTGTACCAGCGCAGGCTAATGCCTGCAGCTACCAAATTATTTCTTGCGCCTTTGCGCCTTTGCGTCTTTGCGTGAGATTATTCTTCTCAGATTTCATCCAAAACCTGGTCCCCGGCCTCCCCGGTGCGCACCCGGATGGAGTCCGCCACGGGCAGGACGAAGACCTTGCCGTCCCCGGATTTGCCGGTGTGATTCACGTCCATGATAGTCTGCACCGTCTTTTTAACCAGCTTGTCCGGGACCACCACGAAAAAGACCCGCTTGGGAATCAGGCGCTGGCTCTGGCCCAGTTGGGCCACGGCCTCTTCGTAGCCTTTTTCCGCGCCTTCGAGCAGCGTCAAATCCACCAACCCTTTGCCCCGGCCCAGGGCGTCCCGGGCGGTGATGGAGGAAATACCCGCGTCCGCCAGGGCCTTCTTGGTCTTGTTCATCATGTTGATGCGGACGATGGCCATGATCTCTTTCATGGCTTCACCTCTTCCATCTCGCCGGCGGCGTTTTCCTTAATGCCGGAACTGATGGTATACATTTCCTCCACCGGTGAGACGAAAATTTTGCCGTCGCCGTAAGCGCCTTTTTCACCGCTCCGGGCCGCTTTGAGAACCGTCTTGATGACGAAATCCTTGTCCTGGTCCTTGACCACCATGAGCAGCAGCTCCTTGGGGATTTCGTCGTAAGTGATTTCCCCGATCTTGATGCCCCGCTGCTTGCCCCGGCCCACCACGCTCATCTTGGTGACTGCGGGGAACCCCGCTTCCATTAACGCGGCCAGGACCGCGTCCACTTTCTCCGGCCTGACCACCGATCTGATCATAATCATGGCTATTCCTCCGATCCTTATCTTGGCTATCTCGTGACTAGGGCGGATTTTCCGGGGAACTTTTCCCTGGAGGCCGCCGGCGCCAGGGCCGCGGCCCTGGCCTTCAACCCGGCGATGACCATGGCCAAGCTCCAGCCGCCCATCCACATTAACAACATTAATCCTGCGAACGTATTCATGGACATTTCCTTCTCCCGCTAACCCGCCAGCCCGTATTCGATGAGCAGCTTCTCCAGATCGTCGGTGCTCATGGGCTTGGGGATGACATGCATCTCGTTGGCTTCGATCTTCCGGGCCAGGGTCCGGTATTCATCGGCCTGGGGATGGGACGCATCATATTCAATGACGGTCTTACGATTGATCTCCGCCCGCTGCACCATATTCTCCCGGGGGATGAAGTGGATCATCTGCGTGCCCAGTTTGGCGGCCAGGGCCTCGATCATCTCCCGCTCGTTATCCACATTGCGGCTGTTGCAGATGAGGCCGCCTAAACGCACGCCGCCGGCTTCCGCGAACTTGACGATCCCCTTGCAGATGTTGTTGGCCGCATACATGGCCATCATCTCCCCGGAGACGACGATATAGATCTCTTTGGCCTTGCCTTCCCTAATAGGCATGGCGAAGCCGCCGCAGACCACGTCGCCCAAGACGTCATAGAAGGCATAGTCCAGATGCTCACTGTCGGCATAAGCTCCAAGTTGCTCCAGCAGGTTGATGGAAGTGATGATGCCCCGGCCGGCGCAGCCCACGCCGGGCTCAGGGCCGCCGGACTCCACGCAGACCACCCCGGAGAAGCCGGTGCGGCGGATATCCTCCAGGTCCACGTCTTCGCCTTCCTCCCGGAGGGTGTCCAGCACGCTTTTTTGGGCCAGCCCCCCTAACAGCAGGCGGGTGGAATCCGCCTTGGGGTCGCAGCCCACGACCATCACTTTCCGTCCCATTTCGGCGAGCCCCGCCACGGTATTTTGAGTGGTGGTGGACTTGCCGATCCCACCTTTGCCGTAAATTGCCACCTTGCGCATACCAAACTCCTGTACTGATTTTTTGAAATGCTAAAGAAGCAATGAAGGTGCCAAACAAGGCGAAAAAATATATCTCACTGATATTAAAAGAAATATTAATTATTAAGAAATTATTGATATCTTCGTCGGGGGAGAGAATTTACAATAGTGGCGCTTTAAGAAAGTTAATATATACGATAATGCAATTAAGTGATTTGACGTTTATACGATAATGTATAAGAGGATAGGCGGTGAAGGAGGGTCGGAAAAAACTTTTAGCAACAAATATATCTGCCGCCGCGGAGGCAACAGCAATTATCAATGGGGCCGGGGGCGGCAAAGGGGGAAGGTGGGGTGGGGAGCAAAAAAAGGGTTACACCCGGATGCCGGCGTAACCCTTCGATCATCATATTATTCACTGAAACGAAAGAGTCTTTTAAACGAAAAACCAAAAACGAAAAACGATATTAAACCGGCGCGCCCACTTCGGACAGGGTCTGGAAGTAGATGCGCCTGATATCGTGGAGGCGTTTCCGGAAGCATAACCCCAATTCCATGCAGGCGTTATAAAAGGATTCCCGGTTGAAGTCCAGGGCCAGCAGCCGGGTCATGGTCTCTTCGGTGACCTGCTGGTGGAGATCCTTGATCTTCTGGCGGGCGTCATCCAGTCCCTGCCAGAAGGGCAGCAGGATCAGGTCGGCCTTTTCCTGGAGCCGGGTGATTTCCGTCTGCACCAGCTGCATGGCGTTTTCGGCCTTGTCGGTTACGGCCTCTTGGACCACTTCCACTCCCAGGCGCTCCAGGAAACGCAAGAGAAATTCCCGGGGAGTTTTCTCCCAGGGGCCGAAGTTCCAGATGTCTGCGGGAATGCCCACCCGCTGTATCTGGGCGCCGCCCGGGAGCCACTGGCGCAGCTGCCGCACCCGGGCAAAGAGCCGTTCCTTCAGATGCAGCACATGCGGGCTTTTACCCCACCTGGACTGCCACATCAGGATGCGGCCGTAGGCCTTCATTTTCACGTAGAACCAGTCCCGGGCGACCAGGCGTTTGAGGACCGAGGGCCAGGAGTAGAATTTTTTCATGGCCCGGATGGTCTCCCATTGGAGTTCGTAGGGAGTAAGCTGCCGGGGCTGGAAGACCGCGTGATGGCCGTCGTAATGGCTCCAGTCATGGCAGAAGATGCGGTTTTGGGCCTCCAATTCCTGATAGACCGGAGTGCCGGGGATGGGAGTGAGGATGAGGTATTGCAAGGAATCCAGGTCCAACTCCCGGGAAAACTTCACCGTATCCCGGATGACCTGGTAGTGGTCCTCTTCCGAACCGAAAACAAACATGCCGTGGACCCGGATGCCGTGGCGGTGGAAATTCAGGACGCAATCCTTGATGTTTTCCACGGTTTGGGATTTATTATACAGCTTCAAGGTGGCGGGATTGATGGATTCCAGGCCCACAAAGACACAGTAACAGCCGGTTTTGGCCATGAGCTGCATCAATTCCTCATCCTTGGCCGCTTCCACCCGCACCTGGGCGCTCCATTCTATCTTCAGCTTTTCCTGGAGCATGCGCTGGCATAATTCCTTAATCCGCTCCCGGTTGGCGGTGAAATTGTCGTCGCAAAAAAAGACGTGGTGGGCCTTGACCCCGTTTTGCCGGATCTCCTCCAGCACCCGGTCCACGGAATTGAAGCGGTAGTTGCGGCCGAAGAGCTTGATCACCCCGCAGAACCGGCAATTAAAGGGGCAGCCCCGGGAAGTGGCGATGGACACGAAACGGCGGCCCCGGCGGGCGTTCCAGTCGTGGACCACCTCGTAATTGGGGATGGGCAGGTCGTCCAGGTTCTCCAGAAACGGCCGCCAGGGATTCTGGCGCATCTCCCCGCCTTCCAGATAGGCCAGATTCTGCACCGCGCTTACATCCCCGCCGTTGTTAAGGATGGCCACCAGTTCCGGCAGGGCTTCGTCTCCTTCCCCGCAGATGACGTAATCGGCATGGTCCAGAGACTCCCGGACTATGAAACTGGGATGCGCCCCCCCCATGATCACAGGCAATCCCTGCCCGCGATAAAAATCCGCCAGTTCATAGGCCCGGGGCGCGGTGGAGGTGATGCTGGAAATACAGACCAGGTCGGGCTGAAAGTCAAGGGTCCGGTAATCGGGAGCGGAGATCTCCTCGATGATGACCTTTACCTCCATCCCCTGGCGCTGCAAAATTGTCCCCAGCAGCACCGGCCCCAGACGGGGAATCGCCACCCGGCTGAAGATATGGGGCCGGGGGGCCCGGGGTTCGATGAACAAAACCTTATTAATGGGGCGGGACATGGGCTTACTCCTCCAGGAATTCCATCCCGGCCGGCGGTATTCCCCCTGCCGATATGTTGACCTGAACTTTGGAAAAAAGATTTTTGTGGCAGTTTAATGTACCAGGAGTTTAATAGGGAAGGGGCATGATTGTCAAATAATTCTTTTAATGCGGCGAACGCGGAATTTCCCCGCGCAAAAGTAAGCAGATTCCCCCTGGGACAGGGGGAACCTGCTTAAATCCTTAATTATGGCATATCGAAAATGGAGGATGCTTAGACGCAACCGGTGGGTTTGGCCAGCCCTGCCATCTTACAAGCTCCTTTACCCGGTCCGGAGGGGAACAGCTCATAGATGTGTTTCAGCTTATAGCCGGTCACCTTGGAGAGGATCCGCACCATGGGGGCGATGCCGTTCTTTTTGTAATAATCCTGGAGCATGTTGATGACTTTCCAATGCTCGTCGGTGAGTTCCTTGATGCCCTCGGAATCCTTCACATAATCCACCCATTCCTGGCACCACTGATCCAGGTTTTCCAGAAAGCCGTCTTCGTCAACGGAAAAAGTCTTGCCTTTGTATTCGACTGTGGCCATGCCGATATATCCTCCTTAGAATATTTATCGCCGGGGTTGATTTTTTTTGGTTTTTCAAAATTACGGCATTGTGAAAATTTTGTCAAGCAATAAAAAAATCTAAAAAACAATTCCAGCCTTCCTCAAATTCCTTCTTGTTCCCCGGCTCTGGCCTTGGGGGGAGGCGGAAAGATCTTGCCCGGGTTCATGATATTATGAGGATCAAAAGCCTGTTTGAGGCGTTTTTGCAGGGCAATGGCCGCGGGCGACAGCTCCATCCCCAGATAGGGGGCCTTGGTGAGGCCGATGCCGTGCTCCCCGGACAGGGTGCCTTGGAGATGGCGCACCAGGACAAAAATCTCCTCCACCGTGGGCTCCACCGCCGCGGCTTCGTCCGCCAGGGACCGGTCGTACAGGACGTTGACGTGGAGGTTCCCGTCCCCTGCGTGGCCGTAGCAGGGGATGATCAGCCCTTTGGCCCGGGAAAGCTCGTCCAGGCCGGCGATCAACTCCGGGATGGCGCCCAGGGGCACCACCACGTCCTCGCTCACTTTGTGGGGCTTCACCCTTTTCAGGGCCGGGGAGATGACCTTCCGGGCCGCCCATAACCGCTCCGCCTCCTCCAGGGTCTGGCCCTGGACCACCGCCGCGCCCTGCTCCGCGCAGAAGGCGGCCATGGCCCCGGCGCGCTCGGATACGTCCTGGGGGTGGCCGTCCACGGCCATGAGCAGCAGGGCCGCGGCTGCCGGGTCCACGGCAAAGGGCAGCATCTCCCGGACGCAGCCCAAGGTGACGTGGTCCATGAACTCCAGGGCCGTGGGCGCCAGCCCCGAGGCGAGGATGCGGCTCACGGTCGCGGCTGCGGCTTTAAGCGTTCCGAAGGCCGCGGCCAGGGTGCGCCGGGCCTTAGGCTTGGCCACCAGCCTGAGGATGATCCTGGTGATCACCCCCAGGGTGCCCTCGGACCCCAGAAAGAGGCGGGTGAGGTCGTAGCCCACCACCCCTTTCATGGTGCGGGTGCCGGTCTCCATGATCTCGCCGGTGGGCAGGACCACCTCCAGCCCCAGGACATAGTCCCGGGTGACCCCGTACTGCACGGCCACCGGGCCGCCGGCGCATTCCGCGACGTTGCCGCCGATGGTGCAGAATTCGGCGCTGGCGGGGTCCGGGGGATAATAAAGGCCTTGGGCTTCCACCGCGGCCTTGAGCTTCCCTAAAATCACCCCCGGCTCCACCACCGCCACCAAGTCTTTGGCGTTAATCTCCAGGATGCGGTTCAGCCTGGTTAAAACCAACACCACCCCGCCCTCGATGGGCACGGACCCGCCGCTGCGCCCCGTGCCCGCACCCCGGGGGGTAACCGGAAAGCGATGCTCATTGGCCAACAGCAAAATCCGGGATACTTCCTCCGCCGACCCCGGAAAGACCACCAAATCCGGCAGCGCCGCCAACTCCGTGGCATCGAAGGCATAACACCAGCGGTCCTCAGCCGAGGTGAGAACATGTTCCGGGCCGGTGATGGCGGTGATGGCTTTAATTATAGCATCGTGCATGAGTGGGTCTTCGGTCTCCGGTCTTCGGCAAAAACAAAAAACGCAAAACGCAAAACGATTCCCTACCCGCCTGCCAGAAATTTTATAAAGGCCGCCAGGTAATTCTGGTCGAAGAGCTTGCTCTTTTTCCAATCGCTGTGCATGGTCCAGATGGCGTCTATCGGGTCCATGGCCTCGCGCCAGGAGCGCTTGTGGGTCATGGCCTCGTAACTGTCCAGAATGCGGCAGACTCGAGCCCAGGTGTGGATATGCGGAGTCTTCAAGCCCAGGGGGTAGCCGGTGCCGTCGCCGTTTTCATGGTGCTGCAACACCATCTGCAAGGCCTCCCAGCGCAGATTGGCGAAACCCTGCACCATGCGGCCGCCGTCTATGGGGTGGCGTTTGATTTTCAACATTTCTTCGGGGGTGAGCCCGCCTTTTTTCTCCAGGATGGCCAGGGGCACGCGGGCCAGTCCGATATCATGGATCAAGGCTCCCAGGCCGAACCCCAGGATTTTTTCCCGTCTCCAGCCCAGATAGCCGGTAAAGGCCATTCCCAGCAGGCAGACATTGAGGCAGTGGGCGTAGAGGCGGGTGCTTTTGTGGCGGCCGATTTTCATTAAATCCCAGATGCTCTGGTCGTCGCCGTGGATCAAGGGCAACAGGGATCCCAGAAATTTCAGGGCCACCCTGACTTCCTCAGCGGTGCGGGCCTCCTCGTTGTTAAAGAAGTTCATAGTCCACAATTGCATCACGTCGCAGACCTGAACTCCTTTTTCCAGATTGCTTTTGACGTCCTCCTTCAGGGTCAGTTCCAGGTAATGATTGACATAATGCATTACCAGGTGCATCTCTTCCAGGGTGACATAAACGCAGGGAATCCGGAGCCGGAGGAGTTTCTGATGCCATTCCTCCAGATAGACCTCGCCCCGGGCGCAACCCTTAATAAAGTGGGGGTTCTCATGCCCCCTTTTTTTCATCTTAAAGTAGACGTTGAAGGGAACTTCCCGGTTGACATTCAGGCGCCGCAAAGGCAGAGGCACATAGCCCTCAGCCACTTCCAGGCCGGGGGTGATCAGGATTTCACCGGCGTCTAAGAACCGTTCCAGAAAATCGGTCACAGGGTTGGTCATGCTATCCGCCGCAAAGGGCCGGAGGCGCCCGGCATCGTCTTAACCGCCATACAATTATCGATGATTAAGAATCTTTTACTGGAAACCGAAAACCGTCATTACCCGGTTGCCAGAAATTTTACGAAGGCCTGCAAGTAATAATGGTCGAAAAGCTTGCTCTTTTGCCAATCCTCGGCCATGCCCCACAGGGCTTTCTTGGGTTCCATGGCCGGCCGCCAGGGCCGATCGGAGGTCATGGCTTCGTAACTGTCCAGGATCCGCAGGATCCGGGACCAGGGTTTAATGGCGGTAATCTTCAGGCCCTCGGGGTATCCGGAACCGTCCCCGTTTTCGTGATGCTGCAAAACCATCTGCAATGATTCCCAGCGCATAAAGGCCAAATCCTGCAACATCTTGAAGCCGTCAATGGGATGGCGCTTGACTTTGGATAATTCATCTTCCGTGAGCTTCCCCTTTTTCTCCAGGATGGCCCGGGGGGTGCGGGTCAGGCCGAGATCATGAATCAAGGCCCCCAATCCGAACCATTTGATCTTGTCCCGGTCCCAGCCCAGAAATTTGGTGAAAGCCATTCCCAGCAAGGCGACATTGAGGCAATGGGTATAAAGGTGAAAGCTGGTGCGCCTGATATCCCGAAGATACAATATCTTCTGGCGGTCGCCCTGGATCGTCTCGAATAAGGCATCCAGGTTATTTAAGGCCAGCTTGATTTGCGGCCCGGTGCGGGCTTCTTCGCTGTTAAAAAATTGGAAGGTCCAGAGATGCGCGGCGTCGCAGACCTGCATGCCCTTTTCCAGGTCGCTCCGGCTGTCGTCCGCCAACACCACCTCCACCTGCTGCTGCAGATACTTCATGACCCGGTCCATTTCCCGCAAGGAGAAATAAACGGAAGGAATCTGGAGCCGGGCCAGCTTTTGGCGCCACTCTTTCTGGAAGACCTCTCCCTGGGGACAGCCTCTAAGAAAATGAGGCTTCGTTTCCCCTTTCTGTTTAATTTTTAAAAAGACATCAAAAGGCAGTTCCCGCCCCACCGCCAGGTTTCGCAAGGGCAGGGGGCCGTAGCCCGCCTCCTCTTCCAGCCCGGGAATCAGAGGAACTTCATCCGCGTCTAATTGTTGTTGAAAGACATCAGTCATTGCCTTTTAGTCCAATAATAACCGGTTGGGTTGCGGCCCGGGCCTCCCGGAAGGCCCGGGTCCAGGGGGTCTGGATTCTTTCAGTCTGGGTAACTCTCCTCATCGGCTTCCCGGTCCTCTAAAATTAAATTGACATGACGGCGTTTCAGGTCCACGTGGGCCACCTTCACGGCCACCTCATCCCCCAGCCGGAAGGTGCGGCGGGTGCGGCGGCCCACCAGGCGCTGCTGGGCCTCCTGGTAACGGTAATAATCGTCCGGCAGGTCCACCAGCCGCACCAGCCCTTCGGCATAAAGCTCATTCAGGGAAACGAAAAATCCGAAGGCGTTCACCCCGGTAATGCGGCCGGTAAAACTCTCCCCCACCCGGTGGGCCAGGCAGCGCACCTGCATGCGGGACAGCATCTCCCGCTCGGCTTCGATGCCCGCCCGCTCCCGTTTGGACAGGTGGCTGGCCTGGGCCTCCAGGTCTTCGGGTTTTAAAGAAAAAGGAGGCTTTTTCCCGGCCAGACGCGCCAGGAGCATACGGTGTATCTGTAAATCCGGGTAGCGGCGGATGGGGGAAGTGAAATGGGTGTACCAATCGGAGGCCAAGCCGTAGTGGCCCAGGTTTTCTCCGGCATAGCGGGCCTGTTTCAGCGACCTGAGCAGCATCAACTGCACCATGGGGGCCAACGGCGTCTGGCGCACCTCTTCCAGAAATTCCTTGAGCACCCGGGGGTCGCGGCCGGCCTCCTTGGGCAGCGAGAAATCCAGGCTTTTTAAATAAACCCGGAACGCGGCCAGCTTGGCGGGGTCCGGCCGTTCATGGACCCGAAAAAGTGACGGCTCCCCCAGATAAGCGGCCACCGCTTCGTTGGCCGCAATCATAAACTCCTCGATGATCTGGTGGGACACGAAGTGGTCCACCCGGAGCACGTCCACCGGCCAGCCCCGCTCATCCAGCACCACCTCCGCCTCGGGGATGCTCATCAAGAGACTCCCCCGCTCCCCCCGGCGCTCCCTGAGCAGCCCGCACAGCTCTTCCATCCACCTGAGCATCTTCAGGAAAGGCCGGTATTGATCCCGCAGCCGCCGGTCTTTCTCCGCAAGCAGCCGCTGCACCAGGCGGTAGGTGAGGCGGGCGTGGTTGTGCACCACCACCCGGGCAAACTTCGACCGTTTCAGAACCCCCCGGCGGTCGTACTCGAGGATGGCCGCCACCGCCAGGCGGTCCGTATCGGGCCTGAGGCTGCAGATGTCGGTGGAGAGGCGCTCGGGGAGCATGTGCACCGCCCGCTGGGGGAAATAGACGCTGTTGCCCCGCATCCGGGCTTCCTGGTCCATGGCCGAACCTGGGGCCACGTAGTGGGCCACGTCGGCGATGGCCACGTACAGGGTGAAATGGCCCCCCGGTTTTTTCACCACGCAGACGCCGTCGTCGAAGTCCCGGGCGCTCTCCCCGTCAATGGTCACCAGGGGCAGGTCCCGCAGGTCCAAACGCCCCTCCAGGACTTCCGGGGCTATTTTGGCCGGGACCTTGCGGGCCTCGGCCAAAACGTCGGGGGGAAAGGCGTCCGGCAGGCCGAACTTCAAGATCACCAGCCGGGTCTGGACCGCCGCGTCTTCCACCGCGCCCAGGACCTCGATGATTTCCCCCTGGGGATTCAGGTGCGCGGTGGGGTAATTGGTGACCCGGGCCCGGACCATATCCCCGGTCTGGGCCCCGGCCAGGCCCTCCGGGACAATGATCAGGTCGAAGAGGAAGCGTTCCTCCTCCGGTTTCACATAATAAAGATCGCCGGTCAGGTTGAGCAGGCCGATGACCTCCCGGACTTTGCGCTCCAGGATGCGGATGACTCTCCCTTCCCGGCGGCGGCCCCGGCGGCCTTCGATCCTAACCACCACCCGGTCGCCGTGCCAGGCCTCCTTGAGGTTCGGCCCGGTGAGATAGATGTCCTGGCCGCCGCTCTCGGGAGTCACAAACCCGTAGCCGTCCGGGTGGACGATAAGGTCCCCCACCACCAAGTTCATCTCTTCGGCCAAACCGAAGCGGCCGCCTTTGAGGGAAATGAGGTTCCCCCGGGCCACTAACTGCTCGACGATCTGGTCCACCGCCCCGGTTTGCGTGGGAGTGAGGTTCAGGAATTGGTGCAGCTCCACGGGCAGCAGGGGCCGGGCCGCCTTTTGGAAGGCGACGATGATCTGCTGTTCCCCGGGAGGACGCCGGGACCGCCGCCGGGGGCGCCGGGGTTTGCCTTTCATGATAACTCCCGCTTGGACAGGTGATAAAGTTTCATCATCTTCTCTTTTTTTATCGGCATTTTATGCCAAATCCGCAGTAAATCCCAATAATAAAACCCCAGATTCACTTTTGGACAATTATACCGGGGGTCATAAGTAATTGAGTATCCCCCGATCTCTGCGCCCTCTGCGCCTCTGCGGTGATTCTTTTTAACCCAGTCATTCATGGGCCTTTGGCTTACCCGTAAGGGATGAAAAGCAGGCCCCCCTCACCCCAGCCCTCTCTCCCCGCCAGTTAGCGGCAGGGTGGAAAGGGGACTCGCTGGGCGGGGGGAGAGGGAGTAAGCCCCCGGCACGCCTTGGGATTTACTGGCCACTGACCACTGGCCACTTTTATACTCGTTCCCACGCTGCGCTTGGGAACGCACTTGTGGCCCAAGCTTGGCTTGGGCAGGGCGGATGGCAGCGGCCACACAAAGCAAAGCTTTGCGTCCAAGCGGGTTCCCAAGCACAGCTTGGGAACCAGATTAAAGACCGGGGAAAAGGGAAATTGTCTCACGAAACTTCCTCTTTTCCCCATATCTCTTTAAATTTGTGCTTCACTGAACAATCCGTTATAATTTCTAGTCTGGAAATATCTTCGGAGAAAGGCAATAATCGGGCATGGCGAATTTGCGGGTGGAGTATCTGGAGCAACTGACTCCGGCGCGGCGGCAGAAAATCCTCAGCCGCTCCCAGGAGGACGTGGGCCAGATGCTGGATACGGTGCGCCCCATCCTGGAGGCGCTGCGGCGGGAAGGGGACGCGGAAAACCTGCGGCAGCACGGCCTAAAGCCCGGTTATACCATGGCCGATCTGGTGGTGAAGGAAGAAGAAATCCAGGCTGCGTACCGGGCCATCGACCCCAAGGTGCTGGCGGCCCTGAAGGCGGCCGCAGCCAATATCGAGAAATTCCACCGGGCGCAGTTGGACCGGGAGATGTGGGCCGTGGAACTGCAGCCCGGCCTCCTGGCCGGGAGACTGAGCCGGCCCATTGAGCGGGTGGGCTGCTATATTCCCGGGGGCCTGGCCTCGTATCCCTCCAGCGCCCTGATGAACATCATCCCCGCCAAGGTGGCGGGGGTTAAAGAAATCATCGCCTGCACCCCGCCCGGGGAAAACCTGGCTTTAAACCCCGCCACCCTGGTGGCCGCACACCTGTCCGGGGTGCAGCGCTTCTTTAAACTGGGCGGCCCCTGGGCCATCGGCTCCATGGCCTACGGCACGGAGACGGTCTCCCGGGTGGACAAGATCGTGGGGCCGGGGAACAAATACGTCACCGCGGCTAAACTGTTAGTCTTCGGCCAGGTGGACATCGACTCCCCCGCGGGCCCCAGTGAGGCCTTGATCCTGGCTGACGGCAGCGCGGAACCCAGGTTCCTGGCTGCGGACTTCCTCTCCCAGGTGGAGCACGACCCGGACGCGGCCGCGGTCCTGGTGACCACGGACGCGGCCCAGGCCCGGAAGGTGGTGGACCTGATCCTCTCCGAGCTTCCCTCTCTGCCCCGGCGGGAGATCATCGAGGCCGCGCTGGCCGGATATTCCGCGGTGCTGGTGGCCCCCAGCCTGGACGCGGCCCTGGACTTTGCCAATCTCTACGCCGCGGAGCATCTCCAGGTCATGACCCGGGACCCCTTGTCGCTGTTGCCCCGCATCAAACACGGCGGCTCCATCTTCCTGGGGCCGTACGCGCCGGTGCCCGTGGGGGACTACGCCTCCGGCACCAACCACGTGCTGCCCACGGGCGGCTGCGCCCGCATGTTCTCGGGGCTGTCCGTGGACGATTTTATCAAGAGGCCCACTTTCCAGCATCTCTCCAAGGAGGCCCTGGCGGCCTTGAAAGAGACGGTGGTCACCCTGGCGGAGGCCGAGGGCCTGCCGCTCCACGCCCGGGCCGTGGCCGAGAGGTTCAGGTATGCGTGAGGCGGGGACCTTTTCCCCCTCAGCAATATCGGACTGGAATAATCAATATCTTAGATTAATTATGAGCACCCCTTCAGGACCAAAAGCCATGAAATCCCGGAAATCCACCATCGTCACCCTCCCCCCCGCGGACCTCACCGACGTCCAGAATCACGCCAGCCCCCGGACCATCGACATCGACAAGGTGGGGGTCAAGAATATCTCCTACCCCATCGTGGTCCTGGACAAGTTCAAGGGCACCCAGCACACCGTGGCCCGCATCAACATGTACGTCAACCTGCCCCACCGCCACAAGGGCACCCACATGAGCCGGTTCATCGAGATTTTGAGCGAATACCGCCGGGATATCAGCCTGAGGAAGATCGGGGCCATCCTGGAGGAGACCCGGCGGCGCCTCAACGCCCAATCCGCGCACATCGAGATGACCTTTCCCTATTTCATCGACAAACCCGCGCCGGTGACCAAGGCCCGGGGCCTGATGGAATATATCTGCTCCTTCACCGGCGCCATGGACGAAGAAGGCCGCCTGGACCTGGTGGTGGGCATCACCGTGCCCATTACCACGCTCTGCCCCTGCTCCAAGGAGATCAGCCAGGTGGGGGCCCATAACCAGCGGGGGGAAGTGCGGATTCAGGTGCGGTACAAAAGATTCTTCTGGATCGAAGACCTGATCCGCCTGGCGGAGGAATGCGCCTCGTGTGAGGTCTATGCCCTGTTGAAGCGCCAGGACGAGAAGTTCGTCACCGAAAAGGCCTACTCCAACCCCATGTTCGTGGAGGACGTGGTCCGGGAAATCGCCCACCGCTTGAGCAAAGACGACAACTTCACCTGGTACGCGGTGGAATCGGAAAACTTCGAATCCATCCACAACCATTCGGCCTACGCCTACATCGAGTCGAAAGTGAAGTGAACCATAGTGGCGCTCCCATAAAAAGATTCACCACAGAGACACAAAGGCACAAAGGGACACAGAGAAATAATTTTTAGTTTTGGCGGCGAGCCGCCAAAACTAAAAAGAAATATCTTTGTGCCTCTCTGTGTCTTGGTGGTGAATCTTTTTAGGTAACTGCTCACTCCACCTTCACTTTCACCCGCCAGTATTCCTCCGGCGCTTTTTTCTCCCAGGGGCGGTGGATGTTGATGATAATCTCCGTTTCGCCCTTCTTCCTGGCTTCCCATTCAAAATAAAGCTGGCCGAAATCTCCGGGCCGCGGTTTTTGGGGATCGGGCGAAACCTTCTTTTGGCCCGCCAACTCCAGGATGGCGGTGTTGAAAATGGGAGGGTCGGTATTATAACCGCCGGACGCAGGGTTGCGCAGGTAAAGGAGCAATTTCTGACCCACCTGCAAGGTAATGTTCTTGCCCCGGTCCTTTTCCTGGAGGGTGACCGGAATGGGGCCGGCGAAAGGGGCCGATAGAGTCCAGGCGACCAGCAGGGCCGTGAAGAGGATAATAATTCTTGGTGGCACAGCCTTTCCAGGCTGTGCCGAAAAGCCTGCACAGGCTGGAAAGCCTGTGCCACCGGAACTATCCTCAATCAACTGGATCACTTACTTCGCCTCGGCCTTGCTCCCCAGCAACTCTTTCTCTTGGGGATGGGGCCCCAGCCAGGCCACCTTGCCGCTCTCCAGGTCATAGATGGCGCCCATGACCTTCAGCTTTCCGGCCTTGACCAGGTCCTTGATGATCGGGCTCTTGGCGAAGAGGTCCTCCATGGCTTGGTGGACGTTGGCTTTAATGGCTGCGTCCAGCAGGGCCGCGCCTTTCAGGTCCTGATGGGCCGCCTTGGTCTTGGCCACCGCGGGCTTGATCTTGGCGGCCAGGGCCGGCAGGCTGCCATGAAGCTGGGCGTCTTCCACCACCGCGGTCACCGCCCCGCATTTGCTGTGGCCCAGGACCACCAGCAAGGGGGTGTGCAGATGCTCTCCGGCGTATTCCATGGAGGCGATTTCGTCCTCCCCGGCCACGTTGCCCGCCACCCGCACCACAAAGAGGTCGCCCACGCCCTGGTCGAAGATCAGCTCCACCGGGGCCCGGGAATCGGAGCAGGAGAGGATGGTGGCAAAGGGCGTCTGGCCCTTGGTGGCGGTCAAGACCCGCCGCGCCTTGTTTTGATGGGGATGCTTGGACCTGGCGACCGCGTAGCGGTTATTGCCGTCGGTGAGCATTTTTAAGGCCGCGTCCGGAGATATTCCGGGTCCGGGGCCCGCGGCCGGGGCCGGAAGAGCCAGGGCTAATAAAATTACCAAAGCAGCTAACCACAGATTTATTCTTTTCATTATTTTCTCCCCTCTTAGCCTTGCGCCCTCTGCGTCTCTGCGGTGAATCGGGTTGCGGGTTACGAGTTGCGGGTTAAGATGCGGGTTTTGAGATGTTGCCTTTAACTCGCAACCCGCAACTCTCTGCCGCTGAGGCGCAGAGAACCCTGAGAGGATGCTTACAATTTATTAGGTAGTTCTGTAAAGTTAACAGCGCCCCCGGCGCTGCGTTAGATCTTTCAGGAACTCGGTGCGGCCGCAGCTTCGGATTTTTTCGCCTCTTCTTCCCCCTTCATCAGTTCCTTGGCGATTTCCATCATCTGGCGCAGCTTCTGGTCCACTTTGAAGTTCACCGTGTCCGGTTCCCAGGTCCCGTCCGGCAGGCGCTTGCCCGCGGGCAGGCCGGTCAAGAGTTCCAGGGCCTCGTCGATATGGCCGATGGCCCAGACGTGGAACTTGCCGTCTTTAACCGCGTCCACCACTTCTCTTTTCAGCATCAGGTCCTGGACGTTGGCCTTGGGGATGATCACCCCCTGAGTGCCGTCCAGGCCCCGGGCCTTGCAGACCTTATAAAAACCCTCGATCTTCCAGTTGACGCCGCCGATGGGCTGGGACTCGCCCCGCTGGCTCACGGAACCGGTGATGGCGATGTTCTGGGCCAGGGGCGCGTCGGCCAGGGCGGAGAGGATGGCCAGCAGTTCCGCGCCGGAGGCGCTGTCCCCTTCCACCATGCCGTAGCTCTGTTCGAAGCATAAGCTGGCGGAGAGCGTCAAAGGCTTATCCTGGGCAAAGCGGCTTTTGAGATAACCGGCCAGGATCATCACCCCTTTGGTGTGGATGTTGCCGGAAAGTTGGGATTCCCGGTCGATGGCCACCACCCCTTCCTTGCCCAGGGCG
This sequence comes from Deltaproteobacteria bacterium, assembly GCA_003599195.1. Taxonomy (GTDB): domain Bacteria; phylum Desulfobacterota; class Desulfobaccia; order Desulfobaccales; family 0-14-0-80-60-11; genus SURF-52. The sequence continues at coordinate 7,232 of QZIZ01000129.1, read as the reverse complement.
ATGGCGGCGGTGATGCGGCTGGGGCGGCCGAAGGCGTGGTCGCCCAGGGCGTAGACGGACAGACCGTTGACCTGGCCCACCACCTTGCCCGCGGTCTCGATGAAGAGCATACCTTCGTCGATGAATTCCTGCAGCTTCTCTTCCGGCAAATCGGAGCGGTAGATCTTTTCCTGGATGGCCTTCTCCACGTCGGTGCCGAAAATCACTTCGTGGGTGTTATTCTGGGCCCAGTAGTTGGCCTCCTTCAAGGCATCCAGGACTTCCTTCAGTTGCAGGGTGAGTTTATTCTGGTTTCCGGCCAGTTCTCCGGCGTACTCCACCAGGCGGGCCATGCCGGTTTTGTGCAGCGGCATGAGCTTTTCCTCGTGAATGTAACCGGCTACCGTCTCAGTTAATTTCTGGATATGATCCGCGGTCTTCTTCATTTCCCAGTCGAAATGGGCTTTGATCTTGAAGAGCTTGTGGAAATCTTCATCATAGCTATAGAGAATCTGGTAGACGTAAGGATCGCCGATGAGGATGACCTTGACCTGCAAGGGAATGGGTTGGGGCAGCAGGGTGCGGGTGGAGATCAGGCCGAATTGCTCCGCCAGGTCCTCGATCTTGATCTGCCGGTCTTTGAGGCAGCGTTTCAGGGCCTCGTAGGAAAAATACCAGCGCAGCAGGTCCATGGCCTCCAGGATGAGATAGCCCCCGTTGGCCCGGTGCAGCGCGCCGGCCCGAATCAGGGTGAAGTCGGTCACCAAGGCCCCGAATTGCGCCCGGCGCTCCACCGCGCCGAAGAGGTTGGGATAGGTGGGATTGTTTTCCATCACCACCGGCGCGCCCTTGGTTTCGGAATGGTCCACGAAAACGTTTACCTGGTACTGCACGAAGCTGGGCTCCGGCGCGGGAAAGGGAAAAGGCCCCTGGGCGCCGGGGCGGCGTTTCAGGTCATCGATATTCTTCAGGATGTCCTCTTGCACCTCATGGAGGTATTCGATCACCTGAGGGAGCTTTTTGTACTTCTCCATCAATTCCTGAATGAGGTGGCCCACCACGTATAAGGCCACGTCCTGGTCCAACTTTTTCTCCATCTCCTGGAATTCTTTTTCCATTTTCCGGATCTTACGGATGACTTCGTTCATCTCCGTATGGAGGGCGTTGGACTTGGTGCGCAGGGTTTCCCGCTCTTCGTCGTTGAGGGCTTTAAGATCCTCTTCGGCCATGGGTTTGCCGTCTTTGCCGGGGAAGATCATCAGGCCGGTTTGAGAAATATTGAGGATAAAGCCCTCTTCGCTGGCCTTGGCGTCCAGTTCCTGGAGAGTGGAGTTGCGTTTTTGGGCGAACTCGTGCACCAGGGCTTCCCGGCGCTGGGTGTAGTCTTCGCTCTCAAAGACCTCCGGGATCTGCACCTTTAAGGTGGAGATCAAGCCCTCCATATCCGTTTTAAGGTCCCGGCCCTTACCCGGGGGCAGGCTCAAGGCCTTGGGCTTCTCCGGGTCCTTGAAATTATAGACATAGATATAGTCGGGGGGCGCAGGCTCGGACGCGGCCAGCTCCGCCACGTAGGCCTTGATCATCTCCGTCTTCCCGGCCCGGGGCGGTCCGGCCACAAAGACGTTATATTCCGGGTCTTTGATGCCCAGGCCGAACTCCAGGGCGTGCTTGGCCCTTTCCTGGCCCACCACCCTTTCTTTGGAGGGGGTTAAATCCAGGCTGGTTTCAAACCCCAGACTGTCGGGATCGCAGGCGGCGCGCAGGCTTTCCGGTTTCAATTCCCAGCGGTTCGGTGTCATGGGTCCTCCTCAGGTATTCTAACGAGATCGATCTTCAGTGATGATGATTCCGGTTGTTAAGTCCGTTCAAGCGCGTCAACGGGCAGACCCGGGGATCATGGAACCCGGGCCCTTCGATCTGAATGGTATTGTGCTCCAACCCGAAGCGCCGCCGCAGCAGCTCTTCCAACTCCCAGGTAATGCAGTCCCGGTCCTCGCTGTTGTTGATGTTCACGTGCACACTCAGGGCGAAAATGCCGGAGCTGATGGTCCAGATATGCAGGTCGTGCACCTTTTCCACCAGGGGATGGGCTTCCAGGGCCCCGGCTACTTCATCCAGGTTGATGTGCTTGGGGGTGGCCTCCATCAAGATATCCGTAGCCTCCCGGAGCAGTTGCCAACTCCCCAGAATGATCATGGCGCCGATGACGGCCCCGGCCAGGGGGTCGAACCAGTACCAGCCTTTTAGTAATATAGCCGCGCCCGCGGCTATGGCGGCCAGGGACCCCAGGGAATCCGCCAGGAGGTGGAGAAAGGCGGAGCGGAGATTGATGTTGTGCTCCCGGCTGGGAAAGAGAATATACACCCCGAAAAGATTGATGGCCAGCCCCAGGGAAGCGATGATGATCATGGGCACGGTATTGATCTGGGGCGGCTGAAACATGCGGCCGTAGGCTTCATAAAAGATATACGCGGCCATGGCCCAGAGCGCCAGGCCGTTAAGCAGGGCCACCAGGATTTCCAGGCGGTGGTAGCCGTAAGTCTTTTGGGAGGTGGGCGGTTTAGCGGTCCACCTTAAAGCCAGCAGGCTCAGGCCCAGGGCCCCCACGTCGCTGAACATGTGGCCCGCGTCCGCCAGCAGGGCCAGACTGTTGGTGAGAATCCCTCCAATAAGTTCCACGATGAAAAAGACGCATTGGGTCCAGAAAGCCACGGACAGGCGCCAGGCGCTGCTCTGAAAACGATGATCATGGGCGTGCCCGGAGTGGCTGACGCTCATATTTCTTCCATCCGGATTTCCAGAATGCGGTAGGACCGGAGACCGCCGGGGGTCTGGACCTGGATGCAATCCCCCAGGCGGCGCCCCAACAGGGCCCGGCCCAGGGGTGAAGAGATGGACAGGTGCCCCCTGCCGGCGTCGGCCTCCACCGCGCTCACCAGGATGAACTCCTGCTCCTGGCCGTTGCTCAGATTAACGATCCGCAACCGGGAGTTGAACCGCACCTTGGTGGGAGGTAGGTTGCTGCCTACCAACACCTCGGCGTTGGCCAGGATCTGCTGCAACTGCCTGATCCTCTTTTCCAGCCGCTGCCGGTGGGCCAGGGCCGACTGGAAATCCTGGTTTCTCTCCAACCGGCCTTCCTGCGCGGCGTCCAGGAGTTCCCGGACCACCATGGGCCGTTCTACGCGGGAAAGAATCTCCAATTCTTTAATGATCTTCTTATAACCGGCCCGGGTCAGCTGAATTTTTTCCATATAATATCGGCGATAGAGCGCGTTTTCTTCCTATTCCTCGAAATAACTGGTAATTTTTTGATCTTCCCTATATTTCTTATCCAAAAAGGCGGAAGGGGTCAATTCCAAAAGACCCCCAGGTCCGGATAACTTGCGAACAATGCGGATGATAAGCCTTAACCGCGCTGTTAAGCCATATGTAATTACTTCGCCTCTTTAAAACAAGGGTGTTTCAGTTTCGATTGACTGGAAAAAAGAATCAACGAAAGGAATTCCCTTGCTCCTGCGACTGCCAAATCTGGCCCTCAAGTCCTCCTGGCGGCCCTACCGGCCCCGGCCCGGAGAGAGGGTGGTCATTATCCGGTCCCGGAGAACCTTCCCTCCCGGACATCCCACCACCCGCCTCTGCCTGGAACTCCTGGGCGGCCTGTCTCTTTCCGGGCGGCGCCTGTTGGACGTGGGGTGCGGCACGGGCATCCTGGCCCTGGCCGGGGCCGCGTTGGGGGCGGAGCCTTGCGTGGGGGTGGACCTCTCCCGGGCGGCGGTTAAGCTGTCTAAGGAAAGCGCCCGGGAAAACCGCCTGGATCACAAGGTTCTCCTGGCCCAGGGCTCAACCGAATGCCTGCGGGGCCCCTTTCAGGTGGTAGTGGCCAATCTTCCGGCCGCGGTGCAACTGGCAAAGGTGGAGGAATTCAGCCGTCTGGCCGCAGATGACGCGATCCTGATTCTCTCCGGTTTCCGGGACAGCCAGGAACCCCCTTTAAAGGAACTGTATGACAAGGCAGGCTGGTCCATCCGCCGCCGGCTCACTAAAGACGAATTCTGCATCGAACTCCCGCCGGAAAAGAGCTTTACGTGGGTTGCCTGGCTGCTGGAAGGACGGAAATGATTCGGGCAGGGAGCGTGGCTGCCAGTGACCAGTGATCAGTAATCAGTGAGCAATCCTTTTTTACTGATCACTGATCACTGATCACTGATTACTGATCACTCTCCTCGGGTTTGGAGGTAATAACCTCCGTCTGCCACAGGCTCAACTGCCGGGTCTCGGCCTGGCGGTGGCGGCAGGGATCGAAACCGCAGACGGGACAGGTGGGTTCCTCGCAAGGGTCCAGGTGGATGAGTATATCCGCGGCCGGGCCGAAATGGGCCTTAAAGATCTTTTCCAAGTCCTTGACCTCCCGGTGGCCCTCTTCCAGGGGCAGGTCTTTCGGCAGAATGAGGTGAAAGTCCAAATGGATCACATCTCCGGAGCGCCGGGCCCGGAGCTGGTGCACGTCGATCCAGATGCTCTTCCGGTGCTTTTGGAGGATTCCGGAGATTTCCTGCAGCAGCAGGGGGTCGGAGGCGTCCATCAGTCCGGCAAAGGCCTGGCGCACCAATTTGGCCCCGGTAACCAGGATATTCAGCCCCACCAGCAAGGCCACGGCCCCGTCCATCCAGTGCCAGCCGGTCAAGAGCACCAGCTCCAACCCCAGCAATACCCCCAGGGTGGTATAGACATCCGTTAAGATGTGTTTGCCGTCGGCGATGAGCGCCAGGGAGCGGGTGCGTTTGCCCACGGCCACCAGCCCCAAGCCCAAGGCCAGATTGACGGCATTAACCCCCACCAGGATAAAGATACCGCCGGTAAGATGGGGCAGCCCGTGGGGGTGGAGCAGTTGCGGCCAGGCCTGGTAAAAGATGCCGCCGGCCGCCAGGATAATGAGCGCGCCTTCGAACCCCGCGGAGAAGAACTCGATCTTGCCGTGGCCGTAAGGGTGGCTGGGGTCGGGGCTTTTGGCCGCGAAGATGATGCTTCCCAGGGCAAAGGCGGAGGCCACCACATTGATGATGGATTCCAGGGCATCGGAGAGGATGGCGGAGGAGTTCGTCAGCCAGTAGGCGTAGAATTTTAGGGCCATGAGCCCCAGGCCCACGATAAAGGACAAGGAGATGGCTATGAGACGGGTTTTTTGCTGAGAGGTCGCAGTTGAGGCCATCGGGGCCTGTTTGTTTTCTGTTTTCTGTCTTGAAAAGTTCCAAGTTGGTAGGACGGCCGTCCCTGGCCGCCGGAGAGGTCGGCAGGCGGGGACGCCTGCCCCACGGCACGGAGGCCCGCTCCACCAGAGTTTTCATATTTTGTGGGTGAGCCTAAGGCTCATGAGCCACTCTTAAGAACTTAATTCTAAAACTAAAGCCTCTTCCTATCTTTTTCAACTATCGTGTAATCCAAAGAAATCATAGTCTTTTAACAGAAGACAGAAAACGGAAAACAGAAAACTATCTTTTCAGAACCACAACCTCCCGGGGCGTCACCGTCAGCCATTCCACCCCCTCAGGCGTAATGCGCCCGGTGTCCTCCAGACCGATCATGCCGATCCCGGGGAGAAAAATCTTGGGCTCAAAGGCCAGGACCATGTCCGCCTGCAAGGGGTAAGGAAAGCGGGCCGTGAGCAAGGGAAATTCATCCGCTTCCAGGCCCACGCCGTGGCCCAGGAAAGTCACCCGGTCCGGACCCCGGCCCATGAAATATTCCCCGAACCCCTTATCGTTCACCTCCTGCCAGAGGCGCCGGTAAATATCGCCCGCCAGCGCGCCGGGGCGGGCCAGGTCTGCAAAGAGGCGGTAAAGGTCCTCGATCACCCGGAAGGCTTCCCAGGCCCTCTCCGGCAGGGACTCCAGGGCGTACATGCGGGTCTGGTCCACCACGTAGCCGTTGACGCAACTGAAGAGGTCGATGCTGATGGGCTCTCCCGCCGCCAGTTTCTTGGACCCCGCGCCCTGGGGGAAGGCCGGGGTGAACCCGGGGCCGCCGCTGGGGGTGTCGGTATAAGCCGCTTCAACCCCCGAGACCCCCGAGAGAATATGCCCGAAGAACAACTCCAGGTTCCAGGTGCGGATGCGCACCAACCCCTGGTGGCCCAACAGCCGCAGGCGGTATTCCAGGGCCGCGGCCACTTCCATTTCCGTGACCCCGGGTTTGAGTAAGGCGGGGGCATCTTCCAGGGCCTGGTCCAGGATACGCGCGGCTCGGCGCATCTGCCCGATTTCATAGGCGCTTTTCAGCATGCGCTGTTTCCGGATCAGGGGGGAGATATCCTGGGCGGGCCGGTGAGGAAAGATTTTTTGCAGACGCTGCAAGAAACCCGCGGGCATGACGTCCAGCTCCAGGCCCACAGGCCCCTGGGCCGGGAACCCGGCGGCGGCCAGCAGTTCCGGTATCTCCTTCAGGTCCTGATAAAAAGCCAGGGGCCAGGGGGGCGCGGCCTCCAGCAGGCGGGATTGGGGCCGGCGCACCAGGAGCAGCGGCGTCATTGAATGACTGACCGCCAGCCAGCCGTCCGCCAGCGCGCCGGTGTAATAATAGAGGTCCGCGGTCTGGCGAATTAACGCCAGGGGCAGATCGTTCCGGGCCAGCTCCTCTTTGAAGGCCGCTACCCGGACGGTGATTTCCGCAACCGGAGTCGGTTCCATTATACGAAAAGGGGATTTGGGATTTTAAGAAACCTGTTTCTTCATCACTTTTTGGTCCTGGCCTGATCCCAGAGCCGCGACCATTCCGGGTTATGGATATTCTCAGGGGTTTCCAGGGCTGTTTTCAGATATTCGTTGATCTTATCCTCCACCCAAGCGTGCTTTTGAAAGTATTCCAGTTCCTTTTTCACCACTTCTTTAAATTCCGGGGGCAACATTTTTTCTTCGGCCAGGCGATCCTCCACATAGGTGATCATGCCCTTCAAGGAAATAAATTGCTGGGTGAGACCGCGGACCCGCAAGCAGGCCTGCACGTCGTCCCGGATACGTCCCGAAGCAATTTCGTGGAGAAAACGGGAGGGGGACTCCCCACTCATGATGGAAGCATAGAAATGGCGCAGATAATAAAAGCGTTTGCCGGTGCTCCAGATGGCATCCAGATTTTCCAGGTTTCGGGGGTCCTGGCAATACGCGGCCAGGGCATCCCGGTAAGGGGCCTCCAATCTCGAGAGGATCAAGGAATTCAGCAGGTAGAGATTGATGATGAACATCCCTAAAACTGCGGCT
>QZIZ01000056.1 GCA_003599195.1 Deltaproteobacteria bacterium | reverse complement strand
CGCCGATGCACGCCGATAATTCGCCGATGTCTGCTGGAAAAATTCCTGGTCGATTCATCCTATGAACCGTTCCCCCAGACGGTAGAGCGGCTTCCACCTGCTCGCCTGCACCTCCTCGTCATCAAAATCCCGCCGCCGCCAGAGGATCAGATTTAATTCCCCCGGGAAAATAGACCAGGGCCGAAAGGGCTGTAAATCGTAGCGGCGGACTTTGAGCCAGCTGCGGATGTAGCCCAGCCCCCTGAGCTGCTGCCTTTCGCAGCCGTGGAGGTCTTCCTGGAGCACCAGCTTCGGGCGCATGGAGGCTATGACTTCCTCCCAGCGGCAATCCGGCTCCACCCGCTGACAGACCACCGCGGCGCAATGAAAGCCCCAGAGCTCCTCCACCCAGGTGTTGGGAAAGAGTTTCAGCGCCCTCCAGAACCTTTGAGGATCGCCCCGGTAAATTCTTGCCAGCAACTTTTCCATCTCATCCGGGTCTGAAAAAAACCCGGAGGGTGACGGGGCGGCCTCCGGAACCCGGTCAATCCCCACATAAAAGGTGAGATTTAAAGCGGCCATCAGGCGGATGTGGTTGTCGATCCGGTTAAGTGCGGAACCGCACCCCAGGCTGACGATGGAATTGCGCCCTTGCAGGCCGAGGAAAGTTACAGCAGATGGCTTATCGTCTTGAGAGTCAGACGATATTTGCGGCATCAGGCTCATAAGACTTCCTCCCGACTCATGCGGTAGCCTTAATTGCTTGAGTGTTCTTCTAGCTTTAAAGCAAAAAATCCAGCCGCCGTCAATTGGCACATAATTATTTACAGAATAGTATAAGATAGCCAATTTCTAGACAATTCGGTTTTAATAAAAAATAGCCGAATTATCCAAAGATTTTTCTGAAAGGGCAGAGTCCTTAAAAACTCCTATAAGCCAGCAAGAGATTGGTTCCCAGTCCTCTTTTCTTTTCCGTCTTCCGGCAATCGATCAGCTAAAACGGTTCAAAATAACAAATATGTCTGCATATGCAGATGTTTCATACATTATTGTAAGTTTGAAAATAGATAACATACTTAAATAACAGAGAATATTTCTGGCACAATTTCTGATTAATAGGTTGCCGATGGAGACTTGGGTCTTAATATCACTGGCTACCCGTCTGGTCTGAGTCAGGCCGCAATTTGCAAAATTGTTTCATGAGCCTCGGGAAGGCGGCAAATGCGGGCTATTACCGGTATGGGGGCCAATAACTTTCAGGAGGGGGAGGGATGAGCAATCCCATAAACAGCGGCGACACCGCCTGGATTCTGGTTTGTTGTTCTTTGGTGCTGTTGATGACGCCTGCCTTGGCGCTCTTTTACGGGGGGATGGTCCGCCGTAAGAACGTGTTGTCCACTCTGACCCTGAGTTATGTCTTTATGGCCTTAATCGGGGTGCAGTGGGTCCTTTACGGTTATTCCCTGGCCTTTGGGGAATCCATCGGCGGCTTGATCGGCGGCTTGAACTTCCTGGGATTTAACGGGGTGGCCGCCGCGCCCAACCCCAATTACAGCAAGACTATTCCCCATGGGCTTTTCGCCGCGTTCCAGATGATGTTCGCGGTGATCACCCCGGCCTTGATCACCGGCGCGTTTGTGGAGCGGGTGCGGTTTAAATCCTTTCTGCTGTTCAGCCTGATTTGGGCCACCCTGGTCTATGACCCGCTGTGCCATTGGGTTTGGGGCAAAGGCGGCTGGCTGGGCGCTCTGGGCGCCCTGGATTTCGCCGGCGGCACGGTGGTGCACATCGCCGCGGGGTTTTCTGCCCTGGCCTTCGCCCTGGCCATCGGCCCCCGCAAGGGTTTCGGCAAGTCTCCCATGGAACCCCATAACATCCCCCTGACGGTGATCGGCGCGGGGCTGCTGTGGGTGGGCTGGTTCGGTTTTAACGCCGGCAGCGCGCTGGCGGCCAACGGGGTGGCGGTCAATGCCCTGTTGACCACCAACACTTCCGCGGCCACTGCCGGGCTAGTGTGGATGGTGCTTTCCTGGCTGGACGGACGGCCCAGCACGTTGGGGCTGGTGACCGGCATGGTGGCCGGCTTGGCCGCGATTACCCCCGCGTCCGGTTTCGTCACGCCCATGGCCGCCATGGTGGTGGGCGCGGTGGCCGCGCCGCTGTGCTACTACGGCATCCGTTTCCGGGACAAACGCAAATGGGATGAGTCCCTGGACGTCTGGGCCTGCCACGGCCTGGCCAGCACCTGGGGCATGTTCGCCACCGGCCTTTTCGCCACGGTGGAGGTGAACGCGGCCGGGGCCAACGGCCTCTTTTACGGCAACCCCGGACAACTGGCCGTGCAACTCCTGGCCATCGGGGTCACCATGGCTTTCTGCTTCGGGGTGACCTTTCTGGTGGCCAAACTTCTGGATTGGAGCATCGGCCTCCGGGTAACCACCGTGGAGGAGGAAGTGGGCCTGGATATCAGCGCCCACGGCGAACGGGCCTACTCGTAGAAGGATACTGCCATGTTGAAAAAGATTGAAGCCATCATTCGGGAAGACAAGATGAACGATGTCAAGGATGCCCTCAAGGAACTGGGCATCGTGGGCATGAATATCTTTGAGATCCGGGGCCACGGCCGCCAGGGAGGGATTACCCTGGCGGGACGCTCCGGCACCTACCAGGTGGACATGCTCCCCAAGATCCAGGTGAATATCGTCTTGAGCGACCGCAACCTGGAGGAGACCATCGACGCCATCCTCAAGGCGGCTTACACCGGTGAGACCGGGGACGGGCTGATCTTTGTCTCCCCGGTTGACGAAGTGATTCGCATCCGCACCCGGGAACGGGGGTACGACGCGGTGATGTATCCCGGCGACATTGATGAGAGAAAGGGCCGGGGGGCCGAAAAGTCTTAAGGTCAGGTTTTTTTGCGGGCAGGGGCCGGCGATGCCCGGAGAAGAAAAGCCCGGGCCGCCGCCCTGTCCGTCTCCCGGACCCTGCGCCAGCCTTTATCGGTATTTTTCACTACAATTATGTAGACATAACAATGGAAAACCCACATTAATGTCAGAAAGAAAATAGCTATCATATTGAAATAACAAGGAAAGAGATTGGCATAGTTTCTGATTTTATAAAACTGCCAGGTAGTTGAGGTCCTGAATTCAATGGCTGCCCGTCCGGGGGCGATGAACGAGTTCCATGCCGCCGGATTCCCCCGCCGCCGTCCCCGATTTGCAGGTATAAAAATGGTGCTTACCGAATATAGCGACAGGGACCTGGATGTCTTCATTTCCGAAAAGGTGATGGAAAAGAAAGGCGCGCTTTTCTACACCTCCAACATCACCGAAGCTTGGCTGGTGGTGGAGAAGATGATGCGCAAGTTTTTTTGCGAATTGAAGCTGGACGTCTTTCTCGGCGGGGTTTCCGGCGACCTCTGGGTGGCCTCGTTTTATAATCCCATGAAGTGCAAAAGGTTCGAAGGCAAGGGGAGAACCGCTTCTTTGGCCATCTGCCGGGCCGCCAGGGAAGCCTATTCCGGCCTGGCCCAAAAATAGTTCCAAGTTTCGAGTTCCGAGTTCCGATACCGATTTGCAATCAACCGACAATTTTTCGTAGGGGCGAAACTTGTGTTCGACCCGGGCGTTCAGGGCGAACACAAGGTTCGCTACAAAGTTAACGCCATTTGATTGCGAAATGGTATGAGTTACGAGTTCCAGGTTAAGACGGGGATTCTTTTAACCGAAAACCGAAAACCGAAAACGCTATCAAAAACGGCCGCCTGCCCTTCAGCAGGCGGCCGCTTTATTTTGGAGAAAAATGATGGTACTTAAAAAGTGAATACCTTTGATTGGTCTGCCAGGTCAATCAAGGTCATGCCGGTCCCGATCTTCGCTCCGGGGGGCAGGTCGTCTTCTCCCACCAGGCGCGTCTCGGCGCAGGGTTTGCACACCAAAATGGCGGCCCCTCGGTCCACCAGGAACTTCCAGTAGGTGATGAGTTCATCCCCGGTGGGGGCCTTGACCCGCTCCGCCAGGGCGAGGTTGGTGAGATAAACCGCGTCATCCACCAGGAAGACGGTCACCTCATGCCCCTTATCTTTGGCAATCTTGGCGAACTGGAAGCACCTCACCGCCCGGGTCGGGTCCTCCGGACCCCGGGTTAACACAAATAAGAACTTGCTCATGAGCTCCCCCTGAAAATGACCGTGGATTTATTAATGGGGAGAGTATAGTGCTCTTCGGATCAAATTTAAAGGAGAGATCACGATGCAATGGCCGATATGCATCAGGCTCTCTGATTCCTGCCCCTTTAATCTCAATTAAGGCATGGTTATATTGAGAATTAATCTTAGCTTACAAATGGGCTTGGGTGTCTTTCCCGGGAAATCCTATAATCCGAGAAGATGATTTCCGAATTTATGGATCATAAATGTTGCCGTCTACTACTTGAGAAAGCGGGTCTTAAGCCATGTTTGTCTTCAAGACGTTGGAGCGGAAACTTGCCGCTTTGCTGATACTGCCGCTGATCCTGGTCCTGTCGGTCATCGGCGTCTCCGGCTACCGCTTCATTCAGGGCATTTTGTTAAAGGAATGGCAGGAGATCGCCATCCTGCGGCTGGAGCGGGCCGCGCACCAGATCGACATGCGGCTCCATGACAAGATGCAATGGATGGACACCTTCGCCCGGGCCGGCCAGGACCCCCGGGGGCAGGTAATCCAGGACTGGCTTCTGGGGCAGATAAAGTCCGAACCCGGCGTTACCCTGGTTAACGTGACCCGGGCGAAAGAGGCCGGAACCGCGGGCCGCACCGAGATGCCGGACCGGTCCGCGGCGATGTCTCACATCGGCTACTTCTACCCCAAGGACGGTAAAACCGTGGGGCTGCGGGGAGATCTGCTGGATCTGGCCGGCAGGCCCATTGTCCGGCTCGAAGTGGTCCTGAGTTACGACTACCTGATGCAGGATGTGCTCACGGAAGGCTGGATGGTGGCCCAGATGGCCTGTCTGGTGAGCCAGGAGGGGCAATACCTGGCCCACAGCAGCTCGGCCATGCAGGCCCGCCACTGTCTGGGCGAAACCCAGGACCCCCTGGAGATGGCCATGATCAGGGCCATGAAGGAAAGGGACTACGGCACGCTGACGGAGGAAAGCTACCGCCCGGACATGGTGATCGGGTACTACAAGCTCCATGCCGCGCCCTGGGCCATCATGCTGCATGCCCGGGGCAGCGAGATTCTGGCTCCAATATTGCGGTTCCGCCTCTATTACCTGGCGGGCGGAATTCTCTGCCTGGCGGTTATCCTGGGGCTCATCCGCCTGGGGGTGCGGCCGATGGTGGGGGGCATCCGCAAGATCGCGGCCAAGGCCGCGCTGGTGGCCCGGGGGAACTATGGCGAGCCCCTGCCGGTGGCCAGCCGGGATGAAATCGGCCAACTGACCGCCAGTTTCAATGAAATGGTGGCCGGCTTGAAAGAACGGGATTTCATCAGCAATACCTTCGGCCGCTATGTGGACCCGGAGGTCGCCCGGGAGCTTTTAAGCCGGCCGGAAGCGTCCCGGTTGGGGGGAGAAAAGCGGGAGGTGGTGATCCTGTTTGCCGATGTCCGGGGTTTCACCCCCCTGGCTGAAGCCCTGAGCCCCGAAGCCATCATCCATCTGCTGAACCGCCATTTCGCCCGGATGATCGAGGTGATCCAGGCGCATCGCGGGATCATCGTGGACTTTTTGGGAGACGCGATCCTGGCTTTTTTTGATCCTCTGGATAACCCCATCGGTCCCGTGGCTGAGCGGGCGGTTGATTGCGCGGTCAAGATGCAGGCCGCGGTGGAAAACGAAAACGCGGCCGAACCCGCCTATCCCCCGGTGCATATGGGCATCGGCCTCCATGCGGGAGAAGTGGTGGTGGGCAACATCGGCTCTGAAAGCCGGGCGAAATACGGCATCATCGGCTCCCCGGTGAACCTGTCCCACCGCATCCAGGGCCAGGCCCAGGCGGGCGAAGTGGTGATTTCCGAAGCGGTTTACCGCCAGGCCGTGGGAAAGCCCCTGGTGCTCAGGAGTTTCCAGACCCACCTCAAGGGCGTCAAAGAGCCGGTGAATCTTTATGTAGTTCACAGCCACCTGGAAATGGCCTGAGGTTCGGCCGGGGAATCGGGGTGGGTATTGATCTCATTTGTTTGCCTACTTATTTTATAGACAATTAAACCATGGGAGGAAAAAGAAATGAAAAAGACTGCGATTTTGGCATTTCTGGCAGTGGCGTTTGTCGTGCTCTTCAGTTCCGGAGCCATGGCCGCCAAACTGATCTGTATTTCCGATCAGGACATCAAGGGGGAGATGTCGGTGAATAAGTGTCTGGCCAGGGGCATGGAATTCGCGCTCATGGATGACAATGGTTTCGTTCGCATCCTGACCCCCCGGGAAATTGAATTAACCAGGAGAATCAACCCCAAGGCCTTTGAGATGCCGGGGTTTGGCCTGAAACACCACCGCCTGGCCCCGAAAATCCCTCCCCTGCCCGTTTCTCCGGAAGTATTAGGATAAAAGAGCAGATGGGGAGGAAAAGATCCTGGTGCAGCGGCTACAAGATGCGCGGTTTTGGATGATATGGGGAGTCCGTTATGGAGGCCGTTAATTAATGTCCAGTGGAAACAATATGGAAATGGCAGCGGCAGAACAACTATATTACGAGTTGCCTGCCGAAAAGGTCTTGGAAATCTTCGGCGCCGGGCCCGACGGGCTGAGCGCCTCCCAGGCCCAGGAGCTATTGGAGCAATACGGCCCCAACGAGCTGGCCCCCCCCAAAAAAATCTCTTCTTGGATCATCTTTTTTCGGCAGTTCCAGAATCTCTTGATCATTATCCTGATCGCGGCCACCGGCATTTCCTTTTTCCTGGGAGAGCATCTGGACGCCTATGTAATCCTGGTGATCATCCTGGCCTGCACCGTCCTGGGATTCGTCCAGGAATACCGGGCCGAGCAGGCGGCCGCGGCCCTGCAAAAGCTCGCGGCCCCGGAGGCGACGGTGCTCCGGGACGGCGTGGAGCAGGTCGTTCCCGCCCGGGACGTGGTCCCCGGCGACGTCCTGGTCCTGCACACCGGCGACCGGGTGGCTGCGGACGGCAGGCTGCTGGAAGCCGTCAACCTCAAGAACGATGAAGCCCTCCTCACCGGCGAATCCACCGCCGTCAATAAGACCGCCGCGCCCGATCCCCGCCCTCACCTCCCCATAGGCGACCGGAAAGGCATGGTCTTCGGGGGCACAGTGGTCACCTACGGCCGGGGCAAAGCGGTGGTCACCGCCACCGGCATGAAGACCGAGTTCGGCTCTATCGCCCGCATGCTGGGGGAGATGCCCCAGGAAAAGACCCCCCTGGAGGCCCGGATGGCCACCATCGGCCTGGTCCTCAGCATCCTCTGCCTGTCGGTGAGCGCGGGGGCCATGATCTTCGGCGTCCTCCGGGGCCATAACTGGCTGCAAATGCTCATCTGGGGCATCAGCCTGGCGGTGGCCGCAGTGCCCGAAGCCCTGCCCGCGGTGGTGACCGGGGCATTGGCCATCGGCACCACCCGCATGGCCCGGCGCAACGCCATCGTCAAGCGCCTGCCCGCGGTGGAAACTATGGGCTGCACCACTGTGATCTGCACCGACAAAACCGGCACCCTGACGAAAAACGAAATGACCGTGCGCCGGCTTTTCCTGGATAACCGGCAGCTTGCGATCGGCGGCCTGGGATATGAGCCCGCAGGCGTCTTTTCCTTTGATGATAACGAAATTGCTCCGGGGGATGATCCGGTCCTGATGGAAGCCGTCCGCACCGGTATGCTTTGCAATGACGCGGTTTTGACGGAAACCGCAGAGGGGGCCTGGACCGTACAGGGCGATCCCACCGAGGGAGCCTTGGTGGTGCTGGGGCGCAAGGCGGGCCTCCATGAAGAGGTGTTGGCCCGGGACTGGCCCCGGGTAGCGGAGATTCCCTTCGATTCGGAACGCAAGCGTATGACCACCTTTCACCGGGACTCCGCCGGCATCTTGGCCTGCACCAAGGGCGCGCCCGAAAGCCTGCTGCCCCGCTGCAGCCGAATGTTGGCCGGTATTGGCGAAAGGCCTTTAAGCGAAGGGGACCGGCAGGTAATCATGAGCGAAGCCGCGCACCTGGCCGGTGAGGCATTGAGGGTCCTGGGCCTGGCATACCGGAGATGGGAGGCGGTTCCGGAGTCGCCCGCCGAGGAGATGGAGACGGATTTAATCTGGCTGGGGCTGGTGGGCATGATGGACCCGCCCCGTACCGAGGCCAAAGAGGCCGTGAGAAAATGCTTTCAGGCCGGCATCCGGGTGATCATGGTCACCGGTGATCATCCGGACACGGCTTTGGCCGTGGGCCGGGAGATCGGGCTGGTCCTTCCGAAACGGACCAACGCTGCGGTGCTCACCGGGACCGAGCTGTCCCGGTTGAGCGACGACGATCTGGCGGCGATTTTGCCCCGGGCGCCGGTGTTTGCCCGGGTGGCCCCGGAGCACAAGCTGCGCCTGGTGAATCTGCTCAAGGCTCAAGGTGAGATAGTGGCCATGACCGGGGACGGCGTCAACGACGCGCCGGCTTTAAAACGGGCGGACATCGGCGTGGCCATGGGCATCACCGGCACCGAGGTCACCAAGGAGACCGCGGACATGATCCTGGCGGACGACAATTTCGCCACCCTGGTGGCCGCGGTGGAGGAAGGCCGGGCCATCTTCGACAACATCAAAAAATACCTGATCTTTCTCCTGAGCGCCAATCTCGGGGAGATCACCGTCCTGACCGGCGCCTTCTTCCTGGGCATGCCCCTGCCCCTGGTGGCTCTGCAAATATTGTGGGTCAATCTCACCACCGACGGTCTGCCGGCCCTGGCCCTGGGGGTGGACCCCAAGGCCCCGGACATCATGAACCGCCCCCCGCGTCCGCCGGATGAAGGGGTGTTCACCAACACGGTGATCGGACTGATGGCGGTGATCACCGCTTATCTCACCATGGTTTTGATTCCGCTGTTCCACCACTATTTACACGGTTTCCTGGCGGTGATGGGGGACCAGGAACTGTCGCTTGCCCGGGCCCAGACCATGGTCTTCGTCACCCTGGTCCTGGCGGAGCTGGTGAACGCCTTCAACTGCCGCTCGGAGTACCATTCCCTCTTCACAGTGGGGTTCTTTGCCAATCGGCTGCTGCTGGGCTCCGTCGTTCTATCCCTGGCCATGATCGTCGCGGTGGTCCAGATTCCCGCCCTGGCGGCATTATTCCACGCGGTTCCCCTGGGATGGAAAGAATGGCTCTTCGCGGCGTTCCTGGCTTTTCTGCTCCTGCCGACGGTGGAATTGGCCAAGTGGCTGGTGCGTCAAACCTCCAGACGCACGGCTTCAGGTTCTCAACCGCGGGATAAAAACGGCAGAGTGATCAGTTCCGGGCCGAGATGATAGCTTACTGAAAATCAGGGAGGGCAATATGGCTGCAAGAGTTCCCAAGGTTGATGAGGACTGTTGTTTGTCCTGCGGAAATTGCGAGGCGGTGTGTCCTGAGGTTTTCCACCTCAATGAGGACACCGGAAAATCGGAAGTGATCAACCCCAAGGGCGCGGCGGAAGACCGGATTCAGGATGCTATAGACCAATGCCCGGAAGGATGCATCTCCTGGGAAGAGGAATCCTGACCGATACTGTTTGGATCTAGGAGAAGCCAGATGGCATTGCCGGGAATATTTCCGACGGTTGGAGGCCTTATTCTGTTTGTTCTCCTTTCTTCTCTGCCGATACGAGCGGCGATTGTCGAATATGACCTCACCATCACCCGGGAGGAAATCAACATTACCGGGAAACCGGCCTGGGGCATGGCCATCAACGGCAGCATTCCCGGCCCGGTCTTGCGCTTTAAGGAAGGCGACACCGCCCGCATCCACGTTCATAACCGCATGCAGGAAGACAGCTCCATTCACTGGCACGGCATACTGGTGCCGCCGAATATGGACGGCGTCCCGTACTTGAGCTTTCCTCCCATTGAGCCGGGAGCCACCTGGACCTATGAATTTCCCATCCGCCAGGCCGGAACTTACTGGTATCACTCCCACACCAGGCTCCAGGAGCAAAGCGGCCATAAAGGGGGCATTGTCATTGAGCCCCGGGGAGGGGAACGGCACCGGGCCGACCGGGATTATGTGCTGGTGCTCTCCGACTGGACCGATGAAAAGCCTCACGAGGTCCTGCGCACTTTGAAACGGGACAGCGACTGGTACGAAATTGCCAGGGGCAGCGGCCAGAGTCTCCTGGGCGCGGCCCGCCTGGGCATGGTGGGAGATTACGTCAAGCGCGAACTGCTGCGCATGCCGGCCATGGACATCTCGGATGTGGCCTACGACAATTTCCTGGCCAACGGCCGGCCGGAAATTTCCCTTCCGGCTGCGCCCGGTGAAATAGTGCGGCTGCGCATTATCAACGGGGGTACCGCATCTTTCTTCTACCTGGAGTTTGCCGGCGGCCCCATGACCATCATTTCCGCCGATGGCCAGGACGTGGAGCCGGTCAAGGAGAAGCGGTTTCTCATCGCCATCTCGGAAACATACGACGTGCTCATCCGGGTGCCTCCGGGAGGAGCATATGAGTTGCGGGCCACCGCCCACGACGGCTCAGGATATGCTTCGGTATGGATCGGAACCGGTGAGCGCCGCCCGGCCCCGAATGTGCCCCGACCCAACCTTTACCGCGTGATGGAGAAGGTCACCCTGAAAAAGGTTTTCGCCCTCACCCCCCAAGGGGCCATGGGCATGCCCGACCGCGCCGTGAAAGCCGGCAAGTTCGACCGGCCGGGGATGATGGAAATGGATATGCCCGGGCATATCCATGAAAAGCACGAAATGGGCGGACCTGCAAAGCATGAGATGGAAGGCAAGAAGCACATGCCCGACCATCCCGGGACGCACATGAAAAAGGAACATGAAGAGCACGAAAAACCCGCTCCCGAACCCCTGCCTCAGGAGGCCATGCCGCCTCGGGGGGGGAAGAGATTCGCTTACAACTTCCGTCCGCTTGCCACCGACGTTTCCGCCTCGAAAGACCTGGCGGAAGACGGCATGGACCCCCGCCGCCCCTGGGGCCCCTATGAGCGGTTAAGGGCTACCAGGCCCACGGCCTTTCCCAAGGATCAACCCGTGCGGGAAATCCGCCTCACTTTGGACGGCGACATGGACCGCTTCGTCTGGTTTATCAATAACAAGCCCCTTTCGGAGACCGACGTGATTCGGATCAAACAGGGCGAGGTAGTGCGCTTTATCATGATCAACCGCACCATGATGCATCACCCCATGCATTTGCATGGCCATTTTTTTCGCGTAGTGAACGAGCAGGGGGATTACTCCCCCCTGAAGCACGTCGTGGATGTTGCCCCCATGTCCACCACCGTCATTGAATTTGACGCCAATGAGTTCGGCGACTGGTTTTTCCATTGCCACGTCCTGTATCACATGGAAAGCGGCATGGCCCGGGTGGTGCACTACGAAGGCTATACCCTCGACCCGCAGCTCGAACAAGTCCGGCCCAAGCTGTATCACGACCACTGGTTTGCCTGGGGGCAGGTGGATGCCATCAGCAACATGACCCAGGGATTCCTGATTGCCTCCAACACCCGCAATATCTTTACCGCCTCCTGGGAAGTGGGCTGGCAAAAAGTGGATAGTCCCGAATGGGAGGCAACTTTCACCTGGGACCGCTATGTCAACCGCTTTTTCACCCTCTTTGCCGGCGCCAATCTGGTGCGGCTCGAGGATAAAGGCACCCGGGGGGTATTCGGATTTCGTTATTTGCTGCCATTCTTAATCGAGTCCCGGGTTTGGGTGGATACCGATGGGGGGGCCCGCTTCAACCTCGGCAAGAAATTGCATCTGACCCCTCGCCTCGCCCTTTATGCCAATGGCGAATACGACACCCATAAACAGTGGGACTTGCGCGTCGGCATGGCTTACCTGATAACGAAAAATTTATCACTTATCGGGCAATGGCAACATGATTACGGATGGGGCGGCGGCCTGCGAATCCGGTTTTGATCTGGATGTATTCCGAACCGGCATGTCCCGTGATTTGACAAAGATTCTGAAGCGGGTCAAGGCCCTGGGAAAGCAGTTGCAAAACCGGAAAGAAAGGGCGGTTCAGCCGGAAAGCAAGCCGTAGCCGAACCGCAAAAACGCTAGAGAACCTCTTATTTATGCAGAAAAGCAAGATCATCTGGTTCACCCTGGCCGGAATGTTGGCCGGTTACCTGCTGGTGCACCCTTTTGCCATGTTGGCTTATTTCCTGGGTCCGCAGCAGGCCCAGGCGCCGCTGGACTTTTCCATTTGGGGCCACCAGGTGCATCTGGCTTTTAGCGCCGAAATGCTGGCCATGGGCGGGGCCTTTGCCTTCATGGGCGGGGTGGCGGGTCTTGGCCTGGGGCTATGGTATGTGCAGAAGGAGCGCTGGGTCGCGGAAAACCTGGAATCGCAGCGGCGTCTGGTGGCATTGGAGACCTTGAAGGAATTGATGGTCACTCTGGCGCATCACATCCGGAACGCCAACATGGTGATCGGCGGCTTCAGCAGCCGCCTTATCAAGCAGGCCCCCGGCCCGGAAGCCCAACACCGGTTGGAGATGATCCGGCAGGCTTCCCGGGAAATCGACGCGGTGATCGATTCATTGGAAAGCCTGACGGAAATCGAACACGCCCGGTATACCGGCGCCTGGGAGACGAAGATGATTGATTTGAAAAAGGAACTGGCGGCCCGATTGCAGGCTGCGGCAGGCCTCAAAGAAACCCTGGAGGATGAGCCACAAGAACGGGGATAAGAGACGCTTGCTTATGAAGCTAAAGGACTTAAGTTAAATAAAATCCAAGGAAGTTTCATGAGCCCTGAATCCATTATTCCGGTGGTCCTGCAAGCTCCGGTACGCAAAGAGAAGACCTGGGCATATCCCTGGATCGGCGTCGTCCTCGGCATCGCCGTCGGCATCTTCATCGGCCATCCCCTGGCCATGCTGGCTTTTGACTTTCACAACTGTTTGCTTACGGGGAAAACTTGCGATGTAAGCGGCGCTCTTTATTACAGCTTCGCCTTCCACATGTGGCCCATGATGCTTCTCTTCTCCGCCTTTGGCGGAATATCCTGGGGAATTTTAGGTTATGTATTAAAGCGCCTCAGAGAGAATCGCCTGCGCTTGGATAACTTGCACCAGGAGTTCGAATTCCAGGTGGCCACCTTGAGGCACCATTACAAGAACCTGGCCCTGGGCATCCACGGATTTTCCAACAGAATCCAGCGCAAGATAGCCCATCTGGATGAGACTTTCAGCAGTTGCCTGGCCGCAGGCACCTGTCCTTCTTATGAAGAATTGCATCCGGAATTCGAATCCTTGAAGAGGAGTTTCGGCATAGTCGAAGACGCGGCCCAGCGTTTGATCCACACCCTCGGCCAGGAAGTTTTATTCCTGAAAGCCCTTACCGGTGACACCCTGACCCCTGCGCCCAAGGACTTTTACCCCTTTCTGATCCACTGCATTGAGGACCTGAAAGGATTGCGCTTCCAGGATAAGGAATTACAGGTGCGCATCGACGGTTGTTCCTGCAAGGACTGCCGTTGTTCCCTCGTCTTCCCCTTCGAACCCTACACCATGGAAGTGATCCTCCAGAATATTATCGGCAATGCCATGAAATATGCCGATCAGATTCAGGTTAAGGTCCGGGAGGAAGGCAATAAGGTGGTGGTGGAAATAGAAGACAACGGCCCCGGCCTGGATGTGGAAAAACTCAGGGAGAATCTGCTTCTCCCCGGAGATCGGCGGGAGGCCGACAGCACCCACCTGGGAATCAAGGTGACCCTGCACCTCCTGGAAAAAGCGGGCGGCCGCCTCTCGGCCTGGAGCAGGCCGGGAGCCGGGGCCAAGTTTATCATTGAGTTTCCCCGGCATGTTTCAAGAATTACTTAAACGGACATGACTACCTGTAAGGCCTGGATGAAATATTCCTGGGAAGGGGCGTATTGCGAACATCCCCCCTTGGAAGGAGACTCCGAGGGACTATGCATCCTGCATTCCCAAAAGCCGGAGAAGGATAAGACTGCTTTCGACCAGACCCTGCATGAAAAGATGACCCGGGAGGATTACGATTTCAGGAAGGTCTTCTTCCCAGGGCCCATCTCCTTCATCGGTCATAAATTTAAAAAGCCCGTTAATTTTCAAGGAGCCCGGTTCCCCGGGTGGGCCAATTTCCGGGAGGCCGAATTTGCCGAACTCGCGGATTTTTCTTCTGCGAGGTTCGTCCAGTCAGTCGTCTTTGAAAAGGCCAGGTTTTCAGGGCAGGCTCTATTTAAAAATACGGAAATTATGGGAGAGGCGGATTTTCGAGGCGCCACCTTCGATAGCCGGGCGGTTTTTCAGCAGGTCAATGAAATGCCGGGAACCTCGGAAGCGTCCGCATTTTCAGCTTATTTTCAATATATCAATTTCGGGCCCTGGGGCCTGCTCCGCTTTCAGGACCTTTCCCTGGCCCGGGTGAGCTTCCTGGGGGCCGACCTGCGCCGTTGCGAGTTCCACAACGTCCACTGGCATTCCCACCGGGGCCGGCAGGTGGTCTTCGATGAAATGCTGCTCCGGGAAAAGGGCGAGTCCGCATTGGCGGGGTTTGCTTCCGCTTCTGAGCCCAGATTGGATTATGAAGGACTCTGCGTCGCCGTGGAGGAGCTTTACCGCTACCTCAAGCTGAACTTTGAAAAGGAAGGGGACCAGAAGCAGGCCGGAGACTTCCATTACGGCGAAATGGAGATGCATCGCCGGGCCAACCCCTGGCGGCGGTGGTTTCCCTTCTCCTGGTATAATCTCTACTGGGCCTTGAGCGGTTATGGGGAAAGGCCCCTCAGGGCCCTGGGCTGGCTGTTGGGGTTGATCGGGGCCATGGGCTTGACCCTTGCTTATGAGGGTTTAAAGACCCATCCCGGCATGGGGGCCGGCTTCGGTCCCGCTGTCGTTTATCTCCTGCAGCAGGCCACCCTGATCCGCCCGGAATGGGCGGAGCCGCTGACCTTGGGGGGCCAACTCATCGGCGCTTTGAGCCGCTTGCTGATCCCGGCCCAACTGGCGCTGTTCATCCTGGCCCTGCATAGCCGCTTGGGCCGCCGCCGCTGATAATAGCGTTTGGGTTTTGGGTCAACAGCACCGGGGGACCCGGGAGGGAAACAGGCCTCATTCCAGAAGCAACAGCTCAATCTCCGGGTGCGCTTTCCCGGGCCTGGAAGCGGTGATGGCGGACACGGGGTTCACCTGGACATTATCCAGAAAAAAGGCCGCTGATGAGGTCCCGGGATCAAAGACAAACTCCAGCGTGGCGGAACTGCCGGTGGCCACTTGGGTGGACGAAACACAAGAATACTGCCAAATACCAGTATGGGGTGAACTGTTGATACTGGGAATTTCGGAGCCGTTCCAATAAGCCTTTAAGTGGTTGGTATTATTGTCTTCTGCGCCGCCCTCTCTCCAGAAGCTCACCCGGTATGATTTCCCGGGGGTAGTGGCGAAGGTCTGGGACAGCCTGCCTACGCTTCCCGGGTTTAACTTCTGCCCGTAAGCGCTCCAATGCCCGTCAAAAGGCTCGTAACCCTTAACGGCCAAGGTGATTTTGCTTGGGTCGTTTTGTATATTCCAGCCCGAAAAATCACCGGTCTCGAAGCTGCCGTTGACCACTAAGTTTTGCACGGGTTTCACCTGGATATCATCGAAGTAGAAACATTTAGAATACCCCTGACCATAGAGAATCTCCAGGGTGGTGGTGGCGTCGGTGGCCGTGTGGGCGGAAGAAACCAACCGATAATGAGAATTCGCTGCAAATTCATACGTGTAAAAAATTTTGATACCGGCCCAATTCACCTGCAATTGGTCGTAATTAGTTCCGCCAAGATACCAGAGGCTCACCTCGTAGGATTGGCCGGGGATGGTGCGGAAGGTCTGGGAAAGCCGGAAATTATCGCCGTAATAACCCGCGCACCGCGCCGCCCAGCGGCCGCTATGAGGGTATTCCTTTAAAACGCACAAATAACCGCTTTGGTGGCTCCAGCCGGCGAAATTCCCGGTCTCGAAGCCGGGGTTGGTCAGTAGATTATGCTCCACCCGGATATCATCCAGGTAAAAAACTGGGTGCGTTCTATAACTCCAGTCAGTATAAATAAACTCCAGCTTGGCGGAAGCGCCGGCAGCAGACTGGATTACGTTAACAAACTTATGATTTGAATAAGAAAAACTCGAATTGCCATAAATTACTTCGCCGTCCCATTTCACCTCCAGGTAGTTATTTTGATCACTGCCGCCCGCGTACCAAAAGCTCACCTGGTATACTTGGCCGGGGGTGGTGGCGATGGTCTGGGAAAGCTTCATTTCCCCCGAATTGAGACTCGCGGACCACTGCCCTTCATAAGGTCTTTCCTGGGAGACCTCGCCGAAGGGGTTTTCCTTGGTCCAGCCGTTAAAATCGCCGGTCTCGAAACCGCCGTTAACCAGCAGGTTCTCCGCGGCCGCGGTTTGGGCCAGGAACAGAGAAACCGCCAGGATCAGGATTGCCGTTAATCGCCGCATGATTCAGCCTCCTTTGGCGAACAGACTTCCATAAACCGAGCCTCTTGCAAAATCCATCATCCTTTCTCGGCGTCCTCTGCGTCTCTGCGGTTAAATATTTGCACTGCAGAGACGCAGAGGGCGCCGAGAAAAGACTTTTGCCAAGGGCTCATAAAACAAGAAAATATTGCGTCTTACTTTGCGCCTTTGCGTCTTTGCGTGAGGCTATCTTTTCATAACAGTTGCTCATGAGCCATTGGCTCACCCATAAACCATGAAAAGTGCGTAGGATGGGCGTCTCGCCCGCCCTGGTAATCAGTACAGGCTGGAAAGCCTGTACTACCGCTTAGAACTTTTCATAACAGGTCCTATTCCAGCAGCAGCATCTCGATTTCGGGCCGGGCTTTCCCGGGCCTGGGAGCGGTGATCGGCGCGGCTATGGGGTTCACCTGGACATTATCCAGATAAAAAAATAGATTTGATTGCCCCGGAGCAAAGATAAACTCCAGGGTGGTGGAGGCGCCGCTGGCTACCTGGGTGGAGGAAACCACCGAATAATGCCAAACAGTGGAATCGCCAAGACTGTTGTAACTGTGAATCGCCGCGCCGTTCCAATACGCCTGCAGGAAATTGGTGTTATTTTCCGCGCCGCCCATCCGCCAAAAGACCACCCGGTAGGATTTGCCGGGGGTGGTGGCGAAAGTCTGGGAAAGCTTGCATGATGGCTCGTCCCCCGTCTGCCTCCCCCCCTGCGCGCTCCACTTCCCGTCAAAAGGCTCCCAATTACTGACCCACAGATTAATATAATCTTTTTGGATGCTCCAGCCGGAAAAATCACCGGTCTCGAAGTTGCCGTTAACCACCAGATTCTGCACGGGGTTTACCTGGATATCATCCAGATAAAGACTTGAACCAGACCCAAGACCATAGACAATCTTCAGAGTGGCGGAAGTGCCGGAGGCAACCATGGGGGAAGGGAAGACAAAAACATAATTATCACTCATAAAAGCATTCTTCTCATAAATTTTAATGCCGTCCCAATAAAACCTTAATGAGTTTTGATAATTATCCCCGCCGCTCCTCCAAAAGCTCACCTCGTAGGATTGACCGGGAACGGTGGGGAAGGTCTGGGAAAGCTGGCATTGCCCCCCACTACCATGACTCAACCAAAAATCCGCCGACCATTGCCCGGAATGGGGTTTATTCTTCTTCACCGAAAGAGCACTGCCTTGATGGTTCCAGCCGGATAGATTCCCGGTCTCGAAGCCGGGGTTGACCAGCAGATTCCGGCAGACTCCGATATCGTCAAGGTAAAAGCTATTGTTAACACCGTCATAGACAAACTCCAGCGTGGTGGAAGGGCCGGTGGCGAGATGGACGGAAGAATCCGACTGATAATTAGGATCATCAAATTCATCTTCCTGATAAATTTTAGTTCCGGCCCAATACACTGAAAGCCGGTTGTACAAACCCCCGCCCGCTCTCCGGAAGTTCACCTGGTATAGTTGGCCGGGGATGGTGGCGAAGGTCTGGGAAATCGTACACTTCCCAAACCCCGTGATCTTCACCGCCCATTGCCCCTCATAAGGTTTTTCCCGGGAGACCTCGAGGGACGCTCTCGACGCGCTTTGATAGTTCCAACCGCTAAAATCACCGGTCTCGAAAGCGCCATTAACCAACAGGTTCTCCGCGGCTGCGGTTTGGGCCAGGAGCACAGCAACCGCCAGGATCAGGATTGCCGTTATTTGCCTCATGATTTGGCCTCCCTGCTGCATCGTATTGCTATCGTTTGGATCAATCCCGAACCGGTGCCAATAGACCTGAGTCCAGGCGCGGTCCGGGCCTGAACGTCGGTATTAATCCAGGAGCAGCATCAACGCCGGCGCCGATCTCTGGCCCGGCAAACTCCAATCGATGGAAGTCATGCCCATCTGGGCCTTGCCGTTATTCCCCAATAAAGTCAGCGTGCCGTCGCCGGTATCAATCCGATAGAAATTACCGTTGAAATCGCCGCCGTAGAGAGTATCAACCACAAAGGCCAGGCCCGTGATCGCGGTCTGCCCCCAGCCTTCGCCGATCAGGGTGGCTTCCCCGGTGTGCAAGTCAAAGATGGCCAGCGAATATTTGATAACTGCTTCATCCGTCGCCTGCACCACGCTGCCGTACAGCCATGGACGCAGCATGGAGGCGGCCAGGTCGCCGCCGTCCATTTGGGGGGGGCCGATCCCCATGGCGGTATAAGTCCCGGGGGTGGTGCTCATGGGCCCGACATATTCGGGCATCTCTAAATTGGGGTCTAACAGGTAGAGGCCTCCGGCCATTCCGTCGTCGGTGGTCCCCAGCAGGCTGCCGCCATAGAGCAAAGAGCCGTCGCTGCCGAACACGACCCCCAGGCCGGCGATCCCCAGGCCCTCTAAAATTACCCCGGTATTGGTGGCGCGCACCCGGCCTTCTATGGGGTTAAGAAAATCCAGGGAATACATCCTGGTCATGGCATAGATATCGCTGGCAATGCCGAACATGTTGTATCCGTCCCAGGCAATGTCGTCCAGCTGGATCAATGCTCCCAGGTGTTCGATGTCTCCCACCTTGGTGGCGGCCCCGGTGGCGGTGTCCACCGTATAGAGGGTGGACCACGTGGTTAGCGGCGGCTCCACATTACTCTCCTGGGCAAGCATATACACCGTACCCGCATCCGCACCGGCTTCCACCCGGAACGCGAAGGTCAGGACCAAAATCATGATGAGGCAAACCAGCCATCTGCTGCGCATAATTCCTCCAGTGGCAAGGCTGCCGGCGTCTCTTTGCACACCTGCTGTCAGGCAGGCTACCCCGGCAAGCGCCACTCGCGCGCTGCCCGGGCGGCTCGACTGCCGGGCAAGGGACGTTTTACCCCTTGCCCGGTCGGCAGCCTCGAAAACGGTAAACTCTGGGCAGAGGGGAGCATACCCCTTGCCCCATGCCGAATCCGCAACGGCCAAATTATTTTTTCAAATAAATGGCCCTTACATTCAGCCGGGGACCTCCAAGATCGCAGTAAACCTTGACCTGTTTATTATTGACAATGGCGGTCAAGGCCACGGCTAAAAATTCCTTGGCCCGGTCCTGGGGGATAAAAAACTCTTGACTCCCTTCCCAAACCGGGGTTTCCGCGGCATGGGTTAAAAACAGCCGGGTCGATAAAGACCCCATGGGCCCTGCCTGGTCCACGGTGCAGTCGTACCATGCGGGCTGCGCCAACGCGGTGGTGGAGAAGCATAGCCCAAAGATCGCCACCGCCAACAAACCGATTAATAATCCTCTGGTCTTCATTTCTTCTTCCTCCTTATTTTTTTAACGTCTTATTTGATTGACACGTTATTCCCAGCCCCTCCGGAGTCGGCGTTATCCCTTAAATTCTTCCGGTTCTAATAGGGGAAGGTAGGGGGCATCCGGAAATCGGGAGCGCAGATTGTTCCCGGGCGCCTCCCCAAGCCGGCGGCGATCTTATTTAGTTCTTCCGGGGTCAATTCTTTGCCGGCGGCTGCCGCCAACTCTTCGATCACCTGCTTGTATTCCTCCAGGGTAAAATCGAACCCGGCCGCCTTGATGATCATCTGCCGGGCTTCCAGGCCGGGCGCGGCTTCCAGCCGGTCCTGCAAGCCCTGGTCGGATTTGATTTTTTTGAGAAAATCCCGGGCCGACTGTACGGACATGGCGTATCCTCCTTAATTTTTTAAGCGTTTACTCCGGAGACTGCCGCAATTCCGGAGAATAGTAGCCTCCTGGAAAATCCCTGACCGGCAGATAGGCCCGGCGAGGAGGATTGACCGCCAGTGTCAAATAACTCCCGCTCCGGTGTAAAAGGGCCTTGCGGGTCAAAAGATGGCCAATGGCTTTAGAGACGGCCGCGGCGTTGCTGCCGCCGGAGGCGCAATACTCTTCAATCTGCGGCAAGGTGCAAACCCGGTCGCAACATTCCAGAATGCGGGTTTCCAGCCCGGTCAGGATGACCGCGGCTTCTACGGCGCAGGCCCGGGTGTCGTAAAGGATTTTTTCCGGGCCGCCCGGGCTGGGAAGTACGTACAGAAAAGCCTGTTCGCGTCCGGGCTCTGAAGACCAGAAAGCGTTCTGCCACTGCTGCCATTTTCCTTGCAGTTGTTTGAAACCGGGGCCCCCGGCGGCATTACGCTGCGAGCCGTTTTCGTCGTCAAAAAAATAAGCGATTTCCGCCAGCAGGCCGGCAGGCAAGGGAAAGACATAGGCATAAGATTTCCGGGGCGCGAGACGGAGGCCGAACCGCTGCGGCTCCTCATGATAAACGCTGAACCGGTCATATTTCATGGGCCAGATCCGGTGCGGCGGCTCCAGGTGATGCAGCAGCGGGAATAAATCGGCCATCTCCCCGTACCATTCGTCCCGTTCTCCCGGAAAGCCATAGAGCATGCTGTACCCCACCCGGATGCCCAGTTCGTAAGCCCAGCGCAAGACCTGGATGTTCTCCAGCACCGAAGTTCCTTTGCCCATCAGAGCCAGCAAACGCGGATGGAAACTTTCAATCCCCACCGTTATCCACCGGACCCCGCCCCGGGCCATCAACTCCAATTGGCTCTTGTCCATCACCCGAGTCTCAAAGAAAAGCGAAGGCTGCTCCGGGCGGTCCGCCAGACGGGATAACACCGCTTTGGCAAGCTGCGGGTCCAAGTTGTTGTCTACGAACATGATTTTTCGAGTCTTATAACGGCTGCACAAAGTCTCGATTTCCTCCAGGACGCGCCCTGCGGATTTCGCCCGGTATTTAAGAGCAAGTCCGTTCAAACCACAGAATTTGCAACGGTTTTCTCCCCACCAGCAGCCCCGGGAGGTCTCCAGGAGCAGGCCCGGTGCGATTTTTTCAGCCAATGGCGAATGGGACAATTCCTCGAAATAGTCGTCATAATCCGGGGGGGCGGTGGCGTCGAGATCCCGCACTACGGAGCGGGTTTCCGGGGAAAACGCCGGGGCCGCCGCCCGGGAGGCGCCGATGACGCATTCCGGCAGCAGTTCCTCGTCCACTGCCCGGCCGTGCCGCAGCAGAGTCCGTACCAGGTCGGGGAAGATCAATTCCGCTTCCCCCGAGACCACAAAGTCCACCCAGGGAAAGGCCCGGCGCAGGCCGCGGCCCATCGTCCCCTCGCAATTCGGCCCGCCAAGCAGGGTCACCACGGAATCATCGAGCTGGCGCACCCGTTTCAGCAGCGCGGCGGAGGCGCAGGTTTGCTGAGCCGAGGACGTGCAGCCCACCACCCGCGGGCGGGTCGAAAGGACCTCAACGGCCAATTGCTCGATGAATTTCCCGGCCAATTTCCGGGCGCCGCGGAGGGTCTCCGCCAGATCCCGCCCCGGCAGCACGGCGGTGAAGGTGCCTGCCAATTCTTCGCTTATGAAGCGCCGGAAATATTCTTCGGAAACGGTCTCGCTCTCCGGGAACAATGATCCCCCGAAGACCCATTCCCCGAAAAAATCAAGATAGTTGGGCGAACTGGCGAACCAGAAGTAGAGGTCCAAACCGAGGCGTTCCGCAAAGGCCAGGTTGGCGTTGAGGGTGCGGCAGGAGAGACCGGCTCTTTTGGCGCTAGCCTGCAACAGCCCCAAGCTGATACTGGGGTGCTCAATAGCCCCGAAAGGGGGGTTGATCAGGCATATCGTGACTGACATCAGCGCCTCTTAGTATCGGGAAAATTCCCCGCCGGCCGAACCCGGAGCGCCGCCCCGCTCAACGGTTTATTGTCAAAAAATTCCGGCACAATCCGGTCCTCCGGCAAAACCGCCTCCCGTTTCCACCCGGCTCAGAGAGAAGCCGGGGGTTTTCGGAAGAAGCCTCCTGTTTCTACCTTCCGGCGAAGGGAGAAGTCGGCGTATTCGCAAAAGTCTTCCGCTTCTATTCAGGGACGGTTGGGGGGAGAAATGACTTGTCTCCGAAGCGCCGGCCCAGGCCGCCGGCCATGGCTTCCAGTTCCTCCGCGGTCAACTCTTTGCCCGCGGCCGCGGCCGCCTCTCCGACTGCCTGCCGGTACTCCGCCAGGGTGAAATCGAATCCGGCTTCCTTGATGATCCGCTGCCTGGCCTCCAAGTCGGCTTCGGCTTTCAGCCGGTCCTGCAAGGGCTTGTCGTTCTCGATCTTTTTCAGAAAATCCTTGGCTGACTGGATGGACATGGCGTTCTCCTCCTTGTTGGCTGCATATTGGAACCGGCCTTGTAACACCAAGGCTAGCGGTAAAACCGCCTCGACTCCCCCCGGTAAGGGATGAAGTCGTTGCTATTTCTCAAAAAGTCTCCCGGCCTTATTCGGGAGCGGTCGGAGGCATTTTAAAGTCGGGGGCGCACATTGCCCCCAGGCGCCTGCCAAAGCCGCCGGCGATCCCCTCCAGCTCTTTCGGGGTCATTTCCTTGCCCGCGGCCGCGGCCAGCTCTTCTATTACCTCCCGGTACTCCGCCAAGGTGAAACTGAACCCCGCGGCCTTGATGATCCGCTGCCGGGATTCCAGATCGGCTTCCCCTTCCAGCCGGTCCTTCAAGGCCTTATCGGTTTTGATTCTTTTGAGAAAGTCTTTGGCTGATTGTACGGACATGGTGTTATCCTCCACAGTGGTCGGTTATCGGCAACGGTTCTTTCAGAACCGGTTTGCCTTGAGGTGGTGACATTCCAGAAAAAGAACCCTTTTTAAGCAGGAAAGGTTGGGGGGAGCTTTAGGCTAAGATTGTAGCAACCTCCCAAGCCGCCGGCGATCTCTTGGAGCTCCTCCGGCGTCAACTGCTTGCCGGCGGCCCTAGCCATCTCTTCGATCGCCTGCTTATACTCCGCCAAGGTGAAGTCAAACCCGACGGCCTTGATGATGCCCTGGCGGGCCTCCAGGTTAGTTTCGCCTTCCAGCCGGTCCTTCAAGGCCTTATCGGTTTCGATTCTTTTGAGAAAATCCTTGGCTGATTGCACGGACATGGCTTTATCCTCCTTGTCGTTAATATGTAGGGCAGCCCGGGGGGAAGTATCCGAAACGCTGGCCCAAGCCGCCCGCTACCTGTTGGAGTTCCTCCGGCGTCAACGGCTTGCCCGCGGCCGCGGCCATCTCTTCCGCCACCTGTTTATATTCCTCCATGGTGAAGTCGAATCCGGCTTCCTTAATGATCCGTTGCCGGGCTTCCAGGTCGCCAGAGGTCTCCAACCGGTCCTGAAAAGCCTGATCGGCCTGAACCCGTTTAAGAAAATCCTTGGCTGATTGCATGGACATGGGTTTACTCCTTACTTTTGGGCTTGTTATTAAAAACGATTGCGGCGAATCGGGTTTCTGCCTAAGCATCCATGGCATCGGCACCCGGCTTCGGCGGAACCTGGGAATCCGGAAAAATCGCCTCCATCCATCATGCATCCCAGAGAAGCCGGCGACACTCCATTGAAGGTTGCTGTTAATCCAAGATAAAGCCAGGAGCACCGCTGCCGGTACTACATCCGAAGCGCCGTCCCGCGCCCCCTGCTACCTGTTGGAGTTCCTCCGGCGTCAACGGCTTGCCCGCGGCCGCGGCCATCTCTTCCGCCACCTGCTCATATTCCTCCATGGTGAAGTCGAATCCGGCTTTCTGGATGATCTGCCGCCGGGCCTCGGGTTCGGACGCGGCTTCCAATTGATCCCTCAATACCCGGTCGGTTTCGATTCTCTTAAGGAAATCTTTGGCTGATTGCCTGGACACGGTGTGATCCTCCTCACTTTTATGGTTAGAAAAAGTCTCCCGTTTTTAGAGAGGGCCCGAGGGGAGAAACAATCTGTCTCCGAAGCGCCTGCCCAGGCCGCCGACGATCTTTTGCAGCTCCTCCGGCGTCAACTGCTTGCCTCTGGCCAGCGCCAATTCTTCGATTACTTGCCGATACTCCGCCAAGGTGAAGCCGAACCCGGCGGTTTTGATGATTTGTTGCCGGGCTTCCAGGTCGGCTTCGGCTGCCAGCCGGTCCTGCAAGGTCCGGTCGGCTTCAATCTTCTTGAGAAAATCTCTGGCTGCTTGTATGGACAAGTCTTTTCCTCCTTCGGATAGAGTCTGAGGCCGGGTTCCAATCAAGGAGTCCGCAGGCTTTAAATCTTCGCCGGCGCAATATAGCCCCTTTCATAAGGCCGGATCCCGGGATTGCTCGCTTCGCTTTCACCTGGGTTAGATTACAGGGGCATGATTGGGGCATTTGTTATTGCACCCCCACCCCACCGGGCCGGCCCCGCCCGCGACCTGCTGCAGTTCCTCCGGTGTCAATTCCTGGCCCGCGGCCTTCGCCATTCCTTCAACCGCGTGCTTGAATTCATCCAGGGTGAAATCAAACCCGGCCCCCCGGATAATCTGCAGCCGGGTTTCCAGGCCGGTTGCAGCTTCGAGTTGCTCCTTCAGGGTCTGATCGGTGTCGATTTTTTCAAGGAAATCCTGGGCTGATTGCACGGACAAAGCGTTATCCTCCTGGTTAAAGTCTTAAGTAATTGTATTGAGGTCCTTTACAGGCGCACCAGCCTGCCCCGCCGGTGATCTCTTGCAGGTCCTCGGGGGTCAAATCCTGGCCGCAGGCCGCCTGCATTTCCTCCATTGCCTGCCTAAATTCCTCCAAGGTGAAATCGCCCGCGGTGGTCTGAACGATCCGCCACCGGGATTCCGGGTCCGGGGTTGCTCCCAGCCGGTCCTTCAAGGCCTGATCAGCCTCGATCCTCCGGAGAAAATTCCTGGCCGCCTGCAAGGACATGACGCTATCCTCATTGCGGGTTTATTGCCGGCACCGAGTTTTTCTTCCAATAATGGTTCACTCCTACGTAGCCCTTGGCCACCGGGTCTTTTCCCGGCTCGATGACCATCTTCAAGTGGCTGATGCTCCGGATAAAATAGCTCAGTTCGTCCAGGCCTGACTGCAGACTGCGCCGGCGCAGTCCCGGGGGCCAGTTGATCAGGTCCGCGCCCATGGGGGTGCAGCCGGAGATGTTCTGCAAGGCCTCTCCTTTAGCCGGGGTGCACAGCTTCAAGTGGCAAAGTTCATTCAGAATTATTTCCAAACGGGGATCAGGGAATGAATCGGCCGAGCTCAGCATGAGATCCAGGCCGACCTTGGGCTGCAATTCCTCCAGCAAGTCCAGGTGTAGGATAAATTCGTGGTCATAGGGACTGAGCATCTCCAGGATTTCCGCCACCTGGCGGAGGTCCGCGAACTCTCCCAGGCTCCGGAGATATTTCGGTATTTCCTTTCCTTCCATCTCCAAACAGAGGCGCAGCACCGCCGGCCGCCGGGAAAGCATGAAGCCGATCTGCCCCAGCCGCGCCTTCCCGGGCAAACGCTCCAGGCAGGAAAGGGCGGCCGCAATGCCGGTTGGTGAGATCGCCCCATTCAGCTCCCCGGAAAGAAATTCGAGAAGGGATTTGCATCCCTGGAAATTCCCGGCCCAAGACCGGCGGGGGGGAGCCGGGGTCAGAAAAAAGCTGGGTGAGTAAGGCCGGGTTCCATTAATATCGAATTCGAGCCAGATCGCCTCGATCTCCTCCTGCAGGAGCCCTCCCGGCTGCTTCCATCTGCCCGCCAGCCGCTTCAGGGCCGGCCAGGAGCCGTCCCAGACCCCACGCCCGGCAGGCTCCCAGGCGGCCAGTGCCTCAGGACAGCCCTGGTCCGCGGCGGCCCGGAAGGAGATATCCGCTCGGGCCTCCTCCTCCCCCAGAAAGAATTCGAAGTAAAAACCGCCCAGGGCGCAGACGCCGGGCACCCGGGAGGCAACCTCCAGAATCCGGGCATAATTGACCGCGGACACCAGATTGGCCGGTATAGCCGGCTGGATAGCCCGAAAATACGCGGCCCCGGAATCATCCTCCCGGAGCCACGCCTCCAGGAGGTTCATCGGGTCCTGGTCAATAGTCGAGATCTTCATAGGAATCGATATTTCCTTAACCGGGGGAATGACCAGTTACATCTCCTCCCAAGGTTGGAGAAGGTTATATAAGGGGCAGCCCTTACCCCCCGTCTCCCGGGCATCCCTCGATCACACCGCTTTCGGGCTGCAATTATGATAAGGGCATAACAACTTGGGACACCAGTGCAAGGGACACCATCCCCCGGCGACCTGCTGGAGTTCCTCCGGCGTCAGCTCCCGGCCCGCGGCCTGCACCCGCTCATTGACCGCCTGGGTAAACTCATCCATGGTGAAATCGAATCCGGCCTGGTGAATGATTTGCCGCCGGACTTCCGGGTCGGCCGCGGCTTCCACCTGCTCCCGCAAGGCCTGGTCGGTTTCGATCCTTTGCAGAAAATCTTTGGCTGATTGGACGGACATATAGCTATCCCCTTGTTGATTTCTGTTCACGCGAGAGCAGGCAATCGCCTCTGCCCGGGGAGCCCGGTTGCAGCGGAACCGGGTTCCCCGGTGCAAAAAACCCTGCTTTATTACCGGTGGCAACCGGGAAACTCTGCGGCTGCTTAAACCGGTCCCCCCGGTGAACTCCAATGGATGACGCAGGGGTTGGTATCAAGAATGCAGCCGCTGCCTGCTTTGCCGCCCCGGCCGAAACCTCCGGCGACTCCCTGGAGCTCCTCCGGCGTCAACTCCTTGCCCGCGGCCGCGGCCAACTCTTCCACTACCTGCTGGTATTCGGCCACGGTAAAATCGAAGCCGGCTTCCTTGAGGACCTGCTTTCGGGCAGAGAGGTCGGCTGCGGCGTCAAGCTGGTGTCGCAACGCCTGGTCGGTATGAATTCTTTTGAGAAAATCTTTGGCTGACTGCACGGACATGACGTTATCCTCCTTGTTGGTTGGTTAATCGCAATCGGAAGTAAGAGGTTAGCAATCTATCCTTTTACTTTAAAGCCGGACATTAACCCCATAAGATGATGCGCATATAAGAAGTGATTGTCTTTCGGCGCCTCCGACACAACCTTTACGAGAATAGTTTCCCGGATGAAAGGGAAGGGCAAATCACCCGGATACCAACATTCCACTCCCGGTACATGAGTCTTATTTTCAATAGCTGATTTGTCTATACTTTCGTACGAGATCAATTTGTGACTATAACGGTCATCCATGATCAGATAAGCCAATTTCATTTCTACGAATTCCCATTCATATTCACCGAACCATGGAGGCCATAAAAAGTAGTAACTTCTCAACGCCTCTCTGATATCCGCATCACTTTTATTTCTTAAATCCAAAAGACAGACCCAGCCTTGTTGCCGCCCGAAGCTATTTACCGAGGAAGCGTTTAAGGCAAATCTTTCTTTTTGGTTATGGAAGATAAACCCATCTTTCTTGATCTTTTCATATGCCTGTTTTGAAGTTAAATGAAAAACCTCTCCCCGTAACACCCTGAGCAATTCGCCGGTGTAATTTCTGTTATGGTATTCGTAGTGCCGTTCTTGATAATTCATTTCACCAGGTATGAAAGGTTCCCCCACATTTCTTCTCATGAAAGGGGCACCAGCCGACCCGGCCGACCCCACCGGCGACGCCCTGAAGTTCCTCCGGCGTCAACTCCTGGCCGGTGGCCGCGGCCAACTCATCAACCATCTGTTTATATTCATCCAGGGTGAAATCGAACCCCGCGGCCTTAACGATCTGCTGCCTGGCCTCGTGGTCTGGCGCAGCCGCGACCCGGTCCTTAAAGGCCTGGTCGGCGCCGATCCTTTTCAGAAAATCTTTGGCTGACTGTACGGACATGGTGTTATCCTCACTTTGGGGCCTTTTCCCCTGGCCCTAATGTTGGAAATCGGCTGTTATTATTTTCCCCGGGGGCCTGATCCCGGCGTTACGTCTCCCCCGGGAGAAAAGTTCATGCCCTTGGCCTCCATCTGCCAGGGAAAGTCCCTTACTCATCATGGATAGATTTTTTCACATTACTGCGCCTACACCGGCATGGCATGAGCATTCACTTGAGCAGTGACCAGGGCACCAGCCCTCCTTGCTGGCCCCGCCGGCGACCTGCCGGAGTTCCTCCGGCGTCAACTCCTGGCCCGCGGCCTGCGCCAGTTCAGCAACCGCCTGGCTGAACTCCTCCACGGTGAAATCGAATCCGGCTTCCCGGACGATCTTCTGTCGATCCCCATGGTCAGCTGCGAACGCAAGTTGGTCCTTCAAGGCCTGGTCGGTTTCCATTCTTTTAAGAAAATCCCTGGCTGACTGCTTGGACATGGCGTTATCCTCCTGCAAAAGTTTAAGCGCAGTTGATCACAGAGGTAAAAATCAAGTTTCACATGACTGCTCCAGGCCTCGGCCCTGCACAGCTGCAACCATGGATGCACCAGTTATGAGTTGGGCACCAGCCCTCCTTACCCCCCCCGCCGGCGATACCTGCAAGTTCTTCGGTAGTCAATTCCTTGTCTGCGGCCGCGGCCAACTCCTGGGCCGCCTGTTTAAAATTCTCCAGGGTGAAATCGAACCCGGCTTCCCGGACGATCTTCTGCCTGGCCTCATGGTCGGCCGCGGCCGCAAGCCGGTCCTTCAAGGCCTGGTCGGTATCGATCCTGTGGAGAAAATCTTTGGCTGACTGCACGGACATAGCTCATCCTCCTGTTTGATTTTTGGCCCCGGAGTTTTCCTGGCTCTGTTTACGGTAGCGGACTTCCAGAAATTCGGTAAACCGATCTTTCATCCCCAGGCAGGTGTTGAAGTCTTCGCCTTGAAACAACCGGCGGGCGCGGAAATGGGCGCAGCCGCCGCTGCACCGGGGCAGGAAGAAACACCGGCGGCAGGCCTCATCCGCAAAGACCTCCGTGCCCACCATGTACCTGGACAGCAGGGTGTAATTCCACTCCCGGTCCGGAAAGATGGAACCGGCCACCCATTCCGGGTTGCCCACATCGTGCCAGCAGTTGTACACCTCCCCTTCGGGGCCGATGACGAAGCTGTTCCGCATATTGGCGGTGCAAAAGGAAGTATTGGGATAGAGGTCCCGGCTGTGCTCGCCGTTGTCTTCCCGAGAAAGGGCCAGCAGGAAGTCGGTCACTTCCTCCGAGGTACACTCGCAGGGAGCGTCCGGGTTGTTCCGGGGACCGTCCTGGACGATGCCCGGATAAATTTCGAGGTTTTTGCTCGGGAAGCGTTGCCGCAATTGACCGCGCACCTCGAAAAACTGTTCCCGGTTGCTTCGGTCCACGTTGACCCTCAAGGCCAGGCGTCCAGGCCAACGGTCCAGGAGGCGCCCGATGTTGGCCATAATCACGGCGTAGGAATCGCCCTTGCTGGCGTGGGGCCGCCGCTGGTTATGGACCTCTTCCGGGCCGTCGATGGTGATCTGGATGGTCCCGATCTTCAGGTCTTCCAGTTCGCCGATGCGCTCTTTATCCAGCAGGTAGCCGTTGGTGACCATGCTGGCCTTGTAAGGCACCTCCAGGGCCTGGAACTCTTCGGTGACGCGGCGGATGCGGTCGAATTCCAGCAGGGGCTCGCCGCCGAACCAGCAGACGTCCAGGAACTTGAGCTGGCCGTAAAATTTGAAGCGTTCGATGAAGGCCAGCAGTTGGGCCTGGACCGCGTCGCTCATCCGCTGGGGCCGCTTGTGCTGTTGATAGCAGTAGGTGCAGCGGAAGTTGCAGGCCAGGGTGGGGACGATGGTGAGGCCGAGGGTGGCGTTCTGCATGTTCCCCAGGTTCCGGGTCAGGAGATTCAGGTTCAGGAGGTCCCGCTCTTCGCCGTCTTCCACCAGGACCCTGGCCCGGCGCAGTTGCAGCAGCAGGGCGGGGTTATTAGAAAAATCATAGGTCCCCGGATTTCCCCGGATTTTTTCCAGTTCCGCGGCCAACCCCGGCTCGGCCGCCGCGAAGGTGTTGGACAGGGAGTTATAGAGCAGATAATGGCCTGCGGGCGACTGCCACATCATGGTATAGTCTGACCATTTCAAGGTCTTATCCTCCGGACCCGGCGAGTTCCGGGAAAATCAGGGCGCCGATCTTTTCCAACCGGGCCTTGAGGCGTTCGGCCTTGGTGGGAGGCGGCGCCAGCGGCGCGGTGTCGTAATACAGGTCGAAGTCGAAGACCTCCAGGACCGGGCCGGGAGGGACTTCCCGGCCGCATGCCTCTTGCAGAGCCTCCCGGGGTTGGAGCAGGGCCTTTTTCTTAAACTCGGCATCCACCGCGGCCTTGCGGTTCACGGTCTCAAGCGCGGCGGCAAGTTCCGCCGGAGTCCATTTACTCATGGCGTTCCCCTGATCTTTTCCTGAAGATGAAGTTTAAATTTTGATCTGCCGATGAATTTTCTAAAGCAAAATATGGTATCATGGCGACCTCGAATCCTGAGCGGCGGCTGTTTCCGGGATAATTGCCCTGGAAGAGCAGCCATCGCCCATCCCCGGCAGGCAATGCCCGGGTACAACTGAATTTTATTGGGTGAAAAAACCGAGTCAATTCATTCGGTTCGAAACGGCCAGAATCTGGGACGAAACGGACGCATGGCACTTAAATGGTTGAAAGGCGGCGGTGTATGAGCCTGCGCACCAAACTTCTGGTGAGCCTGGCCCTGGTAGTTATCCTGGGTATCAGCCTGGCCTCCGGAGCGGTATATCAGTTTGCCCGGGATGAGCTGGAAGCATCGAAACGCCGGCATCTAGCCCAGGAAGCGGAGATGCTGGCCCGGCAGACCGAGGCCTGGCTGCAAATATCCAAGTCGAATGTGGCTCTGTGGACCGATTTACCCTCAGTCCGGGAGGTGGCCCTGAAGCCCGGCAATTCCGCCAGTGTCGCCGAGGTCTGCGACTTTTTCCGCCGCATTGTGGAGATCGGCGGCGTCTATCAGAACGTCAATTTGATGGGTCTGGACGCCGCCTGCCTGGCTTCGTCCGTCCCCAGCCGCATCGGCTTGAAACGCATGCAGCAAGTGGTCGCCACCCGCTGGTACTTTAAAG
>QZIZ01000074.1 GCA_003599195.1 Deltaproteobacteria bacterium | reverse complement strand
CACCTTGGCTACGACGTCATTGAAATGGTTCTGGCTGACCAAGACGGCTGGGACAGATACGAGGCGGCCAAATGGCTCACCATGCGCCGATGGCTTGAAACCAATCCCGACGACGAGTTCGCGAAAGATGTTCGAGCCAAATTGACCTCCGAACCCGAGCGCTACGCCGCTTACACGCGTGAATATCTGGGCTGGGGAGTGTTCGCGCTGATGCCGCGGTGATGCGTGGGCGCATCCGGCGGATCGTCAACGGTTGTGCAGCGCAACAGCTGGTGGCTCGCCGAGATGTGCTGGCGTCACATCAGGACAACGAACCCGATCGAGTCTACCTTTGCAGCCGATCGCCGACATGCCGGAGTTGGGCACGCTCACCCGTGGCCAGGCCTCTGCGCCGGCCGGGTTAGCCCCTATGAACCGGGATAGCGGCCAATTTCGGGGCAAACGCATGATCCAGGGCGGTCGCCCCGCAGTGCGCCAGGCCCTCTAGATGGCCGCCCTGGTGGCCTCCCGTCATAACCCAGTGATCCGGGATTTTTATCAACGTCTGCGCCTGGCGGGCAAGCCGGCCAAGGTAGCCCTCACCGCCTGTATGCGCAAACTCCTGGTCATCCTTAACTCTATGTTTAAAAACCGTACCTTCTGGCACCCACAGCTGCCT
This sequence comes from Deltaproteobacteria bacterium, assembly GCA_003599195.1. Lineage (GTDB taxonomy): Bacteria > Desulfobacterota > Desulfobaccia > Desulfobaccales > 0-14-0-80-60-11 > SURF-52. The sequence continues at coordinate 31,438 of QZIZ01000074.1, read as the reverse complement.
CTTGCAGCTTGACAAAAAAGACAGTCGCTCCCCCCTCGAAGGGGGAGGGAGTTTTTTTCTTCGGAATCACTGAAATAAAAGGAATTTTTCTGTTTTCCGGAGCTAAGGCAATAAGCGAATTCTTTTAAGCTGACCGCTGAAAGCTGATAGCTTATCCCCTCCCCCTGCCCACTGCTCACTTCTTCCTAAGCGGCGCCTTCAACGCGGCGATGAAGTCCCCCACTTCCTTGACCAGCTCCAGCCCTTGCAGCCTGGCCACCCGCTGTACAATGGCGCTGCCCACCACCACCCCGTCCACATAGGGGGCCAGGTTTTCCACCTGCTCGGGGGTGGAGATGCCGAAGCCCACGGCCAGGGGACATTTCACCAAGGTCCGCACCTCTTTGAGCGCGGCCTCCAGGTCCGCGGGCAGGGCCTGGCGGGCGCCGGTAATGCCGGTGACCGAGACGTAATACAAAAACCCCTTGGTGAGTTTGGCGGCCTTTTTGATGCGCGCTGCGCCGCTGGTGGGCGCGGCCAGAAATATCGGCGCCACCCCCGCGGCCAGGGCCGCCTGCCGCCAGGGTCCGGCCTCCTCCAGGGGCAGGTCCGGGATGATGAAGCCGTCCACGCCCTGGCGTTTGGCTTCCAGCGCGGTGCGTTCCAGGCCGTATTGCAGGATGGGGTTGTAGTAACCCATCAAGACCAGGGGAATCTCCGTCTTCTGGCGAATCTGCCCCGCCAGTTCCAGGACTTCCTGGAGATGCACCCCCACTTTAAGAGCCCGGCAACTGGCCTCCTGGATGGTGGGGCCGTCGGCCAGGGGGTCGGAGAAAGGAATGCCCAATTCCAGGAGGTCCGCGCCCCGCTCCGCCATTTCCAGGGCCAGGGCCCTGGTGGTGGGCAGATCGGGGTCCCCCGCGGTGATAAAGGGAATCAGGGCTTTTTCGCCCCGCTTTTTTAATCTCCTAAATGTCGCTTCAATGCGCGTCACCGGACACCTCCAGGGCCTCTGACACGGCCTCCATATCCTTATCCCCCCGGCCGGAAAGATTGACGATGATGATGTCGTCCTTACCGTATCGGGGCGCGAGTTTTTGCAAGTAAGCCACCGCATGGGCGCTCTCCAGGGCCGGGAGAATCCCCTCGGTGCGGGAGAGCAGCTTGAAGCCTTCCAAGGCCTCCTTGTCGGTCACGGCCGCGTACTCCGCCCGGCCCGTATCCTTGAAGAAGGAGTGCTCCGGCCCCACCCCGGGATAATCCAGCCCCGGAGCCAGGGAATGGGCCTCCTGGATGTTGCCCCAGGGATCTTGAAGCAGGTAGCTGAACGCGCCGTGGAGCACGCCTTTGCTTCCGGCCACCAGGGTGGCGGAGTGGTAGCCGCTGGTGAGCCCATGGCCCGCGGCCTCCACACCCACGAAGCGCACCGGATCATTATAGAATGCATGGAAGAGGCCCATGGCGTTGCTGCCGCCGCCCACGCAGGCCACGAGACATTGGGGCAGGCGGCCGGTGTCCCGGCGCAGCTGGGCCTTGGCCTCCTTCCCGATGACCGCCTGAAAATCCCGGACGATCATGGGATAGGGGTGCGGCCCGCCCACGGAGCCCAGGACATAATGGGTATGGCGCACGTTGGTGACCCAATCCCGGATGGCCTCATTCATGGCGTCCTTTAAGGTGCAGCTCCCGGATTCCACCGAGATCACCTTGGCCCCTAAGAGACGCATGCGGATGACGTTGAGGCGCTGGCGGCGAATGTCCTCGGTGCCCATGTAGATGTCGCACTCCTGGCCGAGCAGCGCCGCGACCGTGGCCGTGGCCACCCCGTGCTGGCCCGCGCCGGTCTCGGCGATGATGCGCCGCTTATTCATCCGCCGGGCCAGCAGCCCCTGGCCCAGGGTGTTGTTGATCTTGTGCGCGCCGGTGTGGGCCAGGTCCTCCCGCTTGATGTAGATTTGGGGACCTCCCAGGGCCTCGGTCAGGTGCCGGGCGAAATACAGGGGCGTGGGCCGGCCCACGTAGTCCTTCAGGTACCAGGCCACCTCCCGGCGGAACTCCGGGTCCCGGCTGATGCGCCGGTAGGCCTCCTCCAACTCCAGGAGCGCGGGCATCAAGGTTTCGGGGACGAACTGGCCTCCGTAGGGGCCGTAACGGCCGTGTCGATCGGGTAGCAATTGAACCTCCTTTTGTTAGAAACAGGTGATCAGTGATCAGTGATCAGTGATCAGTAAAAGCAAGCCCTATATTCAGTTATCATCTATTAGGAAAGCTTCTGATTCTTCTTTAATAACGAAAAAATCTTGTTTACAGAATAAATGGGATTTTGCCATCATGGTGTTGAGCATTCTCCCGATTTCTTGAAGGGTGCTCTCCAAGATTGCTTTTTCTTCGTTCGCCATATATCCGCAAGAAGCGGCCATATCGAGCCAGTGTTGGGTCTCCATCTGTTCCGCATCAGCATCGGTCAACTTGCTAACAAAATGTTTTTCATAACGCCGTTTTCCCCAGGCCTCTGCAATTTGAGCGCCTATGGACCTTGAGGCCCTTCTTATCTGATCGGTCAAAGAATACACTTCTTCTTTGGGAAAATTTTTCGAAATATCAAAAATCCTCCTGGCCACCTCATGGGCTTAACGATAAACCAGCAAATCTCTGAAACCGCTAGCGTGACGAGTATTCTTCATTACTCCCTCTCAAGTTGCCACCCGCTTTTTGCCCCCCCAAACTGATCACTGATCACTGATTACTGATCACTGCTTTAAAGAAAGCCCGCAACGCCCCCGGGTCCTTCCTCCCTGGCGCGGCTTCCACGCCGCTGGCCACGTCCACAGCAAATGGCTGAACCGCGACAATGGCCTGGGCTATGTTTTCCGCCGTAAGTCCCCCGGCCAGGATGATGGGGCCGGATTTTTTCGCTTCCAGGGCCAAGTCCCAGTTAAAGGTCTCGCCGGTTCCACCTACCTGGCCTTTTTTATAAGTATCCAGAAGAAAGGCTTGGGCCACGCCCCGATATGTTTTCATTTCAGACAATGAATTATTATCCCGGATACGAAAGGCTTTAATTACCCGTCGCCCCAGGCTCCGGCAATACTCCGGCGTTTCCTTGCCGTGGAGCTGCAGCCAGTCCAGGCCCACGGCCGCGGCCAGTTCTTTCACCTTGGCCGCGTCTTCATCCACAAACACCCCCACAGTGGTCACGAACGGCGGCAATTGGGCAATGATATTTTTAGCCGCTTCCGGCTCGACAGAGCGGGGGCTGGGGGGATAAAAGATAAACCCCAGGGCGTCCGCGCCCAGGTGGGCGGCGAGCATGGCGTCTTCCAAATTCGTAATGCCGCAGATTTTTACGCGCACCATATATTAAACCTGATTCGGAAGTGGAAAATAGGATTTACGATCTGTAATAGCGATTCAGGAAATCTTTTTCTGTAATGGCCGCATTCCTAACAGGACACGCATTACCTCAAACCTTCTTATTATGATATCATAAATCGCTACAACAATTATAAAAGATAATATATTGATAATTGCAAATTTAGTAATCAAGTGAAGCTCAGCTCCCACAATGTAATAGCCCAAGACTATTATAACAGTCTGGTGAATAATATATACCGGCAGCACAGCATCACTTGTGTAATCCAGAAATTGGTTGCTAAAATTTAAGGTTCGCTGCGCAAAACCTATTAATACTATTAACCAACACAATGTAGCCACGGAATTAAGGCCGAGTTGCATTAGGTTCGGCAGATTATAGCCATTAACGAATCTGTAGCCTAAAAAATACAAGCCGAGATAACAGATGGAAATAGCCGCACCTACAGCCAACGCTACATTAAGATTCCGTTCCAGAGATTCCTGAAACCAGGGGAATATGTAGAACAGAACCCCGTATAAAAAAATGAAGAGCATGAACAGGATACGGGCCCAATCCGAGACAATATTTTGCGGTCCCGGATATGGCACCTTCAACGTCATCTGGATTATGGCCAGCGGCAGGGAAAGCAAAAAAAAGCGTCGGCCTTTAGCCAGCCAGGCACAAAAGCTTTCCAGGGCGGCTGCCCCCCGGCCCCCTTTCCACTTCAATATTAACGGCAGCACGGCTATCGAAATTACAAAGAGGTAAAACAGGAACCAGAGATGATTCCAGGTCAAATTGCCTTCAGGAAAAACGCCCTTGAATAGATGAGAATAAAAGTCAAAATAATTGCCGCTGAATCCATACTTCTGTATTTTTTCACAAAAAGTCTGCGGTGGAACGATTACGAGCATGCCGAACACCAAAGGAACAATAAGCCGCAGAAAACGTTCCTTGATATAAGCGGACGGTGGACGTTTCTTTAAGGCAAACCAGGTGGACGCCCCCGCCAACAGGAAAAACAGAGGCATATGCCAGTTATCGATAAAGCCCATAATAGTAGTAATGCCAGCGCTGGTGACCTTGTTTTTGATATGAAAATCAAAATTCGCAAAAATTGCACCGGTATGATAGGGGATTAACAGCATGACTGCAAACACCCTCAGCCAGTCCAGATAATAAAGCCGCTCATTTTTTAATTGATCCTGCATAATAAAAAGGCTGGGAGGGCTATATGTAGGGTGCGTTTCACGCACCATTTTTGGCGCGTAAGACGCGCCCTACCCTTTCTCCAGAAACTCCCGCAGCTTCGCGCCCGGCTCCCCGGACGTCACCAGCGTCTCACCGATCAGAAAGCCCTTGATGCCCGCGGCTTCCAGACGCTCGATGTCCGCCCGGGTCTTCAAGCCCGACGCGGCCACCAGGGTGACTCCCTTGGGGGCCATGGGGGCCAATTCCAAGGCCCGGTCCGGATACATCTGAAAGGTGGTCAGGTCCCGGGAATTGATGCCGATGACCTTGGCCCCGGCGCTCAGGGCCATCTCCATCTCTTCCTTGGTGTGCACCTCCACCAGGGCCTCCAGGCCCAGGGAGCGGGTGAGCATCAAGAGCGCCCGGAGCTTGCTCGCCTCCAGCAGGTGCACGATCAAGAGCAGGGCGTCCGCGGCCAGGGCCGCGGTTTCGTACACCTGCACCGGCTCCAGGATGAAGTCCTTGCGCAGGATGGGGATCTTGATCACCGGCCGCATCCGGGGGATGAACTCCGGGTCGCCTTTGAAGTATTTCACTTCCGTGAGCACGGACAGGGCCGCGGCTCCGTTCTCCTGGTAAACTTTAGCCAGCTCCACCGGGTCCAAGTGCATGGCGAGCTCGCCCTTGGAGGGGGAGGCCCGTTTGATTTCGGCGATGATGGCCGCACCCGACGCGGTGTCCAACGCAGCCTTGAAGCTCAAAGGCGCAGGCCGGGCGGCGATGGCGGCCTTAAACCGGGCGGTGGCCTCCGGCGTGAACAGGGCCTCCGACTCCTTCAGTTTATGCTCCACAATCTTAGCCAGAAAGTTCATGGTCGCCTTTTTAAAGATTCACCACAGAGGCACAGAGAGCACAGAGAATCACAGAGGAAGGATTTATTTTCTGTGCACCTCTGTGTCCTCTGTGTCTCTGTGGTAAGTCTTTTATTTTTCACCCAAAGCTCTTGCTCTTCTCGATCAATGCTTCCAGTTTAGCCAGGGCCTTGCCGGAGTTGATGCAATCCCGGGCCAGGGCGATGCCGGCCGGAAAATCCTGGCTCAGCCCCGCGGCGATGAAGACCGCGGCCGCGTTCAGGGCCACCATGTCTTCCTTGGGACCGCCGCCGCCTTGCAGCACCTGGCGGACGATGCGGGCGTTCTCAAAGACGTCCCCGCCCTTGATGTCCGCCAACGCGGCCCTTTTGATGCCGAAATCTTCCGGGGTGATGGTATAAGTGCGCACCTCGCCGTCCTGAAGCTGGCTCACCCGGGTGGGGCCGACGATGCTGATTTCGTCAAAAGAGCCTTCGCCGAAGACCACGAAAGCGCTCTTTGACCCCAGGCGGCCCAGCACTTGGGCCAGGGGCTCGGTGAGGCTGGCGTCGTAGACCCCCAGCACCTGGACGTTGGCCCCCGCGGGGTTGGTTAAAGGCCCCAGGATGTTGAAGATGGTGCGGATGCCGATCTCCCGCCGGGGGCCGATGGCGTAGCGCATGGCTCCATGGAGCTGGGGCGCGAAGAGAAAGCCGATGCCCACCTCGAGGATGCACCAGGAGACCTGTTCCGGGGTCAGGGCCAGGTTAATGCCCAGGGCCTCGATGACATCCGCGGAGCCGCAGCGGGAGGAAACCGCGCGGTTGCCGTGCTTGGCGACTTTGAGGCCCGCGGCGGCCACCACGAAGGCGGTGGTGGTGGAAACGTTGAAGGTGGCCGTGGCGTCGCCGCCGGTGCCGCAGGTGTCCACCACCGTCTCCTGGTCCACGTTGATTTCGTCCCGGTCCAGGTCCACCAGGCCGTCGCCCACGGGGATGCGAGTGGCCTTGGCCCGCATCACCTTGGCCGCGGCGCTGATCTCCGTCACCGTCTCCCCCTTCATCCTAAGCCCGGTGATAAAGGCCCCGATCTGGGCTTCGGTGGCCTCCCCGGTCATGATGATGTCCATGGCCCGGGTCATCTCCTCCTCCGTCAAATCCTGGCGGGTGACTACTTTGTAGATGGCGTCTTTGAGCATAACTTACCTCTATTTAAACTGCGTATACACCGCGGCCAAGGCTACGGGTATCAGAATCCAGCCCGCGATCTTGTGAAAGTGGTAATACAACAACGTCCCGAAAGAGATTTGGGAAATCTGCCAGAGTCTGGCCAGACCCAGGTCCACTCCGGGGAGGAATTCGTCCAGGCTTAAGAAAAAGCGGATCACCCCGGTCTTGCTGCGATCGCCGTTCAACAGCCAGCCCCAGCCCCCCAAAAATGAGGGGTCGAAATTCTTGGGGTCAAAAAACAGCATGCCCAACAACACGATGGAAAAACTGATCCACAGGGTGCGGCTGGGTTTACGGCCGTAGCCCGCGAGGAGGTCCCAAAAGATAAAGGTGGCCAGAGAAGTAGGCCGCCACCATTTCTCCAGGGTCTCCCGGCGCTTCCCCTGGATATAGACCTCGTCGGCCCGGTCCTGCTCCCCCCGGAGCTTAAAATAGGATTCCAACTGGCTGTAATTCCGGGTGTTGAAGCGGCTGATCTGCAGCAAATGCAGCAGCTTCAGCCAATCCCCGGGCTTTTCCTCGGCCACGTTCTCCCGGGCATGGATCGCCTGGTAGGTCATTTCATCCAGCCAGACCTTATCCCCGGTTTGGGGCCAGGCCATATTCACCAGCATCAGGATGAAAAAGCTGCTGCTTTCCAGACGGGCCTCATCCTTGACCCGGACATTGTCCAGCAGCGCCAGGTCCTTGGCGGTGAATTTCTTGGCCGAGAATTTATCCGCCTCCAGATTGCGCAGGTCCAGGACCCGCTCCACCACTGCGTAGTCCAGGGTCAACTCTTTATAGGCGATCATCTTGGCCGGTTCGGTGGACCCCAGAAACAGGTCCCGGAACTGGGCCATGGCCAGGGAGACGCCCCCCTGGGACTTGAGGCCGGTGAATAGACCAAACCGCCCCACTTTCAGGTTGACCAGGTAGACCGGGGCCTGGGGATGCTTGAATTGGGCATTGATGCCGTTAAAATCCCCGCCTACCTCGGTGCCGTCGAAGAAGACCTGTTTTTCAAAGACCGCGTTAAAGATGGAGAAGTTGCCCTTGACCCGCATGCGGCTGCAAAAGGTGTCCGCCTGGAACAGGGCCTGGGAAAAATCCGCGTCGCTCCCCACCTGGAGATTGGTGAACTGGCCCCCCAGCTTGCCGGTGATCCTGGCCTCGTGGGCGCTGAGGCGGCCCTGGATGTTGGCCCCTTCGAAGAAGACCCCGCCCTGAAACTCGGTCTGATTGAAGGAGGCGTCGCTTTCCACCTTCATGCCGTTGAACATGGCCATGCCAGTGATAATCGAGCCGTCCAGGGACAGGGATTTCTTAAACAGGGCGTAGCCGCAATCCAGACCCATGGGGAAGCGGCAGGACTGAAGCTCCACGGCCTGGGCCACCTCCGCGGACCGCAGGCTGACGTAATCGGGGATGAGGGCGTTCTTGATGGACACCCCCCGGCGGTGGGCCTTGAAACCCGACATCTCGCCGGTGAGGAGCGCCTCCAGGAAGCGGCCCCGGAGCACCCGGGATTTCTCTTCCGGCCCGAACTTTTGCTCAAGGTCCGCGGTGAAGCCCGCGGCCGCCTGCTGCAAGACCCAGGTCTCCTGGGGGCTCGGGCCCTGGGCCAGGGCCGCTCCGGCCGTTAAGTTGGCCAGGATGAAGATCAGCATTGCCGCTATGTTACGAGACTTGCCCATGGCGCTTCCGTCAAATGGTTTTTTATCGAATCCCTCAGCCCTTAATGGTGCGCAGAGCGCACCCTACGAGACCGGCATGGCCAGCGGCGCCGGTTTAATCCTTGGAAAATTTCTGTTTGCTCAAACCCTGCCTCCGTTTCTTTTCCCCCTCGGTCTTCAAGGCGTAGAGGCTGTCGCTGTACCAATCCCGGGTAGCGTCCAGGTAGCTGCAGAGAACCGGGCTCCAGGCGAACATGTCGATGGTGTTGGCCTCCCACGTCTTCTGTTCGTGAATCCACAGGTGGGGATAATGCTTCAACTGCTTTTCCAGGGAATCGAAAAAGTCCAGGAGATACTCCGCTGTGGCCAGGACCTTATAAGATAAGGGATCATCGGGATAGAGCTCCTTGCTTTCATAAAAATAGGGCCGCGTCTCCGGGTTCTTGATAAAAAGCTCATCCTGGGCCAGGGTCTGGTTCATCACCTGGCCGTAGACGTTGCCTTCCAAGGATTGCAGGGCGAATTGCGTCTGCATGGAGATATTCCGGTTTTGCACGATCAATAAAATCAGGGTGACGCAAACGGTAATAAAGTAAAGAATGGAGATCACCAGAGAGATCAGTTCATGGACCTTGATGGCCTCCAGGGCTACGGCCTGGGGCCTGGTCCGGCGCAGATAGAACAGGCCCGCAGTAATCAAGGCGAATATCGTCACCGCGATAATGGCAATGATGATAAACAGTTCCTGCAATCCCAGGGCCGTTGCCGCCATGGCTTCCTATTCTCCCGGCCCGAAGCGGTCCCGGTTATTTCCCTTGGAATTTCGGGCCGCGTCCACGCCTGCTTGCAAAGCCTTCCTATTCAACTCCTCCGTCCCCTTGGGCACCCGGGCCAGCACCGCTTTTTCCAGGCTCTCCAGGCTTACCGCGCCGCTCAACGCCGCCAGGGCCCCCAGGGCTATGATGTTGGCCACCATTTCCTTACCCAGATCTCGGGCCATTCGGGTGAAGGGAATGGCAATAAAATTATCGGCGAACACCTCCGGCACCAGGGTCTCATCCACAATCAACAACCCGTCCGGCTTCAGGTCGGAACTATAAGTGTCCAGGGACTTTTGATTCATAGCCAGGAGCACGTCCGGCCGGATGGCCTTGGGATAGTCGATCTCCGCATTGCTGATCACCACTTCCGCCTTGGACGCCCCGCCCCGGGCCGCAGGCCCGTAGCTCTGGGTCTGGCAGACGTACTTGCCGTCGTAAATGCCCGCGGCCTCCGCCAGGATAATGCCCGCCAGGATCAACCCCTGGCCCCCGGACCCGGCCAACCTGATTTCATAACGAAATGACATGATTGAATATCCGCTTAGATTCCAAGTTCAAAGTTCAAGGTTAGCGACTGGTTCGAAGTTTTTGACTTTGAACTTTGAACCTTGAACTTGGAACTATCTTTTCGCCGCCTCCCGGATGCGGCGGTATTCCTCGGTATAAACGGGCAGTTCCCGGTCCACCAAAGTGCCGATGGTGATTCTGCCTTCCAGTTCCTCGGGCGTCATGGTTTTTGCCTTTTCCACCCTGACCGCCATTTCCTTCTGCCGGCGCATCATCTCCACCGGCCCGCCCAGCTTGTTTTTCAGGCCGAACTGGGTGTGGCAGTGGCTGATGACCTCCACCACCGCGAAGCCTCTTTTTAAAATGGCCGCTTCCATCAGTTGATCTAGCAGGTTGGCGTGGTAGACCGTGCCCCGGCCCACCATGGCCGCGCCCGCGGTTACCGCCAGTTCGGCGATGGAAAAGGGATGCTCGATGTGGCCGTAGAGCGAGGTGGTGGTCCGGGCCGCATAGGGCGTGGTGGGGGAGTATTGGCCCCCGGTCATGCCGTAAATGTTGTTGTTAATGATGATGGCCGTGAGATTCAAATTGCGCCGGGCCGCGTGGATGAAATGGTTGCCGCCGATGGCGGTGGCGTCGCCGTCCCCCATGACCACAATGACCTGGAGCTTGGGGTTGGCCAGCTTCACCCCGGTAGCAAAAGTTAAAGCCCGGCCGTGGGTGGTGTGCAGGGTATTAAAGTCTACGTAAACGCTGATGCGCCCGGAGCAGCCGATGCCCGAGACCAACACGATCTCGTCCTTAGTGAGGCCGGTGCGATCGATGGCCCGGATCAAGGCCCCCAAAACGATGCCGTTGCCGCACCCCGGACACCAGACGTGGGGGAACTTCTTTTCGTGACGCAGGTACTTGTAAATAAGTTGAGTGAATTCGGCCATTTTAGATTCCGGTTTTCGGTTTGTGTCAGTGGGGCGGGCCTCCGTGCCCGCCTGTTCTCGACTCTGAAAACGTCTCTCCCGGTATGCGTCTTACGCGCCTAAATGGTGCGTGAGACGCACCCTACCTCGTTCCCAAGCTCCGCTTGGGAACGCCATTATCCGTCCAGGCTCTGCCTGGACACCTTATTTAGATTGAAACCTCTGCGAAAGTCTTTTAAGTTGTCATTCTGAACGGAGCGAAGCGGAGTGAAGAATCTCGTATTTGGATGCGCCCGCGCCCCATTAATTCAATTTCAGGTGCCGCTTTCCCTTAAAATAACACTTTCCAGCTCTGCAACGAGACCCGGCAGGTCTTGACCCAGGATTTCCCAGAGTATATCCATATCCACGGCATCATAACCATGGATGAGGCGATTACGGAGGCTGATGATCTGGGACCAGGGAATGGATGCATGGGCAGACTGATACTCAGGAGATACACGGTTGGCCGCTTCCCCGATCATCTCCATGAGGCGGACCAAAGCCAGACCCAAGAGACGATCAGAATCCAGGTCGTTTCGGGGCTTTCCCTGCATCAGTTCCAACGCTTCGCGAGCATAATCCAGCATATGCTGCAAGCGAATCAGGTCCTTAGGTTGCGACATACTGCACCTCAGCCTCGGTGATTACCTGGTCCCGGAAGTACTTGCTTAGAAATTGGGGGGTGTGCAGTTCGACTTTTCTTCCCAGAATCGCCGCCAGTTCCTCTTCCATGCCGAAAAAAGCCAGGCCCGGCACGTAGCCCGGTTCAAATTCCACCAGCACGTCTATATCGCTGTCCAGTCTGAAGTCATCCCGTAGCACAGAGCCGAAAAATGATAGCTTCCGGATGCGATGCCTTCGGCAGAATTCGGTCAAACTGTCCTTTGGAATCTTGATTTTTGCACCCATAGTTTGCTTCTCTCGTGAGCAGTGCCCGCCTTATATCGGCACTGCTTCTTTCAAAACGCGCTCCCTGATTCGGGATCGAAGACCCTTTACCGTTACCACATCAACTTCCCGCCCCAAAAGCTGTTGTAGGTCCATGAGCAGGCCGCCCAAATCCAGCAAACTCCGGCCCGGCTCCAGGTCCACGAGAACATCCAGGTCGCTGGCGGCATCAGCCTCTCCCCGGGCCACGGAACCGAAGATGCGCACATTAGTGGCGCCGTGATGGGCGGCCAGTTGAAGAATCTCTTGACGTTTTTCTTTTAGAAGTTCGTTAATTTTCATTGTACTACCGGCCAATTAAATTCATTCAGTCTGGTGAGGCGTGAAAGGCCTGTCAATTAAAGATTCCTTATTTTATCTTAAAGAAAAGAAAAGATTCCTTGATTAACTCATCTAATACTTCTTTTGAAAAAGAAACTCTTATAGGTAAAGAAATCAGACCATTAGAAATAGCCCAATCTAATTCTTTATTTATACGGTATCTAATATAATTATCTAAGGTTAAATTTGGAGGCAAGTTTTCTGGACTACTCTCTAGTTGCATAGGGTCTCCACTTATCAAGGCAAAATTTGCTGACCGAACTATCTCAATATTCTTAATAATTTCGTTTTCTGGCATTCCTTCAGATCGAAGTTGCAGATAAGTCTCAATTATTGTTACAATAGAACCCTCAGGCAGTGATATTAAGAGATCATCTGGCATATTAATAATTTCAGAGACAATTTGATTTTCAAGTCCTTTAAATATTGCGCTTTTTTTAATGCGTATTTTGGCTAATTCTCTTATAACTTTTTGCTTATTTGGCTTAGGAACAAATATGTCTTTTATATGTTGCTTACTAGGAAGCATATCAATTAAGAGCAGTATGCCTATTAATAAAGAGCCACCAAACAAGAAATATAACCACCAACTCAAATTTAAACTATATTTAATATCAATAATAAACATAATACTAATACCGATTAAATATAATACTGCAATTTTAATAAATTTCTTCATAAGATAAATATCTTTCTGTAGTTATTGTAATGTGGAGACCGCACTCTACATCCTCACCAACCTCTCCACAATCTCCCCCGGCGTAATCAGGCTCCCGTCAATCCGGTTCAGCGTTTCCACCCGAGTCATGCCTTGGTTGATCCGCTTCACCTCCCGGGACATCTGGCCCATATTCAGCTCCGGCACCAGCACGGCCTTTGCCCATTTCAGGTGCGGTTCCAGCAGTTGCCGGGGGAAGGGCCAGAGGGTGACCAGTTGCAGCAGCCCGGCCTTCACCCCGCGTTCCCGGGCCTCCCGCACCGCCCGTTTGGCCGCCCGGGCCACGGCGCCGTAGGCGATGACCAGCACTTCCGCGTCCTCGGCCAGCTCCTCTTTGACCATCATGATGTCTGCAAAATGCTGGTTGATCTTGCGGAAAAGCCGGTTCATGAAAGGCACGATCTCATCCGCCCGTTCCGTGGGAAAACCCCGCACGTCGTGGATCAGCCCGGTGACGTGGCAGCGGTAGCCGTCCCCGAAGATGCCCATGGGCGGCACCCCGCTGGCGGTGTCCGCATAAGGAATATACCAGTCCGGCGGCACCGTGGGTTTCTGGCGCTCCAGCACCTCCAACTCCCCCGGCGGGGGCAGCACGATCTTTTCCCGGGTGTGGGCCACCACTTCGTCGGTTAAGAGAATCACCGGGGTGCGGTATCTCTCCGCCAGATTAAAGGCCTTGACCGTGATCTCGAAGCACTCGTAAGTGGTGGCCGCGCTCAGGACGATGATGGGATGGTCGCCGTGGGTGCCCCAGCGGGCCTGCTGCACGTCCCCCTGGCTGACGTGGGTGGCGGTGCCGGTGGAGGGACCGGCCCGCATGACGTTGACCACCACGCAGGGTACTTCGGTAATCACCCCGAAGCCCAGGTTCTCCTGCATCAGGGAGAAGCCCGGGCCGCTGGTGGCCGTCATGGCCTTGGCCCCGGCGAGGGACGCGCCGATGATCGCGCCCATGGACGCGATTTCGTCCTCCATCTGGATAAAGGTGCCGCCCACGGCAGGCAGCCGCCAGGACATGGCTTCGCTGATTTCCGTGGCCGGGGTGATGGGGTAGCCCGCAAAAAAGCGGCAGCCCGCGTAGATCGCGCCTTCCACCACGGCTTCGTTGCCTTGGAGGAGCCGGGGTTGTCCGGTTGAAGTATTCATAATTTATCCAAAGACTCACCACAGAGACACAGAGGACACAGAGATTCACAGAGTAAATTTAGTTATGCCTTGGCTCTGCCAAGGCATAACTAAATTTTTCTCTGTGGCCCTCTGTGCTCTTTGTGCCTCTGTGGTGAATCTTTTCATTTTAGTCCGCCTCTTCCGCCGCCTTCTTCGCCGCCAGTTCCCGGACGCAGATGGCGAAGTCCGGGCAATGCAGTTCACACCAGCCGCAGCCGGTGCAGCCCTTGGCGTCGATTACCTCCGGCTCGCCCGCGGCGTTCATCTTGAGGCATTTCTTCGGGCAGAACTCCGCGCAGATGCCGCAACCCTTGCACCAGTCCCGGAAGATGTCGATGACATATTCCTTTTTCAGGCCCTCTTTGGGGGCCTCGCCTGCCGATTTGTTTTCAGAGGACCGAGCTGGGCCTTCTCTTTCCGGGGCCGGGTTTGTTTTTTTTGACTCAAACTTATTATCGTCTTTTGGGTCCATCATAGTCCTTAGCGGCATTGGGCCGAACGAGCTTGGATATCCCTTTTTCCGTGCCGGTTTCCAATTAAAAGAATTACAAGCTTTTCCGGCCTGTAATGGAGGCTAAAGCTTGCTTTTACCCCGCTTTCCTACCTATCGATGGGCCAGGATATGAAGAATAATGTTTCCGGCATAAAGAAAGGCCAGTAAAAAAGCTCCTAAGCTGATCCAACGCAAGAATTTTTTTTGAGGCCGGAAAATCAACTCCGCCACCACAATCCCGATCATGATGATGGCCAATAAACCGGTGCCGGCATGTTCCGGAGCCGCCGCCAGGAGCAGGGGGCCGTCGAAGTACAAAAAGTCCAGGAGTCCCAGCATGGCTATGTTGGCCATGAGGCTCCCCAACAGATCCCCCACTGCCAGGTCCACCGCGCCCAGCCGCAGGGCGCTCAAAGTCACCACCAATTCCGGCAGGGTGGTGACCAAGGCCGTAAAGACGGTGCCTACCAGGCTGAGATGCCACCCCATATAAGCTGCCAACCGCTCTGCCACTCGGGGCAACCAAAATCCCGCGGCTACCACCACTAGCGCGTGCACGGCGAATCTGCCTGCGGCTTCCCCCAATCGGTGATCGGGATAAAGGATATCTTCAATCTCCTCCGGGTGTTCTTGCAGATACTCGGCCCGTTCCCGCCGCTGGAAACGAAAAGTAGCCCGCATCCCCATCAGATAGCAGAGCAGTAACACCGGGGAGCTCAGGCTCACATCCCGGACGCTTAGCCCGGCCATCAGGGGGCCCCGGGGAAGGATGGTCAAGGTGGCGACCCCCAGCAGGATCACGCCGAAGGCCGCGGCCAGGATATGGCCCCGGTCCGCGGCGGTGAGAACCGGCCCCGGAGGGTAAAAGATGTCCGCCACTGCCAGGATGGCAAGGTTCAGAACCGCGGCCCCCAGGAGGTTTCCCACTGCCAGGTCGGGGGCTTTCACCCACAGGACCGCGCTGACGCCGTTGGCCAATTCCGGCAGGGAAGTGACCAAGGCCACGGCCACCAGTCCCATCCAGGTGCGGCCCAATCCGGTTTTTTCCGCCAGCACGTCCGCGTACCGGCAGAGGCGGCTGCCGGAAAAGGTGATGACCCCTGCGCACAACAACAACTGCAGCCATAGGATTACCCCCGGCAATCTTCACCCCCGCCGGCGCATTAAAAAATTCCGCAAAATATTCATCCCTTCCGCGGTCAGGATGGATTCCGGATGGAACTGCACCCCGTAAATAGCGTGCTGCAGGTGGCGCAGGCCCATGATTTCCCCCACCGCGGTCTGGGCCGAAACCTGGAGGCAGTCCGGCAGGTTGTCCCGGTTGACGATCAGGGAATGATAACGGGTGGCTTCGAAGGGAGAGGGAATACCCTGGAAGATATCTTTGCCGTCGTGATAAATGAGGGAAGTCTTGCCGTGCATCAGCCGGGGCGCCCGGATGACCTCGCCGCCGAAGGCGGCGCCGATGGCCTGGTGGCCCAGGCAAACGCCCAGGATAGGGATGCGGCCGGCGAACTGGCGGATGGCCGCGAGCGAAATCCCCGCTTCATTGGGGGAGCAGGGACCCGGGGAAATCACCAGGCGGGTGGGATTCAGCTTCTCCAACCCTTCCAGGCCGATCTGGTCGTTGCGGTAGACCGCGGCCTCCACCCCCAACTGGCCGAAATACTGGACCAGATTGTAGGTGAAGGAATCGTAATTATCGATCATTACCAGCATGTTCTACTCCTAACACAACTGTCGCTTAGAATCACTTCCATTTTAGGGTTGCCAGGCCCCTTACCCACTTATATTTTGGCAGGAGGGGGTGTGGGGCTAAGGTCCACAGGCGAGACGCCTGTGCTACCATTCTAAAAAGGTGGGGTTCCCCCACATTCACACCAACCCCTCCTCCGCCCTTTCCAAGGCCCGCATCAGGGCCATGGCCTTGTTCACCGTCTCCTGGTATTCCTTGGCCGGGTCGGAGTCGGCCACGATGCCCGCCCCCACCTGGAGGTAGATGCGGCCTCCGTGGATATAAAAACTGCGGATGGTGATGCAAAAATCCAAATTTCCGCTGAAGCTGAGATACCCCACCGCGCCCGCGTACGGCCCCCGGCGGGTGGGCTCCAACTCCTCGATGATCTCCATGGCCCGCACCTTGGGCGCGCCCGCTACCGTGCCCGCGGGGAAGGTGGATTTCAGCACCTCCAAATCGTCCCGTCCTGCGGCCAGCTCCCCTTCCACCTGGGAGACGATGTGCATCACATGGGAATAGCGCTCGATGGTGAAGAGCTCCGGGACCCGGACGCTGCCGATCTTCGAGACCCGGCCCACGTCGTTGCGGCCCAGGTCCACCAGCATCAGGTGCTCGGCCCGCTCCTTGGGGTCGGCCAGCAGTTCCTGCTCCAGGGCCAGGTCCTCCTCCGGCGTCCCGCCCCGGTGCCGGGTGCCGGCAATGGGCCGGTAGGTGATCTGCCCATCTTCGAGGCGCACCAGGATCTCCGGCGAGGCCCCCACCAGTTGCAGGTCCCCTAAGTCCAGGTAAAACATGTAGGGGGAGGGATTGATGGAGCGGAGCGCCCGGTAGAGGTCGAATGAGTCGTGGCGCAGCCTGGTGGAGAAACACTGGGAGAGCACCACCTGGATGACGTCTCCGGCCGCGATATATTCCTTGGCCCGGCGCACCATGTCCTCGAAACGGTCCTGGGTGAGGTTTGATTCCAAGGGTGCGCGCTCGGAAATCGGCGGGGTCTCCGGCCGCGGCACCGGCCGCCGCAGGCGGGCGATGAGGGCGTCGATGGCGTTAAGCGCCCGGTCGTATTGATTTTTTAACGGCTTATCCGGGTCCACCTGCACCAGGGCCACCACCTTGATGGTCTGCCGCAGGTTGTCAAAGATCAGCAGATGGTCGGTGAGGAGCAGCCGGGCGTCGGGAATGGGGGTAGCCGGAGTCAATTCCGGCAGCCGCTCGATGAAGCGCACCATGTCATAGCCCAGGTAGCCCACCAGCCCGCCCCAGAACCGGGGGAGCCCCGGCGCGGGCACGGCCCGGTATTCCTCCATTAAAAGGCGGAGATGGGCGAAGGGATCGGCGCCGCCGTCCAAGACCTCCTTTTCCCCCCGGCGCTGGATGGTGACTTTGCCCCCCTCAACCTGAAACATCAGGGAGGGATTGAGCCCCAGGAAACTGAAACGGCCCCATTTTTCCCCCCCTTCCACGCTCTCCAGGAGGAAGGAGCAGCCTTCCCCCCGAAGCTTCTTGTAGGCCGCCACCGGGGTCTCCAGGTCCCCCAGGATCTCCCGGTAGACCGGGATGAGATTGCCCTGCCGGGCCATCTCCTGAAAAGCTTCGAAATCTGGAATCACCATGCGCTGCTCCGTTCGCGAAGATAATTATTTTTTACCGCCGATGCACGCCGATTGCCGCAGATAAACGCCGGTATATCCTAATTTTTTATCCGCGTCCATCGGCGTTAAGCGGCGGTTAATAAAAAAGCCGCGCCCCTTAAGGGCCGCGGCTTCGGTGTGCTCCAAAAAGCCGGGGCCCCTCACCGTGAGGGGCCCCGTAATATTATTATAACCGGCGGACGCACCTCACGGGTTGGATACGGGCCACCAGCACCAGATGTTTATGGAAGCGAATACTTTGTTCATCCTTGCACCGTTTTTTAGCGTATAATATAGCTGGTTTTGATGTCAATGATTTTTTTGCTAGGGAATTTGCTGATCATCCAGAGGAGGAGATGCGGCAGCTAATTTAATAATAACGATGAACAACTGTTTCCAGCCAGGTATGATATTGAAAAAAGTACCTACTCACTAGTTGATAAATTTCCAGGACCAAAATCACAATTAATATCCGATAGATCCAGATCTTAATTTCTTCCTTAACGGCCAAGGCCGCGCCGATCCAGGCGCCGATGACACTGCCCAACGATAATATCAGACCGACCCGCCAATCAACTTCCCCGGCCCAGGCAAAGATCGCCATGGAGGTGATGGTCATGGGGAATATGGCTACCGCCTTGATGGCATTGGCTTTTTTCAGATCATAACCGATTCCCAGCACCAGCACCATGAGGGCATAAGTACTCGCATCCAGTACAATAAATCCGCCCCAAAGGCCTATCGCGAAAAAGAGGCAGAGGTGCCACCATTTGACGACGAGCTTATCCACCTTTTGATCTTTGAGCAGTCTTTTGGGATTGCTCACCAATACAACGACTACGGCGATAACCGCAAAGGTGATGGCCCAGCCGATGTACTTGGACTGGAGGACGGTGGCTATTGAGGCGCCTATAATTGCTCCCAGTAAACAAGGAACGGAGAGAATGATGGCATTGCGCCAATCGATGGCTTGGGACCGCTGAAAAGAGACTATGGAAGATATCCGGCCGACGGCTATCTGCACCCGATTGGTGCCGTTGGCGATATTCGCCGGCAGACCCAAAAAAATCATGAGCGGCAGGGTAAGTGCGGACCCCGCGCTGGCGATGGTGTTCAAGAAACCGGAGCACAATCCGGCTCCCAAATATAACAAGAGCTGTACGGATTCGTCCATGAGATAATACTGCTTCTTCTAGAACTAAAGTGTAATAGACTTGGCCGCGGCGGTAAAAAAGGAGCAGAAACTCTGCGCCCGTAACTACTTATACCCTGGATAGCATTTCTTCATGAATAAGTCCATTACTCGCCAAAATATAGGGCGAGTAAATATCATACTCCCCGCCGCTGAAAGTCGTAATCCTCCCCCCCGCCTCCGTAATAATCAACAGCCCTGCGGCCGTGTCCCAGGGTTTCAGGTTCTCCTCCCAGAAGCCGTCGAAGCGGCCGCAGGCCACGTAGCACATGTCCAGGGCCGCAGACCCGGCCCGGCGCACGCCCTGGACCGCGCCCAGGACGCGCCCCAGGCGGCCCAGGGTCTCCGGCAGGCGCTCCCGGATGTCGTAGGGGAAGCCGGTGGCCACCAGGGCCCGGTCCAGGCGCTCGGTTGTCGACACCCGGATGGGCCGGCCGTTTAACCAGGCCCCCCCTCCCCTTTTGGCTTCGAACAGCTCATCCCGCAAGGGATCATAAATCACCCCATATTCCAGGCGGCCTTCCGCCTCAAAAGCGATGGAGACGCAGAACATGGGAAAGCCGTGGGCGAAATTGACCGTGCCGTCCAGGGGGTCGATGATCCAACGGTGAGGGCTAAGGTCCGCAGGCGAGACGCCTGCGCCACGAGTCGGGACGCCTGCACTACGGGGTTTCGCACAGGCTGGAAAGCCTGTGCCACCGGCTTCTGCCACTTCCTCCACATTCTCCTCCGCCAGGAAGCCATGATCCGGGAAGTGCAGGCGGATCAAAGCAATGATCATCTCCTGGGCCTGGAGGTCGGTTTCGGTGACCGGGTCGATGGCCCCTTTCATGATCACCTGGTGGGGCTGCAAATAATTGAGGCGCATCACCGCGCCCGCGGCCAGGGCGGCCCGGCGGCCGATCTGAGAGACCTTATCCAACATCATCTAACTCCCTAAAGCAGTCATTCATGGACTGCGCACACTCATAAAATACGAGATTCTTCACTCCGCTTCGCTCCGTTCAGAATGACAAGCAGGGAAACTTTCGCAGAGGTCTCAACTTTGAACTCGAAACCCGGAACCCGGAACTATTTCGAAATCCCCAACAGTTGAAACCCCGTGCCTGGATCTTTCTTGCGCTGGGCCGCGGCGGCTCCCAGGATTTCCAGCACCACCACCTCCCCCACCAGCCACACCTCCACTCCGGCCCGGGTGCAGCCCACCGTGGCCTTCCCTTCCCGGCCCGAGGCCGCGTGCATGTGGAGCAGCGGCTCCCCCGCGTCGTTGGGGATGAGGGTCCCCAGGGCCAGCACCTCCTGGGCCCCTTTCAAGGCGTGGATCATGGGGATGATGGCCTCCCGGTTCGGCTCCGGCCCCACCACCACTTTGCTGCCGTCGCCGGAGCCTCCCAAAAAGAAGGCCAGCCCGTGGCTGATCTTTTGTTCCCGGGCGAAGTTTTCGATGGTGTCGTTGAGTACTTCCCCTTCTTCCAGCCGCAAAACAAACACGCGGCCCAGACTCCCTTCGGTATATTGCATGGAGGCCTCCTAAAATTTTACCGCAGAGACGCAGAGGGCGCAGAGTTGCAAGGGTTACGAGTTGCGGGTTGCGGCTCACGAGTTAAAAAACCCGCAACTCGTAACCCGCAACTCGCAACTCCTCTGCGTCTCTGCGGTTCATCATTTTCTTTTTCCTCTTCCACCCCCCGCCTTCTTGCCCGGCTTCCGGTTTGCCGCGGCCGGCCGCACCGGGGTAAACAGGGTGACCGTGAGCATCCCCATGAAAAAACCCCCCAGGTGGGCCACCCAGGCCACGGTCCCCCCCCGGCGCAGGCCGTAAAACTGCAAGGCCAGCCACAGGCCCAGCCAGAGAAACGCGGGGACTTCCACTGTTTCCCATTTCAGCCGCCAGAAGACCGCGGTGCGGATGGGCGCCTGGGGGAGCCGCAGCAGGTAGCCCCCCAGGACCCCGGCAATGGCCCCGCTGGCGCCGATCAGGGGCGCGGAGAGATTGTGGGCCGCCAACACATGAAACAGGCAGGAGAAAAAGCCGCAGAAAAAGTAAAAGCCCAGGAAACGCAGATGCCCCAGATCGTCCTCCAGGGCCTCGCCAAAGAGCCACAAGAACCACATATTGCCCAGAAGGTGCACCCAGCCCCCATGCAGGAACAGGGAACTGAACATGGTGGCCGCCACCCACAGGGACTGGCTGGAGCCCAAGAGCTTGAGGTGGCTGAGCTTGCTGGCCACCGCGCCGCCTTTCAAAAACAGCGCGGTCTCCCCCTGGGGCCCCAGGTGGAGCTGGTATAAATAAACGGCCACGTTCGCGGCGATCAGCCCCAGCGTGACCAGCGGCCACGTGTTCCCGGCCGCCGCCCCCCGTATCGGGATCATGCAATCTCCAAAAAAGAGTTTTGGTGGAAGGCCGCAGGGGTGGGTTTACTGCCAACTTGCCATCAAAAGCATATTTTCCGTAGGCGCGAACCTTGTGTTCGTCCTGGACATGGGGCGAACACAAGGTTCGCCCTACATTTTATTCCTTATAGATGTAGCCAGGTATAAAAGCTGCCCCCGCTCCCCCACCCTCCCCTTTAAGCCAATCAACACCCGCATTTTACCCAACCAACCGGGGGCTGTCCAGCAGGGAAACGGGGGGTCGGGTTGACAAGGCCTTGCGTTTCTTATTTAATAAAAGGCATGTCCCGGCCGAAGAAGAAAGTATACATCAAGACCTTTGGCTGCCAGATGAACGTGGCCGACTCGGAGCAGATG
Source organism: Deltaproteobacteria bacterium (assembly GCA_003599195.1). Taxonomy (GTDB): domain Bacteria; phylum Desulfobacterota; class Desulfobaccia; order Desulfobaccales; family 0-14-0-80-60-11; genus SURF-52. Next base: position 9,929 of record QZIZ01000074.1, on the reverse strand, counting down.
GCCCTGCTCCTGGCGGAGGACTACGCGCCCACGGAGCGGGTGGAGGAAGCGGACCTTTATCTGATCAACACCTGCGCTATCCGCCGCAAGGCCGAAGAGAAGGTGCGCAGCCTCCTGGGCAGCCTCTTGGCCGTAAAGCAGCGCCGCCCTCAAATGCTCATCGGCGTGGGCGGCTGCGTGGCCCAGCAGGAGGGGGAACGGCTCCTCACTGCGGCCCCCCACCTGGACCTGATCTTCGGCACCCAGGGCGTCTACCGCCTGCCGGAGATGGTGCGCCGGGCCGCCTCGGGCCAAAGAGTGGTGGATACCGGACTCACCCTGGGTTTCCCGGCCCAGAGCCGGAGGCATTGGCGGCAGGGCGCGGTCAAGACCCTGGTGACCATCATGCAGGGTTGCGACAATTTCTGCGCCTTCTGCGTGGTTCCTTATGTGCGGGGCCGGGAAGTTAGCCGGCTACCCGGAGAGATTGTCATGGAAGTGGCGGACTTTCTGGCCGCGGGGGGCAAAGAAGTGACCCTGTTGGGCCAGAACGTCAACTCCTATGGCCGGGGGTTGGCGGATGCGGTCAGCTTCCCGGAATTGCTCCGGAGGATCGACGCGCTTCCCGGGTTGGCGCGGCTCCGCTTCGCCACCTCCCATCCCCGGGACCTGTCCCCGGAGCTGACGGCCGCGTTCGGGGAGCTGCCCAGCCTCTGCGAGCACCTGCATCTGCCGGTGCAGTCGGGCTCCGACCGGATTTTACAGGCCATGAACCGGGGTTACACCCGGCGGGAATATCTGAAAAAGGTGGCGGAGTTGCGCCGGGTCTGCCCGGGGATCAGCCTCTCCACCGACATCATCGTCGGCTTCCCCGGGGAGACCGAGGCGGATTTCCAAGACACGCTTGAATTGGCGCAAGAGGCCGCGTATGACCAGGCCTTTTCTTTCAAATATTCCCCCCGGCCCCAGACCAAGGCGGCAACCCTGCCGGACCGGGTGCCCGGGGAGGTCCAGGGGGAGCGGTTAACCCGCTTGCAAAATTTATTGAATGAGCTTACTCTAAAGGCCCATCGGCGCTTGGTGGGACAGGTGGCTGAGGTTTTGGTGGATGGAGTCAGTAAACGCTCCCCGGAGGAACTCTCCGGGAGGCTTAGAACCAATCAAGTGGTGAATTTCACCGGCTCCCGGGAGTTGCTGGGCCGGCTGGTAACGGTTGAGCTCACCGAAGCTCACCCCCACTCCTTGAAAGGCGCGCAGGCGGAAGACCCCCTTCCCCTGGCCGTTGACCCGCAGGCACCCCAAAGGAGAGCAACATGTTGAGGCAAATGACTGTCTCCGGATTGACCATCGACCCCTTCACCAACAGTCCCATCATGATTTTGAAGGATGTGGACTCGGACAAGGCGGTCCCCATCTGGATCGGTTTGCTGGAGGCCACGGCCATCGCCAGTGAGCTGGAAAACATCAAGTTCTCCCGGCCCATGACCCACGATCTCCTGAAGATCATCATGGAGAACATGCAGATCCAGGTGACCAAGGTGGAGGTTTGCGATCTGCGGGACAATACCTATTTCGCCCTCATCTACCTCAACCGGGAAGGCAAAGAAGTGACCATCGACGCCCGGCCCAGCGACGCCATCGCCCTGGCTCTCCGGGTCAAGGCCCCCATCTTCGTGGCCGAAGTGGTGATCCAGAAAGCCCGGCGGGTGGACCTCTCGGCCAAAGAGGCCATCACCACCGAAGACGCCAAGAAATGGACGGAAATCCTGGAAGGCCTGGACCCCGACGATTTCGGCAAGTATAAGATGTAAAAGATAGTTTTGAGTTTTTAGTTTTTAGTGGTTGGTTTTTGGTTTAAGAGCAGCAGCGGACATGAAACCCCTTTTCCCCTTCTGAGCGCACTCCGGCAGCCGCCTTCAGAGACGGCGGAACGATTTGGTTAATTACCGCGGTCCACTTTACAACCTCTTGGAATTGCAGCTAATTTCGTAGCGAAATAATGGGAAATCCGGTGATTTACGATATTCAAGACCCCTTGCTGTCGGGCAAACTTACGCCCAAAATTGCGCAAACGACTCTCGGAGTGGTGGAATATGCCGAAATCGGCGAGGGTCCCGCGGTGGTGGCCCTGCACGGCGCCATGGGCGGTTATGACCAGAGTCTGATCCTGGCCCAAACCATCGGCAACGGCGACTTTCACTATCTGGCCATGACCCGTCCCGGATACCTGGGCACCCCCCTGAGTTCCGGGCGCAGCCCGGAACAGCAGGGAGACCTGGTGGCCGCGCTGTTGGATAAATTTGGCATTACCAAAGCCGGCGTCATGGCCGTGTCCGGCGGTGGACCCAGCGCTGTGCAGTTTGCCCTGCGGCATCCCGGCCGCTGCGCCGGGCTGGTACTGGTGTCGACCCTGGCCGAGAAGCTTGACACCCCTATCCCTTTTTCGTTTAAAATCATGAAATTCCTGGCCCGCTGGCCCTGGTTCGCCAACCGGTTCCGGAAGAAAGCGGCCCGGGATTTGGAGGCCATGGCCAAACGCTCCATCCGCGATCCGGAAATCCTGCAGCGGACCATCAATGACGCCGAGACCTGGCCCCTGTTCTCCACCATGCTGCTCAGCACCTTTGACCGCCTCTGGCTGCGCCTGGACGGCACTGAAAACGATATTGAGATCAGCAGGACCGCGGCCTTCCCGTTGGAAGATTTACAGCCGCCGGTTCTTATTGTCCATGGGACTCAAGACCAACTGGTGCCCTTTGCGGCCAATGCCAAAGGGTTTGAGAGCCGGGTGCCTAACGCCGAACTCCTAGCCGTTGAGGGCGGCGAGCACGTGGCCATCTTTACCCATAGAAGCGAAGTTAAGCCCAAGGTGATCGAGTTTATGCAGCGCCATTTCACCGCGTTATAAAATAGCCCAAAGGACCGCCTGTTATGATCGACCTGCACACTCATACCCTTTACAGCGACGGGGAGCTCCTGCCCACCGAACTCTGGCGCCGGGCCCAGGTCCTGGGCTACCGCTTCCTGGGCGTCACCGACCACGTGGACGCCTCCAACTTCGAGATGGTCTTCGCCCGACTGAAAGCCGCCGCGGACAGCCTCAATACCGGCGAGCCCCCGTACTTCATTCCGGGTTTGGAGTTCACCCACCTGCCGCCGGCGTTGATCGGCCCGCTGACCGCCAGGGCCCGGGCTTTGGGGGTGCCCCTCATCGTCATCCACGGGGAGACCCTGGCCGAACCCGTGGCCCCGGGGACCAACCGCGCCGCGCTGGAAGCGGACATCGACATCCTGGCCCACCCCGGCCTGATCACCCTGGAGGAGGCCGCGCTGGCCCGGGAAAAGGACATTTTCCTGGAGATCTCGGCGCGCAAAGGCCACTGCCTCGCCAACGGCCACGTGGCCCGCATAGCCCTGGAAGTGGGCGCGTCCCTCATCGTCGACACCGACAGCCACGCGCCCGGTGACCTCATCTCCCGCCAACACGCGGAACGCATCGCCCAAGGCGCGGGCCTCACCAAAGCCGAAGTCCAATCCCTCTTCACCAACGCCGAATCCCTGGCCCGCCGCCTGGCGGGCATATAATACCAATTCGAATAAAATTTAGACCCAAGCCCAACAATTAATTCTTTACAATTTTCACTAATCTCTTAAGATATTTATTAATTATTGGCCTCAATAAGCCAAAGGGAAAGAATACCCCATGCCCAAAGCACAAGAAAAATCTTTTGGTGAGAAATTCAATACCTGGGCGCAGACCATCGGCATTATTATTGGGTCCATCATTGTATTTCTTTGGGGAGTAACTACTTTTGTCTACGAAAAGATTTGGCTCCCAAAATCTGCTCCGGTAAATATTACATTAGACATGGCAATACAAAATAAAGGTACAGGAGTATGTTTAGGAAGCAGCAATGAGGCTCAGTTCGATGCAATCGAAATGAAGTTTTCTGCACAAAATCCAAGTAAAAAAATAATCTACTTGCTTCCGAACAAATTTATAGTATATGGTTACAATGTTACGGCTAAAAATAGTGATTTTTCGCCGGAATTCCCTGATAAGCGTGGGATTAAATATTTGTTAGAATCAAAATATTACACATTAAACAATCGGTCTATTGTAGTCATTGGAGATCTCATACATGATTTCTTTCTTAAACCAGGAGAGCAATCAAGAAGGTCAATAGTATTTTTTATACCTAAAGGTAAGTATGATACGCTTGAAGTTATTGCACGCATTCCTACAACTTCAAAAGAGACAAAAGACTATCAATTAAAATGGAAATATAATAAAAATATCGATGACATAGAATATTCTATGTGGCATCTTCTGCCCAATGGAAATAAGGAAGAGCTGAAAAAAAAGCCGAAACCAGAAGGTGGCTTTGAAGGATATCCAAATGAATTTGATTGGCAATATTTTGAAAATTGTTCAATGCATTCCATGTGGTAGGAAGTTAAAGTTATAGGTGGCCATAGTGCATCTTTCCGGCTATCGGAATTTTGGCAAAATTAAGGGGGGTTGGGTGCCTGGGGGGCCTGAGGTCCCCCCCCTCCCCCAAATCCCCTCCTCACCCCCGCATAAGTTTAACCAAGAAGCCTCAACCATTTGACAATCCAATAAAATATTTTTAAGGTAGCCGAACGGGAGAAGACATGTTCTCCAACACCGCGGCCTCCTGGATCAAACAATTCAGCCTCCGGGTCCTCGACTTCTTCCTCCCCCGGCTCTGCCTCTTTTGCGGCGGGGTGGTGGCGGAGAGCGCGGCGGTGGCGGTTTGTGCGGATTGTGAGGGGGCCATCGAGTGGGTGGAGAGTCCGGTTTGTCCTTGCTGCGGGTTGATATTTCCGGTGCGGGAGGGGGAGGACCGGCTCTGCGGGACTTGTCGGACGGAGCCGCCGCCTTTCGCCCGGGCCCGGGCCGCCGTAGTCTATGAGGGTCCCGCGGCCAAGGCCGTCACCCGCTTCAAATTCGGCCGGCAGATGGCCTATCTCCCGGTGATGCAGCACTGGCTGCAAACCCCCAGGTGTGCAGAATTAGCGGCGGACGCGGACCTGCTTATTCCCGTACCCCTGCATCCTAAGCGCTTGCGGCGCCGGGGCTTCAACCAGGCCCTGCTCCTGGCCGGAGCCTTTCCGGAGGCGCAGGTAAGCCTGGAGGCCCTGGACCGGGTGCGCCACACCCCGCCCCAGGTGGGCCTCAACCCCAAGGAGCGCCGGGACAACGTGCATAAGGCCTTTGCCGCGGCCCGGCCCGAAGAAGTGCAGGAGAAAAAGGTCCTGTTGGTGGATGATCTCTATACCACCGGGGCCACGGTCCGGGAGTGCGCCCGGGTGCTCAGGCGGGCCGGGGCGGCGCAGGTGGAGGTCCTCACCGTGGCGCGGGTGAAGCATGAATGAAAGGATTCACCACAGCTCTTCATGGGCCTCTGACCCACCCGTAAAACATAACAGAGACACCCCCGATTCACCAAGCAAGGCGTCCTCTGAAAAGATTCAATTAAACTCGCCTTTTTGACGATATTCTGTCTTAATATCATTATTTCTAATAGTATAAAGCTTAAATACGGGATATTATAAGTTTCCCAGGATGTTATCGCCGGTTACTTATGTCCGGGCATGCCGGATCAACATCGGCTGTTGCCGAGAAGAGAGAAATAGATGAAAAAACCTTTATACGCCGGTTCGGTTGGGCAGCTAACCCCTTGGGGATATCTACTATTTCTCCTACTCCTCCTCTCCTTCGGCTGCCAGGCCCAGGAGCCTCCTTTAAGCCCGGGGGCCGCCACTTTCAAGAAGGAAGTGAAGGAGTGCATCGACCGGCTGGCTAAACCCCTGGTGGAGCCGCTGTCTAAAAAAGATCTCGGGGCCATCAATGAGACCCTGAAGCAGGCGGAGCCCCAGGCCATTAAACTCTGCCGCATGTGCCCCTTTAGAATTGGCGTCCTCGATAAAAACGGGGAGACCTTGACGGTCTATCCTAACCGGGAAGCCGCCAAAGGGGATTTCTCCGGTTATGATGTGGTGGTCCAGACCCTGAAAAACCGGAAAACCACGCAGCAGCGATTCTTCCTGCAGGACGGTTCCGAGATTTATATAGTCTGTGTGCCGATCTTGAAACAAGAGGAAGTGCTTGGGGTTCTGGCGATGGCCCTGGGAGCTGAAGAAGCGAAGAAGATCTGGGGCGTATCGGAAAAGGAGTTTCTGGCCATCGATTTTAACAAATAATTAAAGATGAAAAAAGCGGGAAAAACATGGTCCATAGAGGCCGCCACCGTTGAGGGCGGTGCAGGCAGGGAAGTAGTACTCAGCCTCTCCGGCCAGGTGCCTTTGGATGATATGGAGGCCCTGGCCGCCGACATCCGGGCCTTCCTGGACGCTCGGAATCCGGCCGGTCTGACAGTGGACCTCGGGGGCGTGACCTATCTGGACAGCGCCGGGGCCCTGGCCCTGGTGCAACTGGAGAGCGACGCCCAGGCCCGCTCCATCTCCTGCCGGTTTGCTAATGTCAGCGAGGACGCCCAAAAGATCATGGGCCTCATCGACCGGAAGGCCCTCGCCACCCCGCCTCTCATCAGCGACCGGGAGTCCGCCGGGGTCCTGGACCAGATAGGGGAGGCCGCGATGCGCTTCTCCGAAGACCTGGTCCAGGTGCTGACCTTTTTGGGGGACCTCCTCTTTGCCCTGGCCCACTCTTTTCTGCACCCCCGGTCCGTCAGATGGGGGGACGTATTTTTTTATATGAAGCGAGCCGGCGCGGACGGCCTGCCCATCGTCGGCCTCATCGGCCTCCTGATGGGCCTGATCATTGCCTTCATGTCGTCTTTGCAACTCAAGCAGTTCGGGGCCAATATTTACGTGGCTTCGCTACTAGCCATCTCCATGGTTAAGGAGCTGGGGCCGATCATGACCGCCATCCTGGTGGCCGGGCGCTCCGGGTCGGCTTTTGCCGCGGAGATCGGTACCATGATGGTCAACGAAGAAGTGGACGCCCTGGTCACCATGGGTTTCGAGCCGGTCAGGTTCCTGGCGGTCCCCAAGGTCTTAGCCGCCCTCATCGTCGTGCCCCTGCTCACCATTTATGCGGACCTCTTCGGCATCCTCGGGGGCCTGATCGTGGGGGTGGTGGGACTGGACCTGACCGCCTATACCTATATTCAAGAGAGTCGTAAGGCCATAGACCTCTTTAATATTCTCACCAGTCTTTTCAAGTCCGCGGTCTTTGCCGTGCTCATCGCCGGCATCGGCTGCCAGCGGGGTTTCATGGTGCGAGGCGGCGCCCAGGCGGTGGGCGCGGCCACCACCTCCGCGGTGGTCGCGGCCATCTTTCTGATCATTGTCACGGATTCGGCCTTTGCCCTGGTGCTGCATTATGTGAGAGGGTAATTTTCGCAAAGGAGCGGTCTTGTCCAATCTGGAGCAAACCCCGGTTATCGACGTGGCGGGACTCACCGCCCGCTTCGGTGACAACACCATCTTTGAAAACGTAACCTTCCAGGTAAACCGGGGCGAGATTCTGGTGGTTTTGGGAGGGAGCGGCTGCGGCAAATCCACCCTGCTGAAGCATCTCATCGGGTTGTACCGCCCCTTTTCCGGCAAGGTGTTGATCAACGGCATCGATGTGAACACCGGGGATGAGAAAGAATTGGCCAAACTGCGCCAGGGGATGGGGGTGCTGTTTCAATCCGGGGCCCTCTTCGGCTCCATGACCCTGGCCGAAAACGTGGCCCTGCCCCTGACTGAGTACACCCATCTTTCGGAAGAGGCCGTTGATCTCATAGTCAAAATGAAACTCGGCCTGGTGGACCTGGCTGGATATGAAAATCATCTCCCCGAGGAGGTCTCCGGGGGTATGAAGAAGCGGGCGGGGCTGGCCCGGGCCATGGCCCTGGACCCCTCCATCCTGTTTTTCGACGAACCTTCGGCGGGGTTGGACCCCATCACCGCAGTGGAACTGGACCTCCTGATCAAGGACATCAATGCCGGCCTGGGAACCACTATGGTGGTGGTCACCCATGAGTTGGAATCCGTCTTCACCATCGCCGATCGGGTGATTATGCTGGATAAGGGCGCCAAGGGGATGATTGCCGTGGGCGACCCCCGGGAACTCAAGGAACACTCTACCGACCCCCGGGTGGTGAACTTTTTCAACCGCCGGCCTGCACATGAAAGAGAGGACAGACATGGCTAAGAAGACCTCCAAGTTTCTGGTGGGACTCTTTGTCTCTTTGGGAATAATCATCGGCGTGGTGGTCATCATCTGGGTGGGAGCCGGCAAGTACTTCGAAAAGGGAAACCTTTACATCTCCTACTTTGACGAGTCGGTCCAGGGCCTGCAGCGGGATTCCACGGTGAAATTCCGGGGCGTGGAGGTGGGCCGGGTCCAGGACATCCGGGTGGCCCCGGACAACCGGCTCATCGGCGTGGTAATGAAGATCAACCTCAAGGACGATCTGACTAAAACCAGCACCACCCAGCTTAAGGTGGCGGGAATCACCGGGTTGGTCTACGTGGAGTTGGACCGCCAGAAACCCGGGGACGCGGAAAAATCCCCCAAGTTCACCTTCCCCTCCGAATACCGGGTCATCCCTTCCCGTCCCTCCGAAGTGGCCAAGGTCTTGGAAGGAGTCAATATAGTCATTGAAAAGTTCGGCCAGGTGGACCCCAAGGCCCTGATGACCCAGTTGCAGGCCACCGCCGCGGAGATCGAGATTTTCTTCAAGGGAGAGCAGATGGGCGCTATTCTCAAAAAGGTTGACAAGACCTTGGCGAACTTCCAGGATATCTCCGCCAGGACGGATAAGATAATCGCCTCCGGCCGGGTGGAGGAGATTCTCCAGGAGGCCCGGGATACGGTCAAGGAGACCAAGCTGCTCGCCGCCAGATTAAACGAGGAGATCAAAGAGCTGAACCTCAAAGGGGCCCTGGGCAAGACCGGGTCCATTGCCGCGGACCTCAAAAGCACCACGGAGAATCTCAAGCAAACTTCCTCCACCCTGGAGGCCTTTGCGGAGAGGGTCTATGACCGGCCCTCGGATTTGTTGTTTGGCAAGCCGCCGGTGAAAAGATGGAATGAATAATCCTTGTCAAAGATGGGAAAACCAAATGAAACCAGTTGCCTCCCGCGGCCCTGATAAAATCCAGCTTCCCGGAATCAGCGCCTTCCTGAACGGGCTTACCCCTTGCTTGCTGCTGCTGCTGTTGATCTGGGGCTGCGGTGGCCCGCCGGCCATGGTTAACAAGTATATGTTCGAATATCCCTCGCCGGTTTTTAAAGTGAAATCGCCGGTGGATGAGTCCATCAAGGTGGAGCTTTTTTCCGTGGCCCAGGCCTATAACAGCACGAGCATGGTCTACCGGCCCGACCCTTATACCCAGAAAGCATACGCTTACAACCGCTGGCAGGTCAATCCGGGCTATCTGGTGACGGACTTCCTGGTCCGGGACTTGAGAAACTCCCATCTCTTTAAGGCGGTTTTCCCGCATACCAGCGGCGCGCGCAGCAGGTTTGCGCTGGAAGGGGGAGTACAAGAAATCGAGGAACTGGACGAGGGCGACGGCTGGAAAGCGGCCCTGTCCCTGAATATTACCCTTCTGGATATGAACGAGGAGGAAGTCACCAAACGGGTGGTCTTCCAAAAGAACTACCAGGCCCGGGAGCCGCTGGCGGAAAAGACCCCCCAGGGTCTGGCCCAGGCCATGAGCCGGGCATAAAGCTTAACGTGCGGATACGGCGCATTTGCCGCCAGGCGGGCCATTGCCAAAAGTTGCGCCCTGCCGAAATTTATTTCCTGGCAAAGGGCAATAGCGGCCTGTTCGGCCACAAGAATAACAGCATCCTGGCCTGCATTGCTTTTGGCAAGTATGTTGACCGCCTCCTGCGCGCACTGGGGGTCCAGCTCAAACAGGGGGGCCAGCAGAGTGGAGGCATTGTTGGAAGAAGGCATCAG
>QZIZ01000051.1 GCA_003599195.1 Deltaproteobacteria bacterium | reverse complement strand
ATCGGTTCCGCGCATGGACATCGACCTCCGGCTTGATGTCCGGCAGTATAGCACCATTGATAACCAATCGCGATTGCTAGTTTTTCAACACCCTGCTAGCCAGACGATACCTGCAATTTTGCCTCGCCCACCGATAATTTTCCCAAATGGCAAGATATATGTCGAATAGTAGATTTAAGGTAGTTATGAGTTAACCGCGGAAGAATTGTAGCCCGCTACTTAACTTAAATAGCGGGCTTTCGTGCAAGAAGCAGCAGGTTTCGCTATCAGGCCCGCACAGACGCTATATCAATCACAAAGCGGTATTTCACCTCGCTTTTCAGCAGGCGTTCATACGCTTCATTGATATCCTGAATCTTAATCACTTCGATATCTGCAGTGATGCCGTGCTCGCCACAGAAATCGAGCATTTCCTGGGTCTCAGCGATACCGCCGATGGGCGAGCCGGAGAGGCTGCGGCGTCCGAGCAGCAGACTGAAGGCAGAGACGGCAAGAGGCTTCTCTGGTGCGCCGACGAGGGTGAGGTTGCCGTCGCGGCCGAGCAAGTTGATGTAGGCGTTGAGGTCGTGATCGGCGGAGACCGCGTCGAGGATGAAGTCGAAGCTGCCGGCGTGTTTCCGCATTTCGTCGGCATAGCGGGAGACGACGACTTCGTCGGCACCGAGGCGGAGCGCGTCCTCCTTCTTGTTGGGTGAGGTGGTGAAGACAACGACGTGGGCTCAGAACGCCCGGGCGAACTTGACCCCCATGTGACCCAGCCCGCCGAGGCCGACCACACCGACCTTCTTGCCCCTGGTGACGCCCCAGTGGCGCATGGGCGAGTACGTCGTGATCCCGGCGCAGAGCAGAGGCGCGACCCCGGCAAGATTGAGGTTGGAAGGAACGTGTAAAACAAAGCGTTCGTCGACGACGATGCTATCGGAGTAGCCGCCGTAGGTGACGCCCCCGAGGTGTTTGATCCTTTTCCGCTCATGAGCCCCACACCTGAGAAACGATCGGGACGTCCGTTTCAAGTCATTTTCGCTGCCCCGATCCAAAGAACAGGGCAGCTTCGTCCTTCTTACTTGTTTACCCAAGGCATAGAGAGGTCGATGTCAGAGACCAGCTTTCCACCGCCGAAGCTCATGTTCTCCAAGGGAATGGCATACATCATCAGGGTGACATCGTCCTGGCTGACGCCAACCTTTTCTACTGCGTATCGGGTGACCAACTCCGCGAGCTTGCGTTTCTGCTCCACCGTCCTGCTCGTACCGGACGTCACCGTTACGATCATGCGCTTGTCGGATCTCTTCAGGTCAGGAAAAGTCGGATGGATGAAGAATTCATCGTCCTTGTGCTCACTGATGATGACGAAACGGTCATCCATAGGCGTATCCATGGCTTCATGAAGAGCGAGATTTAAGGCATCCGCCAGAGCCCGCTTCTCTTCGCTAGAGAACTTTTGAGCCGGAATGTGGGCGTGAAATATTGGCATGAGTGTTTCCTCGGTTGTGTTGTTCAGGTTAAATGAGGCGATGAAGTTGGCTGTTGTCCCGGCTTAGCTAAAGAAGTCCTGACCGAGTGTTCCTTCGAGTCGCTCCTTGAGGCCAGATGAGAATTCACGAACGACGGGAAACGGGCTTTGGAAGAGCTTGATGTTGTTGATGAGGCCAGACTCATTCCGAGTGAGTAGGGTGGCGCCGGCGACCGACTTGCCAGCGTAGATGCCATCCCACTCAAGGTAAGTCTTCGCACCGTCGACCGTCTCCGCAGTGAACTCGATGTGTTCGTACATCTTGCTCGTCGCGGCAAAGAACGCTCCGATGAGTGTCGGGCCGACCACGGCCTTGCTGAGGGCTGAGGTCTGAAGCCTAGCGTCAGCGGTGAACGACGCCGCGAAGTCGCTCGTTCCGTTCTTCTTGACGATTTGCATCCATGCCGTTCCCGGCGGGTTGGTGTCAGTAGTCATTACAATCTCCTATCGAGTGTCTGCGTCTTCGCAAAGTGCGCGCGCGTGCTATTTCTCGAGGTGCCCGATGAGAAACTCGCCGGCTCTCTGCAGCGCGTCGTGGGCCTGAGGCAAAGAGCCTGTCTGAAGGTGCCAGACGTGCAGCATCTCCGGCCAGACCTCAAGGTGCGACTCGCCGCCGGCCGCGCGCACCTTTCGGTCAATTTCAAGCGCGTCGTCGAGAAGTACTTCGTCGCTTCCGACATGGATGAGCAGTGGAGGAAAACCGTGCATGTCGGCGAACATGGGTGAGATGCGCGGATCCTTCAAGTCGTGGTTGCCAGCGTAAGCCTCGACCATCTCCCGCATCGCGCTCGCTTTGACCATTGGGTCGCGGTCGGCCAACTGCGTTAACGAGGGCAGCGTCAGCGTTAAGTCTGCCCATGGGCTAAGATCCAGGACGAGGCCACGCGCGACGGGTCGAAGAGCGGGCTCCCGATGTTTGGCGACAGCTTTCCGAAGACAATTGCCATGACCGATGCAAAGACTCTGCTGTTAGACCTTCTTGCCGTGATCCCCGACGGCAAGAAATGTGCCGCGTTGTTCGCCGAGGACGGTGTGCTGGAACTCCCATTCCTCCATTCTCTCGGTATCCCGACCCGCCATCAGGGGCGTGAAGCCATCGCGAAATTCTTCGATTTTGTCGGCGGCACCCTTTATCCCGGCTTCGGCTTCAGCCCCGAGAACGTCACGGTGCTGATCGACACGAAGGATCAGGTGTTCGCCGAATATCTGACGCACACACGCGCGGCGGCGACCGGGCGTCTCATCCATCACTTGTTCGCAGGACGCCTCGTCGCCGAGGGCGGCAAAATCAAGCTGCTTCGCGAGTCCCTCAACACGGTGGCCGCGGCACAGGCACTCAACCCGAACGGCGTTGCCGACCTGACTCCGCCTGAGGCGGAGGTTTTCTCGGTTCCTTCGGGATATAAAAGCTAGGGTGCCGAGGCCGCCGCGGCCGCGCACACATCGAAACGCACTTCATCGCTGCCCTGTTCTTGGAAACGGGGCAGCGAAATTGACTTGAAACGGATGTCTCGTTCGTTTCTCAGGCGTGGGGCTCATGTGGCTCCGATCCGACACCATTCTCTGGACGGGTATCGGGATGAATACAGCCACCACTCCTGCCCTGGTGCTGTGGACGCGCACCGAGCCGGAGGCGTTGGAGCGTTGGCTACGACTGGGTACCGGCGACTTTCCTCGACCTGGAGTGAGCTGAACCATGACCTACGATTCATCTTCCATCCGCAAGCTCCGTGATGCGATGTTCGCCTTCGACTTTGCGCATCCCGTACGCACCATCGAGACGCTCCGCGTCGGCATGGAGGCAATTTCACAAGCAAACCCGCCGGCGGCTGACCTAACCGTCGAGCCGACCGAGCTCGGTGGCGTAGCCGCGGTGGCGATTACGGCTCCCGGCGCGTCCAAAGACCGAGTCATCTACCATTTCCACGGTGGTGGCTGGGTGGCTGGCTCTCCTGCCTCGCATTTGGGCATGCTCGGAGAGCTGTCTCGAGCGGCAAAGTCCCAGGTCATCGTTCTGGACCACTCCAAGGCACCCGAGCACCCATTTCCGGCGTCCTACGACGAGTCCATCCGCGGCTACGAAGCAGTGCGTGCGCTTGGCAAGCCGTTCGCCGTGACAGGAGACTCCAGTGGCGGTGGCATGGTTCTCAACGTTCTTGCCTACGCATCCTCGAAGGGCCACAAGGACGCGCGAGCAGCGCTACTAATCACGTCCCAATGTTCGGCAAGCTGGCCGTTTTCGATGCGAACTATGTCGGCCACGATCCAGTTTACCGGGGCGCCGAATCCTGAAAAGCGACCATGAAGTACGACATAATCCCCCGAGGCCACGGCCAGCCCATTTTCGTAGCGAAACTCGGCGGGCGCTGCCTTGACGAGATCAAACAGGCCTTCGCGGCCAGGTGCTATGTTTGCACTGTGCTGGATATAGTCGGGCGACCAGAAGCGTTCGGCCGCGGCATAGTCGCGCTTGTTGAACAGCGTATCAAACGCTTCCAGCACGAAATTCTTGTTTTTCTCTTCGGTGCTCATTGTTTATCCTCCTCTTCGTTATCTGTTGGGTTGAGGGGAGGGTAGGCGGATTAAATTTCGCCATCTCCCACGGCGATGAGTTCAACTTCTGTGCCAGGCACGCTACGCGCGCCTTTCGCAACCGCCTCGGCTTGCTTGGCGGTATGACCGTATTTGCTGTCGTAGACAATCGATACCAACAGGCGGATACATTCAGTGCATTAGCTCCTCGTTAATTGGTGTCCCAACCGGATTCTTATTCAACCGCTCGGCAAGTAACATGTAAGCAATTTCCTTAGCATTTGCGCCGTGTCCCATAAATTTCTCCTCTGAGTTTTCATTGAGACCTGGTCTTTCGCCTTATTTAGACCGGTCTACTTGTTTTGATTGTGAAAATTAAGAGAGCTGAAAAGCCTTCCAAAAGCCTCCAGCCACCAACTAGGCCAGAAATATCTCGAAATAGAGATGGATAAAGTTTTTAAGAGGTTCGACCGACTTCTTCACCTTCGCGCACAACAAAGCACCCTCGAAGGACGCGACGATATTCTCGGCGAGTACCACGGGTTCGATATCGATGTGGACAGCCCCGTCCTCCCGGGCTTCTTCGAGGACCGCAGCTAGGGAGCCGATCCACCCCTGGAGAGCACCATCCAGACGCTTCCTGAACACCTCACATTGATCGGACATTTCGAGCGCCAGATTCGCGATCAGACAGCCTTTGGAGCAGTTATTACCTTCAAATCGGGTGATGAGGACTTCGAAGGATTTCCTCATCCGCATAAGGGGAGGCAACGAGACATCTTCCATGAACGGCCGCAGCAAAGCTGCCATCTCGGAAAGGAAGAGGTCAATGACAGCGAGGCCAAACTCCTCCTTGCTGGAGAAGAAGTTGTAGAAAGACCCTTTCGGCACATTTGCCTGCTTGAGGATCGCCTCGATACCGGTACCATTGAATCCCCTGGTAATAATCATATCGAGTCCAGCCTGGACGATTTCGTCTTTGTTGTGTGAGCGTTTCATGACAAATACTTAGACCGGTCCGTCTAAAATGTCAAGCCTTTTTCACTTCTTCCAGAAAAAAACTCCCCTCCGAGGAGCTGGACGCGGAACCCATTGCCGGTTCTACGAGCCGGCGCCGATGCCCAGTTCCTCCAGCGCCGGCAGCACTTCTTCTTCGGGGCGTCTCCACCACAGCGAGTATTCGCTCTGGACCGCCGTAACCGGCTGGACGGCGTGGGCGCGGCGGATCGTCTGCACTCCTGCTTCCGAAAGGCCGAAGTTCTTGACCTTGCCTGCTCGGATCAGGTCCTTCACCGCCCCTGCCACGTCTTCGATAGGCACCTCCGGGTCAACCCGGTGCTGGTAGTAAAGATCGATGGCCTCGACCCTGAGCCGCTTTAGCGAGCCTTCGACGGCCTCCTTGATGTGCTCCGGCCGGCTATTTAAGACTGACGCACCCTTTGTCCCCCCGGGATCGACCCTGGTATCGAAACCGAACTTGGTGGCAATCACCACTTGCCCACGGAAGGGGGCGAGGGCTTCGCCCACGAGCTTTTCGTTGGTGAACGGACCGTAGACTTCGGCGGTGTCGAAGAAGGTGACGCCGCGTTCGACCGCCGCCCGGAGCACTGAGATCATCTCCTGCTGGTCTCCAGCCGGACCGTAGCCAAAGCTCATTCCCATGCAGCCGAACCCGAGAGCCGAAACTTCCAGGCCATTTATTCCTAATTTACGTTTTTGCATGCTTTTCTCCTTGCTGACTTGTTGATGCTCATAATTTAATCCTGAAAGAGCCGGGGCAGTAGACCGATCCTGCTTATTTTTTGCCTGATCCTCCGAGGCTTCGATATATGGGTTGAATGGCAAAGCTGGTTCTAATAAATATAAGTAGGAGAATTAAATGAGCAAGCAGGCCATCAATCAGGTGGGTGAGAATAATAGCATTGAACTCGCCTTGGAGAAATTGGGCGAAACCATTGCCAGATGGACCGAACAGGGCGACCAGCTCGGGACCGCCATCCCGGGCTTGTCACTTTGGCGGCGGGACGAACCGACCGGGCCTACGAGCGGCATGTACGAGCCGGGCATTTGTATGACCGCCCAAGGGGCCAAACGCGTGGTGCTGGGAGACGACACCTATGTGTATGACGCCCGCCATTTTTTGCTCACGTCCGTGGATCTCCCCACGGTTTGGCAGGTGATCGAAGCGAGCCGGGAGAAGCCTTGCCTGGGGCTCCTGTTGAAACTTGATCTGCACGAGATTTCTCAGTTGATGGTGGACAGCCATCTTCCGCCACCGCGGGTACAGCAGTCAAGCCGAGGCATGGCGACGGGCGAGGTCACCTTGCCGCTGCTCACCGCCTTGCAACGCTTGATCGACTTGCTGGATGAACCGAAGGATATCCCGATCCTGGCGCCGCTCGTCCAGCGGGAAATATCCTACCGTTTACTGGTGGGCGATCAGGGGGCGCGGCTGCGCCAGATGGCGTCGGCGGGAACTCAGAGCCATCAGATAGCGCGGGCCATTGACTGGCTGAAGGTTAACTACACGAGCCCGTTGCGTATCGATGACCTGGCAAGGCAAGTCAATATGAGCACCTCGACCTTCCACCACCATTTCCGAACGCTGACGGCCATGAGTCCCTTGCAATACCAAAAATGGTTGCGTTTGAACGAAGCCCGGCGGTTGATGCTCACCGAACGCCTGGATGCCACCAACGCGGCGTTTCAGGTCGGCTATGAAAGCCCCTCCCAATTCAGCCGGGAGTACTGCCGCCTGTTCGGCGCGCCGCCGCTGCGCGACATCAACAGCCTGCGTCAACTATCTCCAGGTGAGAGGGTCTAGGCTATTGACAACCAATACTCAGGTATTACCGGTTTGATGAAGGGGACATGATGAAACTCCGCAAGATTGAATTTCCTTTTAAAAGCAGACTGAGCCTGAAGCTGCTGTTGGATTTCTGGGAACGATTGTTGGCTGAAGGCAAAGGCGGCATGAATTCTTGGGAGCCGGTCATCCGCCAAAAAATGGCGAACGCCCCGGAACTCCGAGAACCCATTGATGATCTGGCTATCCTGGAGAAGCACCAGGAACTCATTGAGCTGTTGATGAGTGCCGTCTTCCCACCGGCGTTTTGGGAGAGCGATTGCGCCGCGGCCTTCGTACCTTTCCAATTCACCAGCTTTTATGCCACGCCAGCCTTTAAGACCATGTTCCGCATGGAAGGACAGGGTTTTACGCCGCAATTGAACATCGACCCCCAGCAGTGGCAGTGGGGGATGACTCTCAAGGCGTATATTCTTATCCTGAGGAAATTCTATGGCATCGACCTGGCCTGGAGCTATCCTCTGATTGCCCAAGCCAAGTGTCCTAAAACCGGCATTGACAGGTTTTTTAACATTGTCTTGGACCCGAAGTTTCTGGAAATCAAAGTGCTGGGTGAGCCCAGGACTTTGACAGAAGCAGACCGGAACCGGCTGCTTTCCAACGTCACCGACCTAAAATTGTGGATGGAATTGATCCCCGCAGCAAACTTTGAATTTCAAGGGTTCGGCGTATTCAAGGCGGCGGATGTTACAGCTCGGGAGATGCTGGCTGCCCTCCAGGCGGATTTGTTCGAAAAGGAGGCGATTTTTCAGCAGGATGGGTTTGCGGGCCTCCAAGAAAAATTGCAAATCTATCTGGACGAGAGAGATATTACCCTGGGCCTTGCTGCGATCCGGGGTGAGCAGGTTCTCATTTTACCACACGCCCACAGGAAGTCGGAAACGAGCTGCATACTGGAGAATGCGACGCACTACCAAAGAAGCGAATACCGGGGATCAATTTTTTCCCAGGCGATGGAGCGGGATGAGCCGCTGGTCGTGGAAGATCTGCAGAACTATCCTAAGAACACGATTCTGGAAGAGCGCATGCTTGATCACGGATACCGGAGTGTGTATGTCGCCCCCCTCCGCTACCAAGATAGGCTCCTGGGAACTTTAGCGCTCAAGTCAACCCGCCCGGGAGCTTTGAACGCCCTGAACACGGCCAATCTCCAGCCGGTGCTGCCGCTGTTTGCCGTGGCCTTAAACCGAAGCCTGGAGCAGCTGAACCAAAAAATCCAGGCGGTCATCAAAGAGGAGTTCACCGCCATCCACCCTGCGGTGGAATGGCGTTTTCAACAGGCGGCTCTAAACTATATCCAGCGTAAGGACGAAGGAGTTTCCCTGGAACCCATCGTCTTCCACCAAGTCTATCCTCTGTTCGGCGTTTCGGATATCAGGGAGTCCAGCGATCATCGTAATGCTGCCATCCAGGCCGATCTCATCGAACACTTCCGCCAAGCCCAGGACATCCTGCAGCTCGCCCATAAACACCGGCCCCTGCCGATCCTGGCGGCCTTCAGCCATCGCCTCAATAAGCACATCAAAGGCCTGAAGCGCGGCCTGAATGCGGGGGACGAAGCCACCAAACCCCTGTTCATCCAGCGGGAGATCGAACCCCTTTTTGACCAATTGGCCGACTTCGGGAGGCCGGTGGCCGAGAAGATCGCCGCTTACCGGGCAGCTTTGGATCCGGAGATGCGGACGATTTACCGGAGCCGGCGGGACTTTGAAGAAAGCCTCAAGCGCATTAATGAAACTGTTGCCACTTACCTGGAAGAGGAGGAGGCCAAAGCCCAGGAATATTTTCCCCACTATTTTGAAAAGCTCAAGACCGACGGGGTGGAACACACCATCTATATCGGTGCGAGCATGGTGGAGAATGGCAATTTCAATCCCATGTATCTGAAAAACCTGCGTCTGTGGCAGCTTATGGTTACCTGTGAAGTAGTGCGGCGCACTGTGGAAATTAAAGACAATCTGAAAGTGCCCCTGGAAACGACCCACTTGATTCTGGCCCAGGATTCGCCGCTCTCCATCTTCTTCAGTCCGGATGAGCGGCACTTCGAAGTGGAGGGAGCTTATGATATCCGCCACGAGATCATCAAGAAACGCATCGACAAGGCGGTAATCAAAGGCAAGTCAGAACGCCTGACCCAGCCGGGCAAAATTGCTATTGTCTACTCGCAGAGGCAGGAAGTCGCGGAATACCTGGAATATATCGATTACCTCCAGGCTGCCGGCTACCTAAAAGCCGGCACGGTTGATGTGGAGTTGGAGGACTTGCAAGGGGCCCAGGGCTTGAAGGCCCTGCGGGTGACGGTAGATCTGGATGCCTCCCGGATGCAGAAACAACTGTTGCCGGAAATCGTCACCGCCGCGGTCCAGTCGTTGCCCCAGAGAGCCAACGCTCCCTCCTAAAAGAAAATTCTCATCAGGCCTTTAGCGAGCATCTAAGAACCAGGTCCAGGAATCATATCGAGAGATTTCTTGACTATCTGGAAGACATAATATTGGCTCACTGGCGAGCGGCTGCTTGAAACCGCCAAAGACATGCAGCAAGCGGGGATTCTGACCGATGAGGCTTGCGGAAAAATCACCGTACGTCTTCTTGGTGTTAAGGATAAGGGCGAACTCGGACAGCTAACCGGGGAAGATAGCTATGTGCAGGAACATTAAGACACTCTTTAACTTAGAACCGCCTGTGACGGACGAAGAGATTCGCACCGCCTCGCTACAATTCGTGAGAAAAGTGAGCGGCTTCCACAAACCATCGAAGGTAAACGAAACTGCATTCCTGGCGGCTGTTGATGAGATAGCGGCAGTTTCCAGAAACCTTTTGAACTCGCTTGAGACAAAAGCGCCACCGAGGAACCGTACAGAAAAGGCTGCCAAGGCACAAGCACGCGCAGTTCAACCCTTCCCCTCAGATTAACTTCCCCCATTCTGGCTTCTCAGAGGGCCCTTTTACCGGTAAGAGCGCCAGACAGGTGCCACTTTTTATAAGCGGATCAAACATTCAATTATCTGTAATTTTTGAGAAGATTCTGTTTTGGCAAGAAATCCGCTATAATAGCCATCTCTTACTCTAGCAAAATACCTGCTTCACGAGGTAATAAGGTTGATAGCCTAGTCGATGCCTTTAGGTTACGTAAGGATTCATTCTTCATCGCCCTTAATTTTTTTATCATTATCGTTCAGTACTGCTTATGGGCGTTTAGGCTGGAAATCAGGATCAGGATATGGACTGACATCTGCTTGGGTTTAAAAATGATAGATAGAGGTTTCGGAAAATATTTATGTTATCCTGCTCCTCAGGAGTACCTTGCCTGCGCAAAGGTTATATCGCCAAGTTCGGAAAAATATTTCCTATCACCTGAGTTAAGACAGCCATAGCTCGATTGCCGCCCACTAGCGGTCAGTGAGGAGTATTAGATAAATGCGGGCCTTGTTGGTATGTCCCGAATTCCCCCTGTCCTTTTGGAGTTTCCAAAAATCTTGCCGGCTCCGGGGTAATAAAACGGTCAATCCCCCTTTAGGTTTGATTACGGTGGCAGCCTTACTGCCCCAGGAATGGGAGATGCGTCTGGTGGATCTCAACACCAGCAATCTGATAGAGGAAGATTGGCAGTGGGCCGATCTGGTTTTGATTTCGGCCATGTATATTCAAAGGGCGGGCCTGTTGGCCCTGGTGCGGGAGGCCAAGCGCCGGGGGAAAACCGTGGTCGCCGGGGGACCCCACCCCACTTCCCTCCCGAAGGCCGTCCTGGAGGCCGGTTGTGATTTTGTGGTGCGAGGCGAGGGGGAAAATACCATTCCCTTACTGCTGGAGGCGATGCGTCGGGGAAAGACTGGGATCATCGAAAACGAGGCAAAGCCGGACCTGGCAATCTCTCCGGTCCCAAGATTTGATCTGTTGCGGCTGCAGGATTACGCCACCGTGACGATTCAGACTTCCCGGGGCTGCCCGTTTGACTGTGAATTTTGTGATGTGGTGAACCTTTTCGGACGCATCCCCCGGTACAAGACCCCGAAGCAGGTCATCGCCGAATTGGAGACGCTCCAGCAGCTCGGGGCCAGAGGTTCCGTATTCATCTGCGATGACAACTTCATCGGCAGCAAGAAGCACGCCCGGGCCTTCCTGCAAGAGCTGACCCCCTGGTTGCGGAGCCGGGGGAGACCCTTCAGCTTCATGACTCAGGCCTCGGTGAATCTGGGGCAGGACCTGGAGATGATCGACCTCATGACTGCGGCCAACCTGGACAAGGTCTTTATCGGCATCGAGTCCCCGGATGAGAAGGTGCTGCAAATCAGCCACAAATTTCACAACATCAAGAATCCCTTAGTCGAATCGCTACGCAATATCAAGGAGAAGGGCATAGGGGTCATCGGCAGTTTCATCATCGGTCTGGATGGGGAAACGAAAGGGGCTGGCGCGCGCATCTGCGCCTTCTTGGATGAGACTGCCATCCCGGTGGCCATGCTTGGGATCCTGCAGGCTGCACCACATACCAGGCTATGGCAGCGATTGGAGAAAGAAGGCCGGCTGCGCCCGGACGAGGGAGATGACGCGGGGACTTTCTCCGCCATGAACCTCGAACCGGACCGGCCGGAAGTCGAGATCATGTGGGAATACATAGATGCCTGGGACTATCTGTATGAACCTTCCCGTTATCTGGCGAGGGCCTATCGTTATCATCTGGCCATGCGTCCGGCTCGCCAGGCCCGGGGAATGACGTGGCGCCAGATATTAGTCGAAACCAAGGCTTTTCTCAAGATCCTTTGGTGGCAGGGGTTTCATACGTCCTACCGGCGCCAGTTCTGGACCCAGATGCTGGGGATGTTGCGGCGCAATCCCACCAGGTTTGTGGAGTATATCATCACCTGCGCCATGGGCGAGGACCTCTTTAACCTGCGGGTGGTGGTGCGGGAAAAAGCCGCGGCCATCATCAAGGACCGGCAAGCTGAGGTTCCCGTGGCAACGCCGCGCACTAAGGCTAGGTAGCGGCAGCTTGGCACGACTTGGTTACCTTCCGGCCAAGATGAAACCCTGGGAGGACGTGCTTAACCGCGTTTTCAGGCCGCGTATTGCTTGACATTACAGCCAATTATTGGTATCTTAATGAAGTTAATTCCCCATGTGGGATTCCAAGCTAACCCAACCGTTACCTCAGAAACAGCTTACCAAGACCTTGTCGCTGGCCAACCAAAGTCCGTCATAAGGCAGGAAATGAGGGTTAAGCGGGATTGTCCTCATTCAGGTGAATGAGAACTACGGCTATGCTGACCCCGAATATTCCTGGGATGCATCTATCAAGCCCCAGCGCTGTGGCTACGGGTGGCGTCCAGGGTTCGTCCGTCTGCATTCCCTGACCGCATCAGGAGGAAATACCCATTACTGGATCCCTCTGGATCGACAGGGTTTTTTACCAGAACTAAAAAAAGGAAATTATGGAATTTAACACCTTCGATTTTCACCCCCAGGTCGCGGCCGGCGTTAACGCGGCCCGCTATACCACCCCAACGCCGATACAGGCACAGGCTATCCCCCTGGTCATGCAAGGGCACGACGTCGTGGGCCTGGCCCAAACCGGCACCGGCAAGACCGCGGCCTTTGTGCTGCCCATCCTCCACCGCCTGACGCCAGGTGCGCGCCGGCAAGTCAGGGCTCTGATTCTTGCCCCCACCCGGGAACTGGCCGAGCAGATCCACGAAGCCACCGGCACTTTGGGACGCCGGACCGGACTCAGGAGCGTCACTATTTATGGCGGAGTCGGTTTCAATCCGCAGGCGAATAGGCTGAGACGGGGCGCCGAGATCGTCGTTGCCTGCCCCGGCCGCCTGCTGGACCACATCAACCGTGGCACCATCAACCTGTCGCATCTGGAGGTGCTCGTCCTGGACGAGTCAGACCGGATGTTCGACATGGGATTTCTGCCGGATATCAGACGGATCATCAAACAGGTACCGGCAAAACGCCAGACCCTGTTATTCTCGGCCACCATGCCCGATGATATTCTGCATTTATCCCAAGAAGTACTGAAAGCCCCGGTGACGGTAAAGGTGAATGCCACCGGCCCGGCTAGTACGGTCTCCCATAGGCTCTATCCGGTGGCGCAGCACCGCAAGACCGCCCTGCTCTTCGAACTCCTGCGCCACACCGCCACCGAGTCGGTTCTGATCTTTACCCGCACCAAGCACCGGGCCAAGCGTCTGGGGGAACAACTGGAGAAGGCTGCCTATCCGGCCGCGTCGCTCCAAGGAAATCTCTCGCAGGCGCGGCGGCAGGCGGTAATGAACGGGTTCCGGAACGGCACCTTCCAGATCCTGGTGGCGACCGACGTGGCCGCCCGGGGGATCGACGTGACCCACATTTCCCACGTGATCAATTACGACATGCCGGATACTGTTGATGCCTACACGCACAGGATCGGCCGAACCGGCCGCAATGCCAAGACCGGTGACGCCTTCACTTTTATCACCTCTGAGGATGAGGATATGGTTCGCAGCCTCGAGCGGATCCTGCGCACCAAGGTAAAGCGTTGCACCCTGAACGGTTTTGATTATAAAAAAGCGGCGGCGCCAGGCGATACCGAGTTCGCACGTCCGCCCCGCAAACCCCAGCGCCGCCCGGAACAGAAGAAAACCAAACCATTCAAAGCGTATCGTGAAGGTCCACAGGCTTTTGGACCCAGATGAAGATTAATCCCGGCAGCCAGGGGCAACACACCTGCGATTGTCCCTGGCGGGCTCGGGCAGGGTTTCGTAAAAGTGGGAGCGGCTTTAGGGGCGAAGAGGCCGACAAAACTCTGGACTCCCTGTTGGCTCAGAGGGGTGGTATCTGCTAGAATCTTCACGCCTCAAGTAAATATGATTACTATTTTATGAGGTTATCCTATCTGCAACTTTGGTCCTCAGAGCAATTAAATTTTCGCCCCAAAGTCACTCTGCTGCTTAAGCAAGGCGTAGTTGCGCCAGCGAGGCCTGGGCGCGACCGCCGCTGATGTCCGGCACGATCTTCAGTTCGAGCACGGTTACCCCGTCGAGATTGATCTCGTAGTCTTCGACCTCCCGGGTCGCCCCCGGCGGACTGAAGTTATATTGCTGGCGTACCATCTCCCGGTATGACTGACCGCGGTCCGGTGACCACCGTAAAACGAACTCTTGGGTGCGTTCCTGCTCGCCTTCATGGAACATCAGGTGAATCCGCTTGAGATTCAGGGGTTCATCAAACAGGAGGCGAATCATTTGCTCCCCCGGCTGGGCGGCCCGCCAACCCAGGCCCGTACCCGGAATCAGCGCCGATTCAATGGGGTAATCGGCCTCTTCGGAGGTGATTTCGACCTGGGCCAAGCGGTCAAGGTCCAGCCAGCCGGGCTCCGCTGCTGCGATCTCACGAGTGCTATTACCGATAATACGCTTACGCATAGAGTATCCCTCCTATTCAACTCAATTCAACTCAAGTTTAACTTATATAGTTAATGGATTCTATTTATTTCGCATAAGTCACCTGAATGGGTGGATGATAAAATAAATTCATATTATTTATCGGAATATTTATATTGGGTTAATGGTATCTCCAGAGAACCTGCAGACAATTATTTTAATTAGCTTGACAATTAATATATCTCCTGTACAATACAATTAAGTTTAGCATGTCAGACTGAAATCAGGGCCACAAGTCCTGGACATGAAATCGGATGGGGGTGCTAATTCCCGGCCGGTTTTTTTTTGCCTGACTGCTGTGCGCCCTGCTTTTTTGGCGGGAATATCTTGTGGCATCAGAAAGAGGTTTCAATGAAGGAAACTGGTACGGTTAAATGGTTTAATGACTCGAAGGGATTTGGCTTTATTACTCGCGATAACAGTCCGGATGTGTTCGTGCATCACACCGCTATTCAGGGCGAAGGCTTCCGCTCCCTGTCGGAAGAGCAAGCGGTGGAGTTTGAAGTAACTCAAGGTCCCAAAGGTCCTCAGGCCCAAAACGTCGTAAAACTATAGGCCCCACAGCCTGAAGAGCGGAGCTCCGGTGGTCTCATGACCTTCGGAGTTCCGGTACCTTGCCCTTAGAGAGGTAGAACTTGGCACGAAATCGTTACGGCTGGCAAAAGCGCGCCAAAGAGATAGCCCGCAAAGAAAAGAACGACGAAAAAATGAAACGTCGCCAAGGCAAAACCACCATACAGCCTCAGGAGGAAATACCGGGGGTGGTTGAAGATGGAAATTAAAGGTCCTGACGGCCGGGCCGGGTAAGACCGACAAGGAGATGATATGAGTATCAAATTGTATGTGGGCAATTTGTCCCACGAAACGACTGAAGAACAGTTGAACACTCTTTTTTCCGAGGCCGGCGCCGTGGCCTCGGCCAAGATCATCACCGACCGGCACACGGGCCAACCCCGTGGCTTCGGCTTTGTAGAAATGGAGACCAAAATGGACGGCCAAAAGGCCATTTCCATGTTCAACAGGCGGAATCTAGATGGGCGCCCCCTGGCAGTCAATGAAGCCAAACCGCAACAAAAAGGCGGATTTGGAGGCGGCCGCCGCGGCGGTTACCGCTAGAGACGGGGTTCAGGCGGGCCGAAAGCGGGCGCTCCCCACTGCCGGTCCTTGGACTTCCGGGTAATCAAAAGGCGGCCTTTTGGCTGCCTTTTTTGTCAGAAATCGAACCGGATGTCATATTCTCGCAATTCCTTAGGCATCATCGATGTGAAGGATTTTTCCATGAAGGTCTTCCTGGTTTTTGTTAGAGACGATAATTTTTGCCGATTACTCCCCAAGGAGCTGGATAGATCACGCTCTGACAATGGCCGCATTAAAGTAATGGGGTTTCCGCCCCTGGGTATTCAGACCCTCGCTCCGGTCCTGCGCCGGCATGGTCACCTGGTGCGGCTGTTTGATACATGCCACCCACTGATGCAGGCGGAGCATATCGCCCAGGCGGTGGAAGAAGAACAGCCCGACGTCATTGCCCTCTCCTGCCGCTCTACGACCACCTACCAGGCGGTCAAAGACCTAACTCCCCATCATCGTGGGGGGGGCTTTTGCCTCCATGAATGCGGACCGCATCCTGGGAGACTGCCCTGACATCGACTGCGTGGGGGTGGGGGAGGGCGAAGAGCTGCTCCCGGACTATTTGTGCAACCTCGCCGATCCAGGATCGGTGGCGGGCCTGGTCTGGCGTCACGCCGGGAAGATCGTGGAAAACGTCTTACGTCCGCTCCTCCAGGATCTGAATCAGTTTCCCTACCCCGACCGGACCAGCCTGCCCATCGACTACATCGAGTCATTGCCCCTGGACGTCCCTGCGGTACTCTCCCTGGATAAATTCTGCACCATGCAGACCTCTCGAGGTTGCCCTTTTTCCTGCGTATATTGCGATATTCCTTCCCTGGCCCGGGGCAAATGGCGCCATCGCTCCGCGGCGCATGTCCTGGGAGAAATGCAGCAACTGAACGATCTGGGCTATCGCTCCATTTACTTGACCGATGATCATTTTCTCCTGAACCGCAAGCGTATCAACGAAGTTTGCCGCGGTATCATTGACCGTCGGCTGCAGTTCCGGTGGGGCTGCGAAGGCAGGGTGGATGCCGTGGCGGTCGATCAATTGCCTCTCATGAGCAAAGCCAACTGTAATTTCCTGGCGTTTGGGGTGGAGGCGGGCACGCAAAAGGTACTTGACCGGCTACACAAGAGACAGACCCTGAAGCAGGTGGAGCATGCGGTCAGTGAAGCGAAGCGGCATGGCATCGCCAGGGTGCATGGATTTTTTGTCATTAGCTCGCCCGACGAAACCGAGGAGGATATCCTGGCAAGCTTCCGTTTTGCCGGGCGGCTGAAGCTGGACACCTTCGGTTTCGGACGCTTATGTGTTTACCGGGGTACCCCTTTATGGCAGGAGTATATCGACCGGGGGATCATTGACGACACGCGCGATTGGCACAAATGGTTCAAGTGCTCGGACATTGACCCCACTGTTCTTCCGAGTGCCAGGGTGAATCGCCTGCGCATGAAAGGCTACGCTATGCTCTTTGCCCACCGCCTCTTCAGGCGTCCCCTTCGCACCTATAAGCTCCTGCGCATGTTTGGTCGGCATATGAAGAAAGCCGATCTCTTAAAATTGCTTTGGAGCCCTTTCCAACGGCGGACTTTGAGCCGTAAGCCCGATCTCCCGGCAAGGATGATGGACCTGGGACTCGAAGAGCCCGAAAGAGGCGCGGTCTCCATCACATAAACTGAACTGCTCTGCGTTGAGGCGGTTCAAAAAAAGGCGCAGACCAATGCCTCCCCATAAGACCGATAGGAGCAGGCAATGAGTAAAAGATTAGCAGTGGGCAACCTATCCCAGCAAATGACCGGAGAAGAGTTACAGAACCTTTTTTCTGAGGCCGGAATGGTGGCCTCAACCCAAATCATCTCTTACCTGCACAACGGGGAGACTTGTGGTTTCGGTTTCGTGGAGATGAAGACCATGGCGGAGGGCCGGAATGCCATCTCCATACTCAACGGTCGGCAGGTGGCCGGACGCCTCCTGGTAGTCAAGGCGGACGGAGCGCGGTCCAACTGCCTCTTTGGCCGCCGGCGCAAGAAAGGGTGATAGCAAATGTCGCAGGTGCCACATCTTAAGGTAAACCGGCTCGTCAATATTTGACCGTCATGATGGAGGCTAGAGGATCGACGTTGAGATGATGTTAACGCCTAAGGGATAGATAATAAATTGGAAGACAAACCCCACCAATTTGCAAAGTGGTATTTAATAGTTGATGTAAAAGGAGATATACTACTATGGTAAGATTTATGCCGCAGTTCGAATTAATGGAATATTTTTATTGTAACTTGGCCATAATACAGGTAAAAGCTGATGAAACTAATTACGAAGCCTGGCACCGCCACATAATGGAGACCCCTGAAGATTTTGATGTGACTATCAGGGTTTTTAACTCTTAAATTAGCGAAGGCTGTAAAGGGTCACTGAGGAGGCCAGAATGAAACAAAAAGACGTTAAAGCGATCTTTTCGGAATTTGACGCCTATTGCGAGGCACTGGATAGAAACGGCTGTATCAGCTATCCCGCCACCATCACCTGGTCCATGACCGGGCAGCATTACGGCCGGCCCGTGGTGGTGATCATGGGGGAGGCTCGGGAGACCGGTGACCTGCCTCCCGGCGAATTGCAGGTGCCGGCAGAGATTTTGGAAGAAATAAGGCAGGTTGGCTATGGCGCCCAGCCTCTTAGCCTGGAGGAAATCAAGGAGTACTGGCGAGAGGCCAGACGGTTGAGTGTCAAAAACCATTGGCACCCCGAAGCCCGGTTGGTGCAATATTAGATAAAATCGGCATCTTTTCTCAAAAAGGGATTGAATAATTGTGCAAGAGCCTGGGGAAATAAGAAGTAGGGCAGAAATAATATCCATTCTCTGAGTTTCTCCGGCAGCGCCCGCAAGAAATCACTCTTCATGTCTGGCGTATAACTGCTCTATATCCGCCGCTCAAATCCAACTAATTCGTATTCGATATGGAGATCATAACATAAATTTTGAGCCCTTTTATCCTTCTGTTTTAACCCGACCTCCTCTCGGTCGGAAACACCAGTAGAAATCAAGATCAACCTTGAGGCCCGGGTGGCCGCGGCCACGGCCCGGGCCGAGAAACTCACCCAGGCCGTCTTGGCCAAGGCCTTCCGGGGGGAGCTGGTCCCATCGAAGCCGAGTCGGCCCGCCGGGAAGGCCGTGAATACGAACCCGCCGCGGCGCTCCTCGAACGGATTAAACGAGACAGAACCCTATCAAGCGAAAATCAGGCGAGCAAGAAAAAAATCGAAGAGATCGAAGTCCAGGGTTCCGGCAAGATAGGCCTGGGTTGCCCTCCTCTACCGGGGTTAAGCCTCTTGGGTCAGTCCATCCCGAAAGGCCTGAAATAGGCGAGAGATGCGGAGACGTGCGCGTTCCTCTGCCTTCTCTGAGCCACCAAGACCAATCAGGTGATCCAGAGACAAGGCGTAGGGATCGGCGAGCTGAAGCTGGTCAAATATCTGGAGCAACTTGTTCCGAGTCGGCACACTAATGATACGCTGTACATCGAGCCCCAATAAAAAGGCTTTGGCATCCTCATATTCCAATTTCCCACTGGCCAGGAACTCCCCCAATTCCTCAAAAAGCCGCGTTTCATTGCCAGCCTTGTCATAATTATCAAGGATGGAATAGAAATCCCTCAGATCATTGTCCTTATGCCGCTCTGCATAGGCAAACATCTTTAATAGCGCCAGGCCCGGGGGAGTAGCAACAGGGACACTAAGCCCTTCCTCTATTTCGAGAAGTTCAGCATTCTTATACACCGCCTGAAATCCCGTTACGCTAAGGTGAAGCTCGCTTTGCGGCCAAACAATAACCCCATTGGCGTCCTCTACTCCTCCAAAGGGAATTATGTCAATGGCTATTCCTTGTTTGTGTCTGACGCGTTGTTCGTTTTGATTAGTACCTGTGAATAAAGGCTCTTCCCCACTTGTTAGAGCCTGTTTTAACTTTGCAAATGCCTGCCAATCAACCTGGACTGCGATATCCCAATCTTCGGTGGTATGGGATGGGCTGATGTCATATCTACTGTCGAAAACAAGTATTTTGGCACTTGCTCCTACTAACACAAACGGTATGTCATGTTCCAGAGCAACCCTAACAAAGTCTCTGAGGACTTCTTTTTCAGTGGGGCTGATCATGCTCATCTTCCAGCCTTGGCAGGATCAATTGTTGGTAAATTTCCTCAGCGATTTCTCTCAAGCGCTCCGAAGGGCGAAGGAAAAGTTCCGCCCGGATAAGCAAGGGGTCAGCCAATGTACAACCTTTTTTCTTCTTTACTTCCCAGGAACTTAGAGTTCCAAAAGTCTCCAGTATATCCACATTCCCTTGGGGATCTGGAAGGAGCTTTAGCTTGGTGGCGGTTTTTAAAGGCTCCTCGGTGTGCAAGGTTATCGATTGGGCACGGAGATTACCCACCAAGAGTGAAGCTCCAAGTTCGCCGCCCACCATAATGCGGTCAGTCTCTTCAATATTTGGGATATTCTCTAGCAGATCACTCAATGTCATTCTTCCAGAGATTCGATAACGATCCCGGAAAAGTTTAGGCCTTAATCTCTCTGCATAACCAAACTCCCAGCGGTTTAGCAATTCCCTTCGATTAATCAACTCCCTCTGGGGCTGGCGCAATTGTCGGCCCTTGAGGCGCACAAATCCTAATTCCCGCAAGTCCCGCAAGATCCAGGCAATACCTCCAAGAGCAGTACCTGTGGCCTCTTCTATTTCGCGATAGTTCCAGCTTACGGCCTCCGGCCGCTTGAGAAAGAGAAAGATTATCTTTAACCCGGTAGCTTGAAAAGCTCGGGTGGCTTTTTCCAATTCTCGCGCTCGTCTCTGGCCGGTTATAAAAATGAAAAGGGAGGGACGGTCTATATATGTGTTGCCCGCCAAGTCGATGAATTCAACTTTATTTTCCTTTAGAAAATCAGCGAGTTTTTCATTCACAAAATCCGTCATCAGCAAAACGGGGCGATTCTCGAAGCCAAATGCCTTAAGTTTATTAAGCAGAACCGCTGCCTTGGCCGTTGTCAAATGACGTTTTGCTTCCACTTGATATGTAAATTGCTCTCCACCGCGCGATAGGCGCAGAAGGCCATCACCAAACTGCTCCCATTTCGCGGCGATGTAATCTTCTTTGCAGCAATCCAGCTTTCTTAGATTCTCAAGACAACCTTCCACCAATTCTCTGGTATTTTCTAAATTACGAGGCATGATCTGTCCCTAAAAAAATTTTTGTTCATTCTCTCATATTGTTCATTAAAAATGAACAAATTATTTTAATGAACAATATTCTCAGCAAGAGATCGGCGCGCATGAAAACGATAGCTAATGCTATCACTTTGGGGAATCAACAGATTTATTACTGGGAGCATTTAATGGATTAATTTTTAGGAACCCAAGCTCTGCCTTATTCTATTTGATGCTGGCGAAAAGTTAATCTTTTTTTCGCTCTGAGTAATAACCGGTCGGGGCTTTTGTTCGGGCTTAATATCCCAGAGAAAAAATTCAAAAAAGGAGCGATATTCAGGATAGCGGTTTATTAGCTGTCTGAATCGTTGGTTGGTTTCGGCAATTTCCTCGTCTGAGTAGGCCTTCCGGTCGTGGAGCCAAGAACCTTTCTTAAAGCCACCCTGAAAGACTTTCATCATTTGACCCGTCGAAGTTCAGGTTTGCGATCCGCTTTGACATCCCAGATCAATATCTTCCATCCGGGTCCATGTTTTTCGGCTATTTTGTGGAAGATAGCGTTCCAGGCCTCGATGTCCTCATCGGAGTAAGCATCGCGGTCGGACTGCCAATGACCTTTTACAAACCCGCCTTGAATGACTTCCATAAGCCATCCCTTTATTAAGTGAAATGAACCAGATGGGGTTTTTGTTTGGGATTAATTTTCCAGATAAAATCCTGTAACCATGGGTGCTTTTGGCTAAGCTGCTTTAATCTGGCGTTCCAGATTTCGATCTCCTCGTCGGAGTAAGCACCGCGGTCATGCTGCCACATCCGTTCATTAAAACCGCCTTTTATCATTTTCATCATTTAACTCGCCGAAGCTCAGGTTTGGAATCTACCTTTATGTCCCAGATCAGCTTGAGCCATCGGGGATCATATTTGCCTGCTTCCCGGAAGGCCGCGTTAGCGAAGTCTATTTCTTCCTGCGTGTGGGCGTCCCGGTCATGGAACCAAAAGCCTTTCCGGTAACTCCCTTGAATAACTTTCATGCAATCGTTACTTTTCATGTGGCTTATCTTTACCTCCAGGAAGGCTCCAATTTTCTGACGAGGGTGAGGTACTGATAATCGGCCACTTGCATGATCCTGAGCTTGGTGGTTAATACGGCTCCTGGAAGAAGCACCTCCCCAAATATCCTTTGAACCTCTTCCTTGGTTATTTCCGCAGAGTACTCACGTCCCCGCTCAAACCCTTACGGTTATCAGGCGTAATTTAGCTCTTCACCGGGAGTTCGAATCTCTCTACCTCCGCCAGATAATCTTTTTATTTCCTTATAAACCTTGCTGCGGTGTTGAATCGTACCGGCGTCAATAATTTTTTCAGCTTCACCCACTTCTGTAGACGATCCGCCAATCCCCGATCCTTGAATAACGCTTTTCTGGCTCCGTTTCCATCTCTTTGGATAAGCGATGATCGTAAGGATCGGCCGCCAGTTCTCGCAAGCGGTCTCTTATCCTCCGGGCGGTAGTTTTGTCCAGTTTTTCCACTGCTTTTTTGCCTTATGGCTCAAGATCACTTGATAGCTCACAGGCCGAGGCCCTTTTCCATCTCCTCCAGGGTGACAGACTCTCCTCGTTTTATCTGGGCAAACCCCTCTTCGATATCGGACAGGTCTTCAGGAGAGAAGACCTCTCCCTCCTGCTCATACAGATAATCAATGAACTTCTCCAGAGCATTGCTGTTCGGACCCTGGGCAATGACCTTCACCTTGTCTATCAGGTCATCAATCGATACTTGCATTTTGATTTTCTCCACTGCTAACTACAGGATTAAAATTGCCTTACTCCTCTCGATACTGCACCTGGCTTTCGATCTCCAGGGCATCCTGGGCGGAAAGGGTGGTAAGGTAGCGCATGGACATGCTCATGGAGCTGTGGCCCAGGTGGATTTGCAGGGATTTGGGGTTCCGGGTCTGCCGCAGCCTCTCTATGGCCCCGCTGTGCCTAAATAAGTGCGGCCACACCTCCTTGGCGATCCCTGCCCGCTCCCCCAGCTCCTTGATGATCTGCCAGGCTCGGACTCGGGTGATTTTGAAAAACCGATCATCTCTCTTTAGGCCCTCACTATAAGCGAAGCTTTGTAGCTGGTGGATCAGCGGCTCCGGACAAGACACCAGGCGGTTCTTTTTGCCTTTGCCCTGGACGGTGAGAAAGGGCTGCCCCTGGTGGTAGGAGATCATGGCCGGCGTCAGGCTCACGGCCTCGCTCACCCTAAGCGCCGTCCAAAAGAGAGTGAGGATCAAGAGCTTGTCCCGGAGCTGGTGCCGACCGGCTGCGGCTGCGGCCATGCGGCTCACTTCCGCCGGCGTAAGATAGAAAGGGATAATGCCGCTCGCTTTCTTGAGCTGCGCTTGCTGCCAGCGGGCGGGCAGGTTTTGGGGGGTTGGGGTCATAGGGCTCCTAAACTGGGTAACTGGTTAGAGAGAAAAGAGACGGGCCAGCGAGGCGCCGGGCAAAAACAGATATATTCTTTCTGACCATTGCCAACCAGTTTTCTTATCCTCCCCCCTCCTTTCCAGTGAGCAGTGAGGGGAAGGGGGGATAATTTAACAGTTTAATCTTTTGTTAAATTATAGGGCAGAATCAAGGCGGCAGTCAAATTAAAAGAGGGGATAAAAGTGCCTGGGCGGGGGGTAAATTTAACCAAATAGATACTTTTGTTAAATTAAGGAAGCTGGCCAACCCCGGTACTTTTGTCCATATCCCTTTGGACATCTTCCCATTTCTTTGAAAATATCAATTTGCCACTGGCGCAATAAGATTGATAAAGGTTGCTAAAAATTGGAGTTTAGCGCAATAAGCCAATTGACATCGTTGGCGACAAACAATTAGAATCGGATCATTGATGGATGGACCAGCCATCCCGCCGCACAGCGGCATGCCGAGAGGCAAGCTGGAAAAAAAAGAAAGGCCGCCTTTAATCAGGAGGCCGAAAAAAGAGAGAGCGGCTGCCCTTAGATGGCGGCTGCCATAAAGAAAAGAGAAGACCCCGCTGGTGAAAAATATTGCCAGGCCCGGGGCGCATGATTTCCTCCTCCACGCTCAACGTGTGGGAGATGTTCATGCTTAAGCAAATTCTTTAAATTGATTAAGGCGGCAAAGAGATCTTCTGAGCTGCCAAAGAGCGAGTTGAAAACCCCAATCAGAGGGGCAGGAGAAGGTTTTACTCCTGAGACTTGAGAGAAGGGATAAGTGTATCTTTGCCCCCCAGAGAAACCCAAAAGGAGGCGGAGACAGCGAAGGCCCGCCAAATCTACCCAAAAGAAATTCTCGAGGGTTGAAACCCTTGGGAAAACAGTTAATTTAAAGCCTACCAAGACGTTAGGGGTATCTACGACGAGGTTTATAGTCGGAGATATGTCCTAAGTCCAGAGTTGGCCGCACTGCGACCACCTTTCCCCAAAAGGCCTCTACAGCTATTCTAGAGGTCCGCCCAAGTATAATTCCGCAGAATGAAAAATTAACAGGCCCCTATCCTGGGAATTCTCCATACCTGCCACCTGTGCAAGCGCGTATTTATGTGACACGCGGGGGACCGGCGAAAAAGTCCAGTGGTCCGGATGCTGGGAAGTTTCAAAAGGTGGCGCAGGCTTTCCAGCCTTTGTAATCTAACAGGCTCCCAGTACACGCCGGTTTAGAATTCAGGTGTGATGGAACGAGATCCCAGAGAAATTGGTGAGCAGTGCACGGAGCGTGGTAAAGAATCACCTTCGATTCTCACTGAAAGCCAAGAGAAATGACATCCCTCATCAAGGGCCTAAGAGAGGGGACCCTGGAGGATGGACTTCGAAGGCACAATAGGCGTAAAAATTTCCCGTAAAGAAAACAAGTGATAAAAATCTGAGATGGTAGCTAACTACCTATAATAATATAATAATATGTTATCTATATAAAATTATTTAACAGTTAAGACCAAATGAATAGACCGTAAAAAATTACGCGCTTTTGTGCTGGGCGCAATAAAAATAGGGTGCCAAAAGAAGTGAAAATGCACCTTACAGCATGAAAAATTGAGCGGAGGTGATGCCTGGAAACAATAAACACCGTTGCGAGGTGCCGCTGCCACCTAGAAAACCAGCGGGGTGGGACGCAAACCACCTGAAAAAAAGTGCGGAATGTTAAACCTAGTTTTAATCATAGGGAGAGGTTTGTCATGCGCGGATCACCCATATACCAAGCCACACAAGTACTGGAAAATATGACTGTTTTTGGCCAGTCGAAGCATAAAACCAAACAGAAGGCCAGGTCCGCTGGTGCCAAGACCTCGCACGAGTTAGGCCTGAATCTGGGAATACATAGCTTCGGTACAGCAAATTTGTATCGGAGTGTTTGGATAGAAACACAACGTTATGGGAAAGATAATTTTTCTGTTAAGGACATTATAAAATTGTCACCTAATATTGTGAGTAGCTTTTTAGAAGCAAAAATCTCCGATGGCCTCCAATACGGATCATTTAATGCTTACTGTTCAGCCCTTGAAAAGCTGGCAGTAGGCCTCAATAAGTGGAAAAAGGATCATGGAGGAGAAGCTAATTACGATTGGGCCGCTGAAATTCAGGCAGCAAAGATTGAAGCCAGAGATGTACTGGATCGCTCTGTCGCAACTAGAGCTTATCAAGATCCGGTTGGCTTAATAAAAGCAATTTCCAATCCTGTATGTCAGATTATCGCGGCAGCCCAATACAGCATTGGAGCAAGAATATCTGAATTGGATCATGTAAATCCAGAACAATTTCTTGGAAACAGGCAATTCCATATAATTAATGGAAAGGGCGGAAAAGATCGCATTATAAAGTTTCGTCATTTAGATGCTTATGAAAACTTTAGGGAATTGGTAATCAATAATATAAATCCTTACTATAGTAAATTTACATTTTTGCGCAACCAGTACCGGTTACAGCTAAAAGCGGCGGCTGGCAACTCCGGACAACAGTATACCGGTAGTCATGGCTTACGCTGGAACTATGCCCAGGAACGGTTCCAGGAGGTCCAACAAAATGGAAGTGGCAGGGAGCAAGCCTTGGTGCAGGTGTCCAGTGAACTTGGACATAATAGGGGTGATATAACCGAGAGATATCTCAGATAAAACCAGGAGTAAACAATGTACGACTTTGACATTGAGCTAGTTAAGTCTCTTACCAACATGCCTGAAGAAATACGAGCAAAGATGGCTAGATACTGGGGCCGTCAGGCGGAGCAGGTGCAAATCGAGGCCATTAAGTTTGGGTTAGATTTATTAAAGCAAAGTGGAATAGATAACAAGAACAAGCTGCCCGAGGTCTTCTATTCAAGTTTTCTTAAAGCATTGAGCAAAATGCACTACATAGAAACAGCTCGGGCCATAAGAGAAAAATCAGATAGTTCAGATTATAAGGAGTTACAGAAGATTAGTGATATTCGCATCAAACGGATAAAAGCAAATAAGCAAGCTAAGTCAAGTCCGAAAAGTACTAAGCTAGTTCTGCAATATCGAGAGTTGGTGATGCAACTTCGAGCTAAAGGAATGGGATGGCGGCGAATAGCGCAATATTTACAGCGTTTCAACCGGCAAAAAGTTAGTCACCAGACGCTATTTAAGCTGTTCGGGGGGAGCCAACTTTAAGAAAACTATGAAACTACTTCATTGGTGGGTATCTAATGATAATACGCGATCACGACAACAAAAAGTATGTGCAGAATACATGATCGAGCTTGATGTCTTTACTTCCCCACCGGCGATTCCTGGATGAAAGGCTGGAGACCCATTCTGGCTTGCTTAAGACAACGCTCGATAGACCAAATGTAACTGGTAAAACACCGAAAAATGGCAACCCGGAAATTTTGGGAGACCGTGTAGAAGACATAGTGAAAGAGTTCGTTAATACTGAGGGGTCGATAAACCGGTATGATTTGCAGGCCCTATTCGGCCAACCGGTTAAGGGGTTGGTTGCCCACGAACTTTTCAAGATTACCATTAATTTTGGCGAGAATTCTGTAAGGCCAAGGTAATACCCAGAATAAAAATGACTAAGCTCATCAGCGCTGAAAAGCTGGCAGAAAATCTTCCCATCTCGCCCAAGACCCTCTATAACTGGGCCAAGCTCCGGGAAATCCCTCATTACCGGCTGGGCGGCCGCGTCTTATTCGACCCTGAGGAAGTGGAAACCTGGCTACAAAGCCATAAAGTCATCCCGGCAGCTTGACAGCCGCTCCCTTAGCGATGTAATTGGAGGGAAAGGAGGATATTTTCTATGGCTTATATCAAAAAGATCGTGGGCAAGAACAGGATTACGTTTCGAGTCGGTTGGCGGGATCCGACCGGCAAGGAACGGATTCAGCATTTCAAAAAGAAAACCCCGGCCCAGGAGTGGAAACGCAAAGTGGAGTACGCCCTGGATACCGGGAAATATTGGGAACTAATTGAACCGCCCGCCCCGGCGCCGGCGCTGGCCGAACTCAGCCTGGCAGCCTTGGCGGAAGAATATCTCCGGACCTGTACCCGGGAGAAGGGATATGCCGTTAAAGCTTTGGTTCTGCGCGCCCTGCTGAAAACAACCGCTTTAAACGGAGCCCGGACCGCCGCCGGCATCACTTATACCGACCTGGTGCATTTTAAAACCGAGCGGCTAAACACTCCGGCAACACGTAGCGGCAAACCCCGGGCCCTGGCCACCTGGAACAATGAACTTGCTGTCATTAGCTCCATGTTCAAATACGCTAAGAAGGCTAAGCTGATTCCCGCGAATCCCTTCAAAGAGGAGGAAGCCGAATCTCTAAAAGAGAAACATAATAACGCTAGGCTGCGGTTTTTAACGGAAGAGGAAGTACCTTTGTTCCTGGAGGCCTGCAGCGATCACTTGCGGCCTCTAGTGGAAACCGCCCTGTTTACCGGATTGCGCCGGGGAGAGCTTTTCGGCCTTACCTGGGATATGGTGCGGCACGGCAAGATAAGACTTCCCGGCTGGCTCACCAAAAATGGCGAACCTCGTACCATCCCAATAAACGAGCGACTGCTGCCGGTTTTTGCCGCTTTGCGCCAGCGCCATCAGTTAAAATCAAAATATGTCCTCTGCCAGGAAAATGGCCAGAAAGTAGGGGATATCCGGACGGCCTTTCAAGGTGCCTGCCGCCGGGCTGGAATTGATGATTTTCACTTCCACGACCTGCGCCACACTTTTGCCTCGCACCTAGTGATGAAGGGCGTCCCCTTGAAGGTTGTGCAGGTGCTGCTGGGCCATAAGGACATCAAAACCACCATGCGTTATGCGCATCTGGCCCCGGGCTACCTAGAGGCAGGTGTCAATTGTCTGAACGATCTCGGGGCTTCCTCAAAAATCTCTGCTACCAAAATGCTACCAAATTACTCCAGCCAAAAAGAAAGGGGTCAGAGCTTGCGCCCTAACCCCTTGAATTTCATTGGTGCCGAAGCGGGGACTTGAACCCCGACGGGGATACCCCCACTAGACCCTGAACCTAGCGCGTCTCCCGATTCCGCCACTTCGGCGAATCGCCGGACGGGCAATCCCGCCTGGCAATTTTCAACTTAAAAATATATAATGTGGCCTTATGGATTGTCAAGACTTAACTGGCAGAGGCGGCCCGGCATGATGGTCTTTCATGATCTCCCTCCGGACCAGTCTACTTTTTCCCGGACCGTGGTTACCATCGGCAATTTCGACGGCGTCCACCTGGGACACCGCTCCATCCTGGCCCGGGTGGTAAAAAGGGCCCGGGAACTGGAAGCCCAATCCGTGGCCGTCACCTTCGACCCCCACCCCATGAAGGTGCTGCGGCCGGAGGCGGCCCTGCCGCTGCTCACCACCCCGGAACAAAAGACCAGTCTGATGGCCGCGTCCGGCCTGGACGCGGTGCTGGTGCTCCCCTTTACCCGGGAATTTGCCGCGCTCCCGGCCCGGGAATTCGTGCGGCGCTACTTCCTGGAGGGGCTCAAGGTCCGGGAGGTGGTGGTGGGCCACGACTATTGCTTCGGCCGGGGCCGGGAGGGAAACATCGATCTGCTCAAAGAAATGGGCCGCAATCACGGCTTCACCGTGCAGGTGGTCTGGGCCGTGGAAGTGGAGGGCGCAGTGGTGAGCAGTTCCCTGATCCGGGCCATGCTGCGCCTGGGCAAAGTGGAGGAAGCCGGGCGTCTGCTGGGCCGGCCCTACGGCGTGGCAGGCCGGGTGGTGGCCGGCAAGGGCCGGGGGGCAAAACTTCTGGGCATCCCCACCGCCAATATCCGCCCGGAGAACGAACTGCTGCCAGCCACCGGCATCTATGCAGTCCGGGTGCGCCGGGGGACGGAGACCCTCATGGGCGCGGCCAATATCGGCACCGCCCCCACTTTTGAAGACGGCGAGTTTACCCTGGAAATCCACCTCCTGGATTTCACCGGCGACATTTATGGAGAAGAACTGGCCGTAGAATTCGTGGCCCGCCTCCGGGAAGAGAAGCGCTTTTCCTCCATCGAGAGCCTGGCCGCGCAGATTCACGCGGATATTGCTGCGGCCCGGAAGGCGCTGGCGGATTAGGAGCCAGGGGCCGGGGGGCAGGGCCGGGGGTAGTGATCGGTAATCAGTGATCAGTGATCAGTGATCAGTGGTTTTATAACTGGGAAGCGGCTCTGCCTACCTTGAATCTTTCTGCAAATTTCACCCGAGGAATTCAATATGCAACGCTACCAGGCGGTCTGCCGGCATTGCGGACAGGCCACTCTCTGGCAGGGGAATAGGGAGATTTGCCGGGACGAGATTCTTCATCATCTGCATCAGGACCATGGGCTGGACCCGGAGCAGGCCGCGGCTGCTTACGAATTGCGGGAGCAGCGGCAGTGCGATTATTGCCTGGAGGCGTTTATTGATAGTTGCACCAAATGCAGCCGGGATTTCTGCGCCTTCCATCAAGGCGATATTGACGGTCTTTGCGGAGGGTGTATCTGATGAACGGTTCTCTAGATACAAAAAAAGCCCCCCGAAAGATGGGGGGCTTCTGAGCCTACTCGCGAAATTTATGGAGCAGTGGGATTGGTGGAAGTCCTTTTTAGATAAAACACCCCGGTTTCCGCCGGTTCGCTGCTGCCATAAACGGCAATGCTGTGGAAGTAACCGGAAATATACGGGGGGCTGCTGGGAGTACACCTGCCGGCTCCCGTCACATATTCTCCGGTGAAATGAACCTGCCCTTCATAAAGAACCCCGTTGATATTGCTGGTGCCCTGATCCGGAATATTAGGAAAGGCTACGGTGGCATAAAAAAGAGCCCCGTTTTGGTTGAGGATCCTGATTACCATGGGCGTGGTCATATAACTCTGACCGCGCACCATCTGCACGTTTCCCTCATATTTGCCGAGGATGTTGGTG
Organism: Deltaproteobacteria bacterium; assembly: GCA_003599195.1. Taxonomy (GTDB): domain Bacteria; phylum Desulfobacterota; class Desulfobaccia; order Desulfobaccales; family 0-14-0-80-60-11; genus SURF-52. The sequence continues at coordinate 2,789 of QZIZ01000051.1, read as the reverse complement.
GTCAGGGACGCGGCGCCGCCAAAGCCAGCCAGCAAAAGAAGCAAAGAAAGGGAAATGGCGGTAATGAAACATCTTTTCATTTGTGGCATCCCCTAATCTGAATTATTGAAGTTGCGGGATATATACCATAATTTTTCTACATGGTATGATTTATATGTAGAAAGTCAAGGGAAAATATGCCTCCCGGGGTTCCAGCGGCAAATTATCGAGGCGAAGTGGTTTCCCCAAAGAGACTTTGATTTATCCAAGTGCGGTTCAGATAAGCAAAACGCCCCCTTGACATAAGGCGGCAATTTTCATATAAATAATTGTTGAGCGGGCATAGCTCAGCTGGTAGAGTACAAGCTTCCCAAGCTTGGTGTCGCGGGTTCGAATCCCGTTGCCCGCTCCAGCCCGGGGGGCAAGAGGCGAGACAGGGGGCCGGAAGAAGAGGCCGCATCCCTTTCGAGCCGAGCCGCCCGCGACCCGCTTCCCCCATCGAGGGGGCCGGACTTGAGTAAGGGGCGAGAATCCGGCTTGCTTTGACGGGCGGAGTTAAGTAGTAGACTCTCTGGGGTGCCCCGAGATTAAACTTAGTCTTGGATTTTCCCGGAAGTGGGCCTTGGCCCGCTTTTTTTTGTGTTTAAACGAGAAACGGAAAACGCAAAACGGTTTTTTAGATGGCAACTACGGAAGAAATCAAGCAGAAGTTGGAAGAACTAGTGCAGCCCCTGGCCGTGAGCCAGGGCCTGGAATTGGTGGAATTGGAGCTGCATCGGCCCCGCCGGGGCAAGAGCATCCTGCGCCTCTTTCTGGACCGGGAAGGCGGCATCACCCTGGAGGAAATCGCCCGGGTCAGCCGTTTGGTGAGCGGGTTGCTGGACGTCTACGACCTGATTCCCGAGTCCTTCCACCTGGAGGTCTCTTCCCCGGGACTGACCCGGAAATTGAAGAACCCCGGGGATTACCAGCGGTACACCGGCAGGCTGGCCCGTATCACCACCCGCGTCGTCCGGGACGGCAAGCAGGTGTTCCGGGGCATTCTCCAGGGGGTGGAGGATGATGAAGTCTGTCTCCGGGATGGCGAGACCGTTTATCGCCTCCCTTTGGCGGAGATCGCCCGGGCCCGGCTGGACATTGACATGAAAACTAATCTCAAGGGGGACAAGGATCTCTCATGAATTTGGAATTACGGCGCATTATCGAACAGGTAAGCCGGGACAAAGGTATTGATAAAGATCTGCTCATCGGGGCCATCAAGGATGCCATCCGTTCTGCTGCCAAGAAGAAATACGGGCCCCGGCTGGATATCGAAGTGAGTTATAAAGATGAGACTGGAGAAATCGAGGTCTTCCAGTTCAAGGAAGTGGTCCCGGTAGTGACCGATCCTCATCGGGAGATCACTTTGGAAGAAGCCCGGAAAGAGGACCCGGAAACGGAAATCGGCGACAGTCTGGGCTTCAAGATGGACGCGGCCGCGTTCGGGCGCATTGCCGCGCAGAGCGCCAAGCAGGTGATCATGCAGCGCATGAAGGACGCGGAGCGTGATCTGGTCTACGACGACTACAAGGACCGCAAAGGCGAGATCATCAACGGCATCGTGCAGCGCCTGGACCCGGAAGGCATCGTCGTCAACCTGGGCCGCACCGAGGCCCTGCTGCCTCCCTCGGAGCAGGCCCCCCGGGAGATCTACCACAAGGGCGAACGCATCCGGGCCTACGTCCTGGAGGTTAAGAGGCAGACCCGGGGGCCCCAGATCATCCTTTCCCGCACCCATCCCCAATTCCTGGTGGCCCTGTTCGAGACGGAGGTGCCGGAGATTTCCGAGAGTATCGTCCAGGTCCTGGGGTGCGCCCGGGAACCGGGGAGCCGCTCCAAGATCGCGGTGACTTCCCGGGACTCGGACGTGGACCCTGTGGGCGCGTGCGTGGGCCTCAAGGGCTCCCGGGTGCAGAACATCGTCCAGGAACTCCGGGGGGAGAAGATCGACATCATCCCCTGGAATCCGGACCCGGCCAAATTTGCCACCAATGCCCTGGCCCCGGCCCAGGTGAGCCGCATCATCCTCAATAAGACCGGCCAGGCCATGGAAGTCATCGTGCCGGACGACCAGTTGTCCCTGGCCATCGGCAAGCGGGGCCAGAACGTGCGTCTGGCTTCCCGGCTGGTGGGCTGGAAGATCGACGTCAAGAGCGAGTCCAAGTACTCCAAGTCCCTGAAGGAAGGCTACCTCTCCCTGCTCAGCATCCCGGGAGTGGGGGAAATCACCGCTAATCTCCTGCACGAGGCCGGTTTTACCGCGGCCAGGGAAGTGGCGGAGACCAACCTGGAGGAACTGATCCAGACTACCGGCCTCACCGAGAAGAAGGCGGCTGCGCTCATTGCCGCGGCCCAGGAAATGGTAAGCGGCCAGGGCGGAGAAGAAGGCGCCGGGACCCAGGCGAAAACCGGATTGGAAGCGCAAGAATAAGTGATGGATCACCATCACCAGGGAAATAAGTTGCGGGGGTTAGATCAATATATGGCGAAAACCAGGATCTTAAATCTGGCCAAAGAACTGAAGGTGGATGTCAAGGTGCTCATGCAGCGCCTCAAAGATGAGATGGGATTGCAGGTGGATAATTACCTCAGTTCCGTGGATGATACCGTGGCCGTCAAGGTGCGCCAGGTCATGAGCCAGGCGGAGCCCCAGGTGGAGGAAAAACGGGTCGGAGACCTGATCAAGCGCCGCCGCCGGGTGGCGCCGGTGGCCACAGCCCTTCCCGCCGAGGCTCCGGAAGAGCCGGAGGCGGCGCCGCCGCCTCCTCCGC
>QZIZ01000030.1 GCA_003599195.1 Deltaproteobacteria bacterium | reverse complement strand
CCGGGTCAACGGGACCCGCCGGACCGTCCGGACCCCAGGGTCCCCAGGGAGAGACCGGACCTCAAGGGCCTCAAGGAGCTAAAGGCGATACCGGAGCCCGGGGGGCCAAGGGAGACACCGGAGCCACGGGCGCCACCGGCCCCCAGGGACCCAAGGGTGACACTGGCGCGACGGGACCGGCGGGTCCCAAGGGAGACACTGGAGCCGCCGGACCCCAGGGACTCCAAGGCGACACCGGACCCCCGGGCCCCAAAGGCGACAGCGGGGCCGTAGGACCTACAGGCCCCCAAGGACCTAAGGGAGAGACCGGAGCCGCCGGCCCCGCCGGTCCTCAGGGGCCGAAAGGCGACACCGGCGCCACTGGAGCCACGGGGGCGACCGGACCCCAGGGAGAAACCGGACCCCAGGGGCCTCAGGGAGCCAAAGGAGACACCGGGGATCAGGGACCCAAAGGCGACACCGGAGCCACTGGCGCTGCCGGCCCCCAGGGGGCAACCGGCGCAACCGGTCCCCAGGGCCCCCAAGGCCTGCCGGGGGCTTCCTTTAACACCCAGCAAATCGCCCTCTTGCGCTGGTACCCGGCAATCCGGACCTTGCCCAATATCGCGGTGGGATCCCGTCCCGAGGGCCTAGCCTTTGATGGCACCAATATCTGGGTGGCCAACGCCTCCCCCGCCAACACCGTCACCAAGGTGCGGGCCATCGACGGGGTCCTGCAGGGGACCTATAACGTGGATTTTGATCCCTTGGGAGTGGCCGTTGAAGGCAACAATATCTGGGTGACGAACTATGGCGCCGACAATGTCACCAAGCTGCGGGCCCGGAACGGGGCCGTCTTGGGGACCTTTGGGGTGGGTGATAATCCCAGCGGCATTGCCTTTGACGGCATCAATATCTGGGTGGCCAACTACGGCAGCAATAACGTCACCAAGCTGGCCAGCAACGGCGCCGTCCTGGGGACTTACGGGGTGGGCAACGGCCCCAAAGGCATCGCCTCTGACGGCGCCAACATCTGGGTGGCCAACTATGACGGCAACAACGTCACCAAGCTGGCCAGCGACGGTACCGTCTTGGGGACCTATCCAGTGGGCGGGAGTCCCCGGGGCATCGCCTTTGACGGCGCAAATATCTGGGTGGTCAACTCTCTGACCTCCAACGTCACCAAGCTGCAAGCCAGTGACGGGGCCAATCTGGGGACTTTTGCGGTGGGCGCCTTTCCTTACGGGGTGGCCTTTGACGGCACCAATATCTGGGTGGCTAATTCCCTGGACAACACCCTCACCAAGCTCCGGGCCGGCGACGGTTCCCTCCTGGCAACCATTCCGGTGGGCGACTCGCCCCATTGGCTGGCCTTCGACGGCGTCAAGATGTGGGTATCCAATTATGACAGCAATACGGTGTCCCGGCGCTAAGCCGCTGTCCGATTAAGCAAGAATGAGCATGTTTTCGTATGGAGGCCAAATCATGCGGCAATTAACGGCAATCTTGGTTCTGGTGGTTTCTCTGTTTCTGGCCCAAACCGCGGCCGCGGAGAACTGCTGGTTAACGTCGATTTCGAGACCGGCGATTTTAGCAACTGGAGCTATCAAAGCGTGGAAAGTGCGTCCATCGCGGTCTCCCAGGAAAAACCTGACACCGGGAAATGGGCGGTGAAGATCACAGGGTATGGGACCAGTAAGATTTCCCAGACCTTCGCCACCGTCCCCGGCCAATTATACCAGGTGAACTATCGGTACGCGGGCGGGGGAGTGGATAGCAGTTTTCTGGTGTATTGGGGTGGAACCAAAATTTATCAGAGATCTAAATTTGATGATTCGGGTTATCAAGTGGTTTCTTCCGTCCAGGTGGCCACCGGCACTACCACCACCCTGGAGTTTGTCTATGATGGGTGATTCAATAATGCATTTTACCTGGATAATATCGACGTCAACCTGAATCTGCTGACTAACGGCGGCTTCGAGACCGGTAATTTCGCTGGCTGGAGCCACCCAAACGGTTACCTTACAGTCGTAAACTACTTCACCCATAGCGGCCGATGGGCGGCGCAGGCCTTTGCCGTTGGTGGGGGGCAGGTGTACCGGCTTTCCCAGACTTTCCCCACCGTCCCCGGCCAAGACTATGAGGTGAGCCTTTGGAGAACGGGCGGGAGCGGGGTTATCTCCCAACCCTATGAGGTGGGCCTTTGGGGGCTGGACGGGGACAGATTCAACAGCTTAAAAGTGTATTGGGGCGGCATTGAAATTTATAATAAAATTGGTTTTCTAGATAATGAGTATAAGCTTGTTTCTTCCCTCCAAGTCGCGACCGGCGCCACCACCACCCTGGAGATTGTCTATAAGGAGGGGGATGCCACCAATGGTTTTTATCTGGATGATATCCAGGTGAAACCCGTGCCGAATCTGGTGGTGAACGGCAATTTCGAGACCGGCGATTTTACCGGCTGGTACCATAGCCAAAATGGTTTGTCCATCACCGATACGGAGCCCTTTGACGGGAAATTTGCGGTTTTTGGGTTTCCCGTGGGTCCCGGGATTTGCAGCCTGTCCCAGTCCTTCGCCACCACTCCCGGTCAATCCTACCGGGTGAGCTTTTGGAGGGAGGGTGGCGTGGAAGGGAATTTCAACCTCTTACATGCGTATTGGAACACCACGCCAATTCCCAGTATCAATAGTGTTAACGATACCACTGATGGGCAATATTCGTGCGTTTCTTCCACCCAGGTCGCCACCGGCACTCTCACCAAGCTTGAGTTTATCTCTGATAAGCCTCGGATTTCCCACGGCTTTAGACTGGATAATGTCCATGTGAACCCCTTGGGCATCCCCACCAAGCCCAGGCCCGGGAAAAGCCATCCCGAAATCGAGCAGTTGCTTTTGGACAGCGATCCATGAGGCCCAATATTCCCCTTACTCAAGAAGGCCGTCGTCTCCGGGAAGCCCGGGAGCAAGGAATTCCCTGGACAAAATGGGGGCCCTACCTGAGTGAAAGGCAATGGGGGACGGTGCGGGAGGATTACAGCGACAGCGGCGAAGCCTGGGATTACTTCACCCATGACCAGGCCCGCTCCCGGGCCTATCGCTGGGGGGAAGACGGCCTGGCCGGGATTGCCGACGAGCGGCAGCGCCTCTGTTTTGCCCTGGCCCTGTGGAACGGCCGGGACCCCATCCTCAAAGAGCGGCTCTTCGGGATGACCAACAGTGAAGGCAATCACGGGGAGGACGTCAAGGAATACTACTTCTACCTGGATAGCACCCCTCCGGGCGCTCTTCATAAATGACAAGCTGGAAGACTTGCTCAAGACATGAATAATGGGGCACGGAAATTTCCCCAGGCCCAATCGTAGGACGCTATTACCGTTGAACCCCGGGTTTCGTATGGAATTGGATTTGCAAGGAAAATTAGTGTCTGTCCCCATTTTTTCCCCGCCTCGCGATATCCAATTCGTCACATATTCGGGCCGATTCATCCCAAACGGCTGGTGTCCGTGGCCGGGTTCGTGGTAAAGTTGGCTTGGATTATTGTTTACCATTTCCTGGTGGACTGGGGTATTTCATTACTCATCACGAGAAGGAGAGCGGCATGTGTAAAGAAGCGCGGCAAAGACGGAAAAGAGTGTTTGGCTGGCTTATCGGCCTATTGGTTCTCGGGCTTATGGCACTTGGGTTCCCGCCGGCCCCGTTCGCCCAGGCATCCCCGTACCAGCCACAGTATCAGACCGCAAGCAAGGGGCTTTACAGTGCGGGAATGTCGCATTTTTTCAAATACGATCATGGGAATCAAGTGTTGGACTATTGGGGCGGGACATGGTCGGACTCCAATTATGAGTTTTACACCAAGCACCAATATACCTGGACAAATCAAAATATCGCCGGCGGGGTCGGGGCGTGCGTGTTCAATGAGACCCTCTACTGCTTTTTCGTAACCAGCAATGGGTATCTTCAGTACGTTACGATAAATCCTGCAACGGGGGCGCCTGGCCCCCTCCAAACGAACGTTATGGGAGTCTCACCCTACGGAGCCGCGGCTGCGGTGTTCAAGAACGCCATCTATGTCTTCACGGTTTCCGGGACCTTCATGTCGGCGGACGGACAAAATTTCACCAAGCTTGCCGTGGGGCCTCCCCCCTGCGAGCCGGTGGATGTGGTGGATGCGGTGACGTTCTACCCGGCGGACAGCGGCCCGCCGCGCGTCATGCTGGTTTACCAGGACAGGGAAGCGGGTCCGCTCTTTTGCGAGTTCACCCACAATGGCTCGTACTCCTTTTCAACCCCGCAGGCGCTCCCCGCGCCTGGTTATTGGGCTAAAAATCCCCTCATACATGGGAATCTCATTCTCGGGACGGCCGGCACGGTAGAAAACTATCCGGGCGGCGCCAAGGCGCTCTGCATTCAGCTCTACGGAAATGTAAACGACAATGGGGCCGACACGCTAGCCCGCTGGGAGTACAACCTGAAAACCGAAACCTGGAGCGTCCAGGAGTACAATAATATCTATTCGTCGCAGGGCTATGTACCGGCCGCGGCGCCCTGGTTCGGCACCACCAACGACCCGAAGAGTGCCGTCATGGTTCTTAAACACCTTATCTCAGCCCCGGGGGGGTACCTGCCGATTGAGTCGGACTTCATGGTCCCGCAGCACAACGATCCGACCTACGGCTGGGACGGCGTGCCCACCACGACCGTCAATGCCGGGGGGGATGACGATAAGAGCAAGGCGCTTCGAAGCCTCTGGTCGCTGATTGGCATAGTTCTCGGCCCCTCTCCTTTCGCCGTGAACCAAGTCACCGACGAATACGATCTCCATGAACTCTCCAATGTGGAATACGGAAAGGACCAAAGCCAAAGTGTTTCCACCACCCACACCTCCACCAACACCATCAGCGTCGGCACCGAAACCAAGATTCAGGGGGGCATGGGGGAAGCGAACCTCGATTTCAGCTACGCCCATGCATGGACCTCGAGCCACGGGACCACTCACACGGTGGATGTTTCGACCTACTACACCTTCGGCACCCAGGCGGAGTCCTCGAACTACGGCACCTACGGCTATGCCATCTTCAACTGCCCCATCCTCGTTACCCAGCAGTACAAGGTCTATGCCTACGACGGCCTCACCTACCTTGGCCAGGACATGTACACCACCAGCACGGCGGACGTCGCCCAACGGACGGGCTACTTCGATTTGCAGAACCCGAGCGACGGCGTTATCCAGGGCCTCTTTCAAGGCTTGACCCCTTATCCCTACTCCACCGACCTCCAAAGCTGGTTTCAGATATGTAACTGGAACAGCGGCGGCTCCGACTGGAAGGTCAAGTTCGGGGACCTATCGAGTCCACACGTAGATGTACTCAACGGGGGACCGCCAACCACGGTGACCTATAGCGAGAGCGACAGCACCATGGACTCCAAGGGCAACAGCAACAGCTTCTCCGTGTCGGCGGACGCCTCCTTCGACATCCTGGAAGGCTTCTCGGCCGGGATCACCATGGGCTACGACGGCGAGTTCGAGACCACGACCGAAATCGAATCCACCATCACCAACAGCGTCTCCTGCACCCTCGGCATGCCCGTTCCCGATAAGAATCCCGGCTATATCCAGAATCTGACCGTCCAGCCCTACTGGCTCCAGGCCACGAGCGACAAAGCGCCCTGGATACCCGCGGGCTACAGTGGCAACCTGCCCTGGTGCATAACCTGGAACGTCACCGGGTACGACACAATCGGCGAGAACACGCTAGGGACCTCACCTCCCCCGCAATCCGCCTCCGGAGCGATCAATCTCGGAAGGACTGCCGGCCGTCAGGACACCTACCAGGTCGTGAAAGGCCGGCTTGCCTGGCTGGACGGGGAGGGGGGCCGGACCTGGCTCGAGATGACCGCCGATCAGTTCGTGCCGCGTAAGGGCGCCTCGGTCTCCGTGAACGGCCATGTGTTTAAGGCAACCCTGATTAAGGGCCACTGGTCCAGGAAACGCAGCGTGTGGACATATCGTACCTACGATTGGGTTAAGGAGCCGTTCGCTCTCGAGCTGAATTTCTTCGACAAGACTTGGTCCTTTTCGGGCAGCTCGAACGCGCTGGCTCGATGCATCAAGCCGGGGGACAGCAGCCTTCGCATCAACCTCGAGCTGCAGGGCTCCTATGCCTTCACGCGGTGGTTGAAACACCGGGTGGACACAACCTGGCAACTCTGGGAAAAGAAGGAGGCATGGGCCCCCTACGGTGTGCACAAAGTCCAGGGCTCCTACAAAACCAATGGAGGAGAGGGCCAGATGGTGCTGGAGGGGCATCTCCCGAAGGAATCGAAGCAGTTCGGCGACTTCAGGATCGTCATCAACGGTGTTTCCACAACCATTCCTCTTTTGCGCACTCCAAACTTTCTTAACAAGATGGACTCGGCGGACGTGGTCATCTATGAGGCCAACGGCTTGTTCTTCCAGTTGGACTTCCATAGGGGCAAGTGGGTAGCATACATTTACGGGCATCGATTCAAGAGCCGCATGTGCCCCAGGGGCGGAAGCCTTCGGGTGCGGACCCTGGTAGGGGGAGTTCCGAGCTCGGACCAGACCTTCGAGATCAAGCAGCATTCGACCTCTCTCGCGTACGGAGGCTGAAGACTATACGGAGCGGCTTAAATAACCGCGCTTGACATTCTCTGCGCCTCTGCGAGAAACCTTTTTTTCTCGCAGAGACACAGAGAGCGCAGAGATAAAGAAATTAGGGACAGACACCCTTTTTAGGGGAAGATTTTAACTTTTTCAGCCCCGATGGCCACTTCAAAATTCCCCACTTGTGGCCGGGTCAAAATCCCCCAGGCGACAGTAGAGGAATAGTCTACCAATAACCTATGCAGTGGTCCATTCTTATTCCTTTTTCATCCTGGAGATTTCTGTTTGTTTTCTGTCAGGCGCATGGATGCCTCCTTGAGCCGGTAGCTCTTGCCCTCGAACTTGAGAAGGCGCCCCCGGTGCAGGAGGCGGTCCAGAATAACCGATGAGGCGGCATTGTCCCGGAGGAGCTTTCCCCAATCCTCCAGGGGCCGATTGGAAGTTATCAGGCTGCTTTTCCTGGATGAGTAGCGATTCATGATAATATCGACCAAGTCGTCGGCGGCCTGTTCCGGCACGTTCTTACGCAGGAACAGGTCGTCAATGATCAGCAGATCGGTTTCTGAGAAGAGCTTGAGCAGCTTTTTTCTCCGTTTGAACTGGGCAGCTTCAAAGAGGTCTTCAAAAAATGTATGGGCCTCCCGGTACACGACTTTATACCCGGTTTGCATGGCGGCATTGGCCACTGTTTTGGCGATATGGCTCTTCCCGGTTCCGGGGGAGCCGATCAGCAGGGCGTCATCGCCCTCTCGGATAAACCCGCCGCTGACCAGTTCATAGATTTCCTTTTTGGGCAATTTCGGATTGAAGCCCCAGTCAAATTCCGTCAGAGTGGGCCGCTCGGTGAGACCGGAAGCCTTGAAGCGGGTCTCGCGGAGCCGTGAGCTTCGCCAATCCAACTCATCTTGCACCAGGCAGGCAAAGACCTCCGGGAAAGAGGCGCCCTGATTGGCCTGAATGAATCGGGTCTCCAGCGTGGCGTTCATGCCATGAAGGCGAAGCGTCCCCAGATGTCTTTGGATTTCTGCTAACGGCATGTCCATAGGTTTGGCTCCTTTTTCCTTTTTTCATCCCGTATTTCATTTGTAGGACCTGCCCACCTGGATCGTCCCGTCATCGTAGACCGTCCGCGTCTCCTGGCCAAAATAGCGAAACGACATGAGCGGCAGTTCCGCCAGAAACGGTTTTTCTTCCTGGAACATGACCTCTACCCGGCGCTTGGACCGGCCATGGATCCGTTGTGAGGCCACCGGCTTTCCCAGTGCCTCAACCAGTCATTCTGCGCCTCGATACTGTCGAACTTGCGCCCCTTGAGGGCGGTGTTCTGGGCGTGTTTCACCGCATTTTCCACGGTTCCCTTGCGGTTCGAGTCGCTGATCCTGGCAGGGTCCGCCACGACGCCATAGTGTTCCAACACGGCGGCATATAAAGGATTAAGGTCCGGCTCGTAGATATCCGGCTTGATCACGCCTTCCTTGAGATTATCCAGCGCGACGTATTGGGGGCACCCCCCAAAGTATCTAAACGCTTCCTCATGCAGCTTGCACCACGTTTCCTGGCCGGATTTCCACACGGTTTTCCGAAAGGCTCGCCCGGAATACTTGAGCGTCATAATGAAAAGACGCGGCCGCAGATATTTCCCGTTTTGCTGCAGAGTAGGCGCTCCCTGGCCATAATCGACCTGCGCTTCTTCTCCCATCAGGAACTCCAGCCGGTCATACTGCTCGGGATTTTTCCTTTTGAGCCCCCGGACAAACCGCTTTACGGAGTTGTAACGGTGGGTGAAACCGAATAGCTCCACCAGGTCCTGATAGATGGCCATACCATTGCGGCCCAGCCGCAATTGGTTCTCTATCCACTCCCGATGCTCTTCACATGCTGAACGAGCCTGCCTTGGCAGCTTTGGTTCCTGAGCCGGTGGCCGGGGTGGGGGATTTTGAATCGTGGCATCCAGGGACCCGGTGGCCACCTCTGGTTCAGTGGGGGATTTTGAAGGATCACTTTCTGGTGATGCCATCAAATTGAACGATTTACCGTATCTTCGGATGGTCTTTCGATCGATGCCCGTCTTTCGCTCGATCTCCCTCTGGCTCACGCCTTTACTCAGCAATGTCTTGATCGTCGCTTGCAGATCCGGCTTCAAAACGTTCATCCTTCCCTCTCTCATTTGTCTGATTCCAACAAATGAGAGCTTGGACGTTCTGTCGCCGTTCGGGCAGTTTTTCTTGAAAATCAGGTCTGCTTAGTGGGGGATTTTGAAGTGGCCACAGGTGGGGGATTTTGGGTGGCCATCAGGGCCTCTTATCCTAAAACATATAAAATTTTTGGCTAATTTTTGGTAAAATATAGAAAATATAGAAAATAAAGAGATCAGTGCTCTACCGGCTGACTCAGCAGCACTAAAGGAGCAATCTGAAAGATGATCGGACGTTTTTCCCAAAGGGGAATATACCGCGAACTGATGCACTCCCATGAATTTATCCGGGTGGTTCTGGCCGGGGCCCTGGCTCTGGCGAGCTACCTGTATGACCAGGCATACGGGCCGGGCACCATCCCCGGTCTGATACTGGTTTTAACATCTGTAGTTCTCAACGGCATCCCCATTCTCTGGGGCGCGGTCACCGGCCTTTGGCGCCGCCAGGTGAACGTGGATGAACTGGTGAGCCTGGCCATTATCGCCAGCCTGTGGCAAGGAGAATTTCTCACCGCGGCGGTGGTGAGTTTTGTCATGGTCATGGGGTCTTTAATCGAACAGGCAACCAGCGACGCGGCGCGCCGGGCGATTCACTCTCTTATGGACCTCTCTCCCCAGACGGCCACCGCCGTCGTTGGCGACCGCCTGGAAACCCGGCCCGTCTACGAAATTAAGGTGGGCGACCTCCTTCTGGTAAAACCGGGAGAAAGGATTCCGGTGGATGCCGTGGTTCGGAAAGGAGCAACCACGGTGGACGAATCCCCGGTCACCGGCGAGTCCATTCCCCGGGATAAGACCACCGGTGATGCAGTTTTTACTGGTACTTTGAACCATAATGGGGTGGTGGAAATCGAGGCCGTGGCGGTGGGGGAGGATACCACCCTGGGCAAGGTGATTCGCCTCGTCTCGGAAGCCGAGGCGCATAAGCCGGAAGCCATAAGATTGATAGACCGCTACGCCCGTTGGTTCACCCCCCTGATCCTGGCTTGCGCCGCGGCAGCCTGGGGCCTGACGGGGGAATTGAACCGGGCAGTGGCCGTGCTGATCGTGGGCTGTCCTTGCGCCTTGATCCTGGCCGCTCCCACCGCCATTGTGGCTACCATCGGCAGAGCCGCACGCGCCGGCATCCTTGTCAAGGGCGGGCAATTCCTGGAAGCCGCGGCCAGGGCGCAGGTGGTTCTTTTTGATAAGACCGGAACCCTAACCGAAGGCAGACCCCGGGTGGACGACGTTATTGCCATGGAGGGGATCGAGACCCGAGAAGTTTTAACCCTGGCGGCCTGCGTGGAACAGCACAGCACCTATCCCCTGGCCCGGGCGGTGATGAAGGCCGCCCACTATGCCAAGGTCACCATCGGCCAGGTGGAGGAGATGTGCGCCCGGATCGGACTGGGCGTCCGGGCCTGCGTCCAGGGAAGGATGGTGGAGGTAGGAAGCGCACAACTCTGCGAGGGGGCCATGAGCATCCCCATGGATTTGCGCCATCCTCTTGAAAGGATCAAAGAAAGGGGCGCTACCCCTCTGTTGGTTTATCAGGATAAGAAGCCCTTGGGCATCATCAGCGTGGCGAATGGCGTGCGTCCTGCCGCGGCCGAGACGGTGCGGCAGCTTCGCTCCCTGGGAATGGAACAGATCGGCCTGCTTTCAGGGGACCACGAAAAATCCGCCCTGACCATTGCTCAAGCCGTGGGGGTGGACCATTCCTGGGCGGAAATGAAACCCGAGGGCAAGCTGGAAGTCATCAAAGACTTCCAGAAAAGAGGTAAGGTGGTGATGTTCGTGGGGGATGGGATCAACGACGCCCCTGCCCTGGCTGTCTCAGATGTTGGCATCGCCATGGGAGCTGCGGGAACGGATGTGGCCCTGGAGACCGCCGACATCGCCCTGATGAACGACGACATCGCCAAAATTCCCTTCCTGGTGCAGCTGAACCGCCGGATGCTCCGCATCATCAAAGGAAACCTGGCCTTGGGCCTGTTTTTTAACGCCCTGGCAGTATTACCAGCGGCAAAGGCTGGTTAAGTCCCATAGCGGGGGCGGTGGTCCATAATGTGGGTTCAATATTGGTCGTCATGTCTTCGGCCAGCATTGCCTTCACCCGCAGCAAAACCGGGAATAAGTCTTGAACTAAAGCCCCATTGTCCGCTACTGGCCATCGTCCTGGTCTCGGCTTCCGGCTCAGAAGGCGATGATACGTTGTTTGCCGCCTTCCTGGATGAAGAGTTCATCGAAGTACGTTCCCGAATCGGCCTTGGTCCAGAGGCCCACATAGCCGGCTAACGGCCTTTTTGCGGTGTATTCCAGGAGCAGTTCGTCATCCAGATAACCTTTCAGGGTATTTCCTTCGATCTCTACGCTAATGGAGATACCATTGGTCCTTGGTGATTTCCTGCTGCGCGGTAGCCCGCGTCAACCGCTTGTTATGGACGTATTCAAAGAGGATGATATTATCCTCCAGGGCGTTGATCCGGAGAACGAAGTAGTTGTTGATGTTGCGGATGCCGAAGGCCAGGCCCCCGGCTTGGTCCACGCTGCCGGACACGGGTTTGGCCCGCACCTTGAGGACGGCGTCCTTGACTTCGCTGTCCTTGGCGATGGCCAGGGGGAAATATTAATAGGCCTCGATGTTATCCAGGAGTTCCTGATATTTGGCCCCCATCATCTTGCCCATGAAGTTGGCCATTCCCGAGGTGAGGCTGCTGCCATACTCCGAACCGTCCTGCAAGAGGAGAACGCGTCCCTCCTCCTGGACTCGCTTCCAGTTGCCGGTGTGAGTGTAAAAGCCGGGTATCCTGATCTCCTGGGCCTGGTTGAGAAAATCGTAGTCGCCGGCAAAAAATCCCTCGATCATCCGGGTCATTTCAGCCTCGTTGCCGATGGCCATGTCCAGCAGGCGGCTGCAGGCCAACAACCGCCCCACCTGGTCCAAGGAGTTCTCCATGGATCTGCGGTCGAGGCCGGTCAGGGAGGCCTCCAGCAGGTCCCCCGTGACGTTGATCTTGAAGTTGAGCATGAAAAGGACATTGCCCAGGAAGGTGAGACGGAGGGATTTGCCGTAGTAGGTGCCCGCGCCCCCGGCAAATTGCAGGGAGATGTAGTTCTGGTCGGGAAGGTCGCTGACAAAGGCGTCCAGGTTGGCGAAATGGTAGCCGAATTTGGCGCTCAGGTTCACGTACTCCCTGGAAAGAATGGCGTAGCTGTCTCCTCCCGGCAGATTCTCCGGCCCCGTCATGACTCCCCGGGCCATGAGTTGCATGAAATTTCCGGCATCCACGGCCACACTGCCCGTCCAGGTAATACCCGGATGACAAAAGCCCTTCCATAAGGCGCGCATGGGGATAGATTCCAGGTGGTCCCGGGTGACTTCGTCACAGGTAGTGAGCCCAGGGCTCAGGCCGCCGCCCAGATCGATGAGATGCAGGACCTGGGGGATGTCGGTGGCCAGTTTGACCGAAATGACGTCCTCAACCGCCTCCCCGGAAAGCCCGAACATCTCTTTGACCACCTTTTCGTGGGCGAAGCGGATGACGTCATGAATACTTTGACACCCGGACGGCGCAAAGGAGGGGGCTTGCGGGTCAGTGAGGTTCAGGAGCGCCACCTTATCCAGGAAGGTCCGCATCCGCCGGTGCAAGGGACTGTCGAACAGATGCCGCTTGAGGGGCCTGACCGCGGCGGCGAGTTCCGGCACGATCCCTTGATAAACGATCGCCCGGTCTGCCACCAAAGAGATGGTCTCACCTTCGGGCAACAGGAATGTGGCCTGGCCGGCGTCGAACAGGGCCGGTACCCCGAACTCCCGGGCTACCGAGGCCAAATGGCTGGTGACGCTGCCGATGTCGGTGATGAGGCCCTTTATCTTCCCCATGAGGCGGGCGTGGTCGGGGGAGGCGGTGCGGGCCACCAAAATGGCGTCCTCCGGCAGGGGACGGGACGGGTCCCCCGCGGCCAGATAGACCCGGCCCACCGCAATGCCGGGGGACGCAGCTTGGCCTCCGGAGAGCAGGACCGGGTGATCGGGAAAATTCTGGGGCAGCGCCTCCGGTTCGGGTTTGCCCTGTATCAGCCCCAGGGGCCGGGATTGTAAAAAATAGAGGTTCCCCTGTTGGTCCACGGCCCATTCCACGTCCTGGGGACTATGGTAGTATTCCTCCAGCCGCAAGCCATGCCGGGCTAAGGCCAGGATCGTGTCGTCATCCAGGGACGGGAGTTCCTGCTCCCCGCCGGCACTGCTTCCAGGCGGGTGCCGCCCCCTGCCTGGTTGACCAGGCGTTCCGCTTTCCTGCCGACGCTCCGTTGCACTATACTCCCGGTTTTTTTATCCACATAAAATTCATCAGCCGCGGCCTCGCCGCTCACCAGAAGCTCCCCCAGCCCCCAGATGGAGTTGATCTTCAGGAGGTTGGAGTCCGGGCGGGATGGGTCCACGGTGTAAAGCACACCGCTGGCCCGGGAGTCGATCATGACGATCCCGGCCACGCACATGCGGGTGTCCCGGTCCTCCAAGCCGTAGCGCAGCCGGTAGGAGACGGCCCGGGGAGAATACTTGCTGGCCAGAACCAGCTTGTAGGCCTCCAGGAGGTTGTCTTTGGTGACATTCAACTCGGTGGCGTATTGCCCGGCAAAGGAGGCCTCGGTGTCTTCCCCCACGGCGCTGCTGCGCATGGCCAGGCGCACGTTGGGGTATGTTTTGGCTTCCAACTCCTGGTAGGCCTGCAAAATCTCCCCTGCCAGAGCGACCGGGACCTGGGCCTGAAGAATCAGGTCCTGGATGGCCTTACTCTTTTCTTCCAGGTCTTCCAGGTTATCGGGGGAGAGCCCAGCCAACAGCTCCGTCAAGGGCTTGGCCAGGCCGGTCTCCCGGAGAAAGACCTCCATGCCCCCGGCTGTAATCCCGAAACCAGGAGGGATGGGCGCGTCCAGATACTTATGGATGGCGGCTAGATTGGTGGCCTTGCTGCCGGCGACTTTCACCAGGTCCGGGTCCAGGGCCTCCAGGGGCAGCACCAACTCCCCCACCGGTGGGGGAGGTTCGGCGGCAAAAATGGGCGCAATCTCCTGGGCGATGCGGTCGGAGACCCGGGAAAGTTCTTCGTACTTCCCCGGCGCCAAGCCGTTCAGGGCCTCCAATAGCTTGTCGGTGGCCGCCGCGAGCTTGCCGTATTGCGTCTCCACCCCGGCCATGATGAAGGGGGCGGACCCGTAATAGAGTTGCTCCAATTCCGAGATGATCCCCAATGCGGTCCGATTATTGGTGAGAAATTCCATGAAGTGATTGTATTTTTTCGCAATCTCCCCCTCATCGGTGACCAGGAAGTGGCAGACTTGCTTCCTCGAAAACAGGTCGCGGATGGCCATTGCATTCCTCTTTTTAATTACTTAAGCATTCTTTGACATTGCTGCCGCCTCCACGCGGCCCTCATGGGTCACCGTCAGCAGGAAAACCGGGATGGACGCCAGGAGGATACTACCCATAATCCAGAAGGCCGGGAGATAATCCATCCGGGCCAGGAGCAGCCCGGCCAAGATGGGCCCCGCGGCGTGGCCCACGTCGAAGATGGTGCCGAAGGTGCCCATGGCGGTGCCGAAGTGACGCTCCTGGCAGATATCCGCCACCAGCGCCGCAGAGGATGAAGTCACCAGGGCCTCGCCCAGCCCGAAGAAGGTGGCGGTGATTAACAGGAAATAAAAATTGTGGAGCAAAGGAATGGCCCCAAAAGACAGGGCGCACAGCACCATGCCCCCATTAATCAGGGGGCGGCGTCCATAACGGTCCGAAATCCGGCCCATGAGGGGTTTGGAAAGGATGGTCACCAGGACCTGCACCCCCCAGAGGAGACCCGCCTGGAACTCGTTCAATCCTGCCACCTTTACCGCATAGATGGGCAGGAAGGCCTCCAGCGCTCCCACCGTCAGGTTTTGCAGGCCCTCCATGGAAGAGGTGGCCACCACCCGCCGGTCGCTGAGCACCTCCTTGATGCCGGAGGCAAAACGGCGCAGGGATTCCTGCAGACCTTTGCTCCGTTCCACGGTCTCTTGGCCCTGCAAGACCATAAGGGCCAGGACCAGGGAAAGAAAACCGGCGATGCCGCTGGCCAGGTAAACCACCTGGAAATCCCAGAGCGCCGGGGCGCCGGTGGCCAGGCGATAGAGAATATAGCCCCCCACCGGCGCGCCCACCAGGTTGCCGATGATGGTCACCGAGGAAAACCAGGAGAGCATCTCCCCTTTTCGGCATCCCGCGGCGTCCATCACCACCGCCATGGCCACCGGTCCATAGATGGCGGTGGCAAAGCCGTGCAGGAACCTGATGAGGATGAGAAGCTGATAGGTAGTCACCAGAAGATAGGTGAAGGGGATGGCTGCGAAAACCACCAGGCCCGCCAACAACGTTTTCTTGCGGCCGATGAGGTCGGACAGCGCCCCGGATGGCAACTTGAAAAAGATGCCGGTGACCGTAGAGATGCCCACGATGAAGCCGATGGCCTCCGGCCCGGCCCCCAGGTAAAGGGCGAACAGGGGAAGCACCGGGGTCCGGGCCAGGGCATAGGAAAAACGGGCAAAAAAGCCCACGGAACAGAGGGTGTTAAAGGCGTTCATACGACGGCGGTCTCCTTACTTACCCGGGGTCTTGCGGTCGAAGAAGATGTTCTTGCCGTAAATACCCACAGGAATGCCCATGACCGCGTCCGCTTGAATCAGCCCCAGGGCCCGGGCCGCGGCCCCCACCCTTTGCTGGATGCGGTTATCCACGTTTAGGAGGCTGGCGGTCTTGGCCGCAGAACAGAGGGCCACGCCGATGTCCATCATGCGCATGACGCAGTGAGGACCGCCGTAGCCCAGGTCCTTTTCCTGAAAGTTCCGATTCTTCTCAAAGTCCTTGCAGGAAGGGCAGCCGCAGCCGCCGCAGTCGTAACCCGCCGCCCGGGATTGGGCCAGGCCGATGAGCAGGAGGGCCTGGGCTCCCTCGATATTGGCTGCGTCCCGGAGCCAGTAAGCTTCGTTAGTGCTCTTAGGAGCATATTCCCGCATCTTGGCGGCGATGCGCTGCAAATCGGCTGCCGCCTCGATGACCACAATCTCCAAAAAATCTTTGCCGCCGCCTTTAGGTGCGGTCCGGGCCGCGGCGGCCATAAGTTTGGCCACATGGACTGTCATATCTTTCATGATAGTTGTCTCCTTAATTGCATTTTTCAGGTTTTAAACCCACATTCATGACGCTATTATCAGGGAAAAGAGCCACCCCAGCCCCCCGGCCCCCAAAACCACCACCAGCGAGGCTATTTTGGCGTGCCAGCGGTACAGCAGGATCAAGGAAGCCGCAAAAATTCCCAGGGCCGGCAGGTTGGTCAGAGCCGCCCGGTTCCCTGCGGGATAAGACATAGGCCAGTCCGGCCAGGGGCAAAATTACCAGGAAATGGGCCCCCAGCCAGGAGCTTGCCGCGCCTGCGAGGGCGATGGCCCATAACCAGCGGTCGGACAGAGCCGGTTGGCTCAGGCGATGCACGGCCCGGACAATGAGGGCGGCCACCGCGGCTTTGCAGCCGAAAAACACGACCGTGAAAAACGGCAGGTGAAGGCCGTCAGCCGCGTATAACCAGGAGAGAGCGAACATCAGGATCAAGCCGGGCAACATAAACCCCAGACCAGCCAGAAAGCCCCCCCAGCGTCCCCGGTTTAACATGCCGAAATAGACGCAAAGCTCGTGAGCCTCCGGTCCAGGCAGCACCTGATAAACCGCCAGCACCTTGTTAAACTGTGCCGGTGACACCCAATGCTCCCGGTCCACCAACTCCTGGCGGATCATGGCGATCTGGGGGACCGGCCCGCCCCAGGCCAACAGCCCGAAATGCAGAAAGCGCCGGAACAGCCGGGCATAAGATTCGGGCCGGGGATAATGATCTATCTCTTTCAAGGGTTTTCTCCTTGATAAGCTGCATAGAGGGCGTCGAAGATCAGCAGGGTCCGCTGGACCAGTTCGTCATCGTTTCCGGTGATCTTCACCAAGCCGTCCACCAAATCCTTCAGGGTCTTGGCCTCTTCCAGACCCTCCAGGTCCTCCTTCAGGTCGATGGCCCGGACCAGAGCGGCCAGGCGGGTGGTGCCCCGATCCTGAAGGCCGAAGGCAGCGGCCAAAACCTCGAAGGTGATGAGCCGGTCCCGGTGGGTGAACTCAGCGTCGGCCATGTCGAAGTAAACCAGGCCGGGGTCTTTTTTCATCTCCCCTTGGGGAGAGATGAAGGCCAGCCTGGCGTCCTGATCGATGAAGCGCCTGACCAGCCAGAAGGAGACCAGCCGGTCGATGTAGGGACGCTTGCGGGTGACCCAGGTCTTTCCCTGGTAATCCTCTTTTTTCAGACTCCCAGGGGACTTGGGGACAAGTCCTGCGCCGCTCAAGACTTTGAGCCGGTCGGCCAGGGAAGCAAGGAGCATGGCCGTCCGCTCCGCCTGGCCGGTGGGGAAAAAGTCGATCTCCTGGATGGCCTGGAATCTCCGGGTGAATTTTTTCAGGCTGAGTTGTAGTTCCCTGGCTTTGTCCTCCGGCTCCCTAGCCCCGGTATCGAGATGTTTGGCAAAGGCTTGTATCTCTTCATATAGCCGGGCATAATCCTCATCCCTGGTTTTGCCGAAGAGAGCTTTGATCTCCCCTTCAGGGAGGTTCTCCACCGCCGGACAGTGAAAAAACACCGCCTCGCCGCCCAGTTCCTCCACCTCCCGGGCCAGCCACTGGAGGTGCTCGTAGTTCGCCTCGCTGAAGGGCAGCACGTAAAGGGAGCTTTTCAGCTGCACCGCCCCCACCGCCTGGAGCCGTCGCCAGGCCTTGACCCGGACATTGGGATTCTTGGCCGGAACGGTATAGGAAAATATTAACCACATATGCAATACCTATTTCATTAATAGTTATCTATATAACATTTATCAAGAGACACGCCAAAAAAATTTGTGATAGCGGACGATAATTAAAGTTTGACATCCCACGAAGGCTCCAGTAATTACTCTCAGTTTGGAAATTATTCCTAACTATGAAGTCGATAGGGAATGTTCCCAGAATTCATGAAAGGTTTGCTTCCTGCCCTTCTGGCTTGGTCCGGAACCTGGACCTCCAACACTTTCTGATAACCATGCGCCGGGGGCCGCTCTGGCCTGGGGATTGGATAAACTCCCGGAAAGTGTCCTGGGCAATGCGGGGCAAATTTGGTATTAAAAAGCGGGGGAACCCGGCATGATGATGCAGAAAGTTGGGGTTGAGTACCGTGTGCGCATGTTTCTGGGCCTCATTGCGGGGTGTTTGCTGGCAGGGCTAATTTCGTTAACGTCGTCATGGGCGCGCAAGGGACTGTGCCGCCCCTGCTGGAAAAACCGGCAGTTGCGCCAGCCGCGTCAGAAAAAATGGAAAAAAAGAAAGAAGGGGCTCCTCCCACCTGCGGCCCCATTATTACTGACGCCTGTCTGCCCATCGAAACCGGCAAGTTCTCCATGCAGGTCACTTGGGGTCTGTCCTTCTATATGGGAAATTATTCTCCCAACTGGAGGTATATCAGCGCTGGTGGGGATTTCTACACCTTATACATGCCGGTTAAAATCGCTTACGGAGTAACCAAAGACATGGAGGTATATGTCGTCATTCCCTTCGTTACCAACTGGGCCAAAAACGTGAATCAGAACCTGGCCGGCCCCAATGGCGAGCGTTCGGCCAGTTACAGCGGTATCGGGGATTTGACGCTGATCGGCAAATATAACTTAGTAGCGGAGAGCGATTACCTGCCCGCGGTCAGCGCGGTGGCGGGATTTGCCACCATTCCCACCGGCCATCCTTCCCGCCTCAATCCAGGGCTTTTGCTTCAGGACGCCGTCGGCACCGGTTCGCTGACCTTCGCCACCGGCGTCAACCTGTTCAAATACGTGAAACCGATTCTGCTGCATGGCCAGGTCTGGATCAATAATCCCATCAATCTCTATAAGATCCGTGGAGAAGACAACCCCCAAAACGTCCGCAACCACGATTGGGTGACCTTCAACCTGGCCGCGGAATATCCTTTTACCAAGGACAAGAAATGGATCCTGTTGATGGAGATGTACAGTAGCTGGACCTGGGAAAATATTTATACGACCCTGGGTTTCCAATCTCCCGTCACGCTGTTGGGGGTGCAGCCGGCCCTTGAATACGTGGCCACGGATAATTTGTCACTGGCTGCGGGCGTAGCCTTCGACCTGGTGGGCAAGTTCAACAATCGGAAGTTCACTCCGGTGGTTACGGTGCTTTATACTTTTTAAGCGGGCCCTACTCCCCCTGATTAACACCGGTTGCCAGGTTCCCAGGACCTTGCATCATCCCTGGATTCCCTTATCCTAAAGAGATCAAATTTTATTTAACACCGCGCTATAGCTACGGACGCCCAACTCAAACGCCGTCCGCCCCGATCTGTCCCAATGATAATGGGGTTTAAATTGTAGGAGATACGTTTCTCCATCCTCTAAGGTCAGGTTTATCTCCTGATAGCTTTGTTCTCCGGGAATACCGTAAAATATCCGGTGGTTTCCCGCTTTCAGGCGTAACTTTTGCTCCAAGGCGTATTGCATCCCCAAGCCGCTCTCCGGTGATCTCTTGCCCTGGTCGTCAAACTGAGGACCACCCTCTTCCTTGCCTTTGACCTGATAGGTTTTGGCCTGCCCGTCGATATTGATCACGAAGGTGTAAAACGGCCCTCCGTGGAGCGAGCCTTTGGGCTCCAGGGGAGAATATCCCTTCAGGTGGGTTTTCAAAGACGCCTTAATGACCAGATCGGCATATCCCCGGGGCGGTTTGCCTCCGTCAGGCATTTCCTGGAAAACGTCTTGCACCCAACTTTGAGAGTGAAAATCGATCTTAGCCTGGTTGGCGCCGCAACCCGTGAGAACCATAATTGAAAACATCGTTATCAGATATCTAGCGATTAACTTCATGGTACCCACCACTTGATAATTTCGGGATGCCTATACTCGTTGCCAAAAGTTTTTTCTTCTCCCCCCTCACCCTCGCCCTCTCCCCCCGCTGGGGGGAGAGGGGATAAGAGGAAAAACTTTTGGCAATCGCTATAAATGATTTGCCGTGGTTATGGCGGTTTATTGGTCAGCATTTTTCTTAAATCAACGCGGCCGCGCGGCAGCCCAATAAGGGAGTCCCAGGTGGTCATACAACTGGGTAGTTATGCCTTGATGCGATATCTCTTTGGCAATCAGCCTTGATTTGCCTCCCACGTTATAACAAAGTACTTGAATACTCACCTGCTCTCCAATCCTGAGGTCAGGCTCCCGTCGTTCCAAGAGCCAGAGCGGGCCCAGATGCACATGTACCATTCCTTCGGCAGGGGTATTTACCTCCAACGCCAGCCCAGGTTCCGCAAAACATTCAAAAGTTTCCAAGGTTATTTTGGTAACTTGACCGCTGACTTCTCCTGGTTTGCAGTCTGCTTGATCGATCATGCATTTGTAGGGTTGTTTGCGAAAACCTTGCCCGCGACCTCCCCTTACGGCTTCATAAGGGATCGTTTGGGGCTGGGCACATCCCACCAGAAATATTGCCAGCAGGACCAGAATTCCAATTCTTGATTCTTTCATCGCGGACCTCCAATAAAGGTTTTGGCTGCCGATAAACCGGCTATATGAGATGGATGTAGGTATTTCATAACGGACATCCTTAGGACTCCGACTGGCGCTCGGCGAACCATTGGTAGAGCACCGGCAAGACCACCAAGGTCAACAAGGTAGCGGTGAACAGCCCGCCCACCACTACGATCGCCAGGGGCCGTTGCACTTCCGAGCCGGGGCCGCTGGCAAAAAGCAAAGGCGCCAGCCCCAGGATGGCCACCAGGGCGGTCATCAGCACGGGCCGGAGACGGCGCTCGCTGCCCTGGCGCACGGCTTCATCCATTGTCAGCCCCTGCTCCCGCAATTGGTTGAACTGGGAAACCAGAACCACGCCGTTTAACACCGCCACCCCGAACAAGGCGATGAAGCCCACCGCGGAGGGGACACTCAAATACTGGCCGGTGATCAGCAGGCCCAGGATGCCGCCCACCAGAGCTAGAGGCAGGTTCAACATGATCAGGGTGGCGTACCGGAGGGACTGGAAGGTCATAAAGAGCAACAGGTAGACCAGGGCCAAGGTCACGGGGACGATGAGCATGAGGCGCTGCATGGCCCGCTCCTGGTTCTCGAAGGTGCCGCCCCAGGCGGCGTAGTAGCCGGGGGGGAGGTTCAGGCGGGATTGCAGCAGCCGGTGGCCGTCGGCCACCACGCTGCCGGTGTCCCGGTCCTTAATGTTGAACTCCACCGTGATGCGGCGGCGCACGTTGTCCCGGCTGACCTGGACCGGACCATCGGCCTGAGTGATCTCGGCCAGGTCCGCCAGGGGAACCG
Source organism: Deltaproteobacteria bacterium (assembly GCA_003599195.1). GTDB lineage: Bacteria > Desulfobacterota > Desulfobaccia > Desulfobaccales > 0-14-0-80-60-11 > SURF-52. Next base: position 12,156 of record QZIZ01000030.1, on the reverse strand, counting down.
AATACCCCCCGGGACAAGCTACCAAAATATTGCCGATGGCTTCAGGACTATTGCGCCGCTCTTCCGGAAACCGCACCAGCACCTCCACCCGCACCTGCCCTTCGATGATCTCCGTAGCCGTCTTGCCGCCGATGGCGGTTTCAATGACCTCCTGGACGTCGGCCACGTTGAGGCCATGGCGGGCCAGCTTACCGCGGTCGATGCTGACGTTGAGGTTGGGCAGGCCCGCCACCTGCTCCACGCGCAGGTCGGCCACTCCGGGCACCATGCGCAGCAGGGCCTCCGCTTCGGCGGCCTTGCGGCTGAGCACGTTCATGTCGTCCCCGAAGATCTTCACCGCCACCTGGGACTTGACGCCGGAAACCAGGTGGTCCACCCGGTGGGCTATGGGTTGGCTGAAGTTAAAGACCACGCCGGGTATCTTTTCCAACTCCTGGCGCATTTTGGCAATGAGTTCCTCGGTGGTGCGGGCGCTCCGCCACTCCTTCTTGGGTTTGAGTTCCACTAAAGGTTCGCTGGATTCCACCCCATGGGCTTCCGTGGCGATCTCCGCCGCGCCGATCTTGGAGACCACTGATTTCACCTCGGGGAATTTCAACAGAACCTGGTGCATTTGCCGCTCCATGTCTATTGACTGGGGGAGGGACACGGACGGCATGCGGATCATGATGTTGGTGATAGTTCCTTCATCCAACCGGGGGACAAACTCGGTTCCCAAGAATGGAAAAGCGGCCAGGGAGACCGCCAGCAGCCCGCCGGCGCCCAGGAGCACAAACTTGGGTCTATTTAAGGCCCAATCCAAAACTGGCCGGTAGACCCACTGGGCCGCCCGCACCAGGTAACTCGGGCGTTCCGGCGCCGGTTTAAGGAGATACGAGCACAACGACGGGGTAGCGACCACAGAGAGCAGCAGGGAAGCCAGGAGGGCGATGACCACGGTGAAGGCCAGGGGAGCGAACATCTTCCCTTCCATCCCTTGCAGCGTCATGATGGGAAGAAAAGTCAAGGCGATGATCAACTCCCCGAAAAGACTGGGTTTGCGCACTTCCAGGACGGCGTTCACCACCGTGAGGCCGAAGTTTTGTCCCGGTTTTATTTCTCCCAGATGGTGCATGACGTTTTCCACCTGGATAACGGCGCTGTCCACGATCATGCCGATGGAGATGGCCAGCCCCCCCAGGGACATGAGGTTGGCCGAGAGCCCCACCTGCCGCATGGCGATGAAGGTGGCCAGGGCCACCAAGGGCAGGGTGATGGCGATGACTAGGGCCCCCCGGAAGCTGCGCAAAAAGAGGTAGACCACCAGGATCACCAGCAGGACGCCTTCGGCAATGGCCCGGCTGACAGTGTTGATGCAGTCCTTGACCAGATCGGTGCGGTCATAAAAGGCCTTGAGGGTGACTCCCTGGGGGAGGATGCCCCCGGCGTTCAGTTTGGCGACTTTTTCCTTGACTGCACCCACCACTTCGCGGCCGCTGCCGCCCCGGATCATCAGGACAATGCCGGCCACTTCTTCGCGTTTACCGTCTTTAAGCACCGCGCCCCAGCGGCTGGCCGGGCCTACGCTCACTGTGGCCACATCCCGGACTAAAACCGGGGTGCCGTTCACTTCTTTGAGCACCACGGCTTCAATGTCCTGGATAGACTGCATCAACCCCAAACCCCGCACCAGGGCCTGTTCGCTCCCGGTTTCCATCACGTTTCCACCGGCGTTGGCATTGTTGGCGGCCAAGGCCGCGAAGACCTGCTTCAAGCTGAGATCGAATTTCCGCAGCCGGTCGGGGTCCACCTGGACCTGGTATTGCTTGACAAAACCTCCGAAGGAGTTGATGTCGGTGACGCCCGGCACGGTTTTCAAAACCGGCCGTACAATGGCGTCCTGGATGGTGCGCAGGCGTATGAGGCGGGCGGTCTCTTCGCCGGGAGAGGCCGGCGGTGGGGCGTTCTTCTCTTCCAAGGTGTACTGGTAGATTTCGCTTAAGCCGGTGGCAATGGGTCCCAGGACCGCATCCGCACCCTTGGGCAATTTTTCCTTGGCGGCGATGAGGCGCTCCAACACCAGTTGCCGGGCGAAATACAGGTCCACCTGGTCGGCGAAGACCACGGTAATCAGCGAAAACCCGAAGCGGGAGACGGAGCGCAGCTCGGTCATGTCGGGCAGGCCCGCCAACTGTACTTCGATGGGAAAGGTGATCTGCTTTTCTATTTCCTCGGGAGACATGCCGGGCCAGGTGGTGTAGACCTGCACCTGGACGTTGGTGACGTCAGGAAAGGCGTCCACCTGGAGTTGCACTGCGGCGTAAGCCCCGTAAGCCACTAGGCCGATGAGGCCGATGAGCACCAGGAAGCGATGGCGCAGACAGCTGCGAATAACCTTGTCAATCATCTTCAGTCTCCTTAGCTGTCCGCTTTAATGGGCATGTCCGTGCCCACCGCCGAGGCCGCCTTTGCTGACGCCCTTCTCCAGTTCTGATTTCAAGGCGAAGGCCCCCTTAAACGCCACGGGCTCGTCCGGGTCCAGGCCGTCCAGCACTTCGACGCGGCCGCCCCCCTTCATCCCCAGCTTGATGATATGCTTCACGAAGCTCCCGGGGGACATTTCCACGAAGACGAAATGCTCGCCATTGGCGGTCAGGACCGCGGATTCAGGCACACTCAAGGCCTGGCGCTCCCCCGCCTTGACGGCGATATTGGAGAACATCCCGGCTTTGAGACGATTTTGGGGGTTATCCACTTTCACCCGTCCCTTGATCGTCCGGGTGGCCTTGTCCAACGAGTCGCCCAGATAGTCCACCCGCCCGGGGAATTCTTCTTGGGACAGGGAACTTACCGTTATCGCCGCTTGGGAGCCCACTTTCACCAAAGGCAAATCCTTCTCGGGAATCTGGACGAAGCACCATAAGGTGGAGGCGTCGGCCACGGTGAAGAGCTCCTCGTCCTCCTTGACCACCAAGCCCGGAGTGATTTTGCGGTCCACCACCCGGCCGGCGATGGGAGAACGCAAAGCCAAGATCGCACCGGACCGGGAGCCTTTCGGCACAGAGGCCGGCGCGGCCCCGACCGCCCCCAGGAGACGCAGGCGGTTTTGGGCATAATCCAGATCGGCCCGCTCCACTTCCAGCCGGGCCTGGCGCTCCTGGAGCTCGGCCCGGCTGATGGCCTTGCCTTCATAAAGCTGGTGGGCCCGGTCATAGCACTTTTGGGCGGCGTTAAATCTGGCTGCGGCCTGCCGGGCGGCCATCCGGGCCTGGCCCAATTCCACGCTGTCGATGATGGCCAGAACCTCTCCCGGCTTCACCGTTTGCCCATAATCCGCGACGATCTTCACCACCCGGCCCGGGACCCGGGAGCGGATTCTGGCCAGCTTTTCTTCATTGAAGACCAACTCTCCGGTAAACGGCACCCTGATATCCATCGGGCCGTGCAACACCGGGACAGTCTCAATCCCGGCCTGCTTAATCACCTCCGGGGTCAGTCTCACCTCGCCGGGCTGCAGGGGTTCCTCTTTCTTTTCAGGAACTTTCCGGGCATGGTCATCATCATGGTCGTGACCGTGCTCCTGCGGGGGTTTCTTCTTATCTTCATGATCTTGCCGGGCATGGTCGTCATGATGCTCGTGATCGTGGTCTTCCGTGGGTTTCTGTTTCTCCTCCTGAACTTGATGAGCATGGTCATCATGATGGTCATGATCGTGGTCCTCGTGGAGATGCCGCCATCCCCAAAAACCCGCCAATCCCAAAACCACCGCAATAATTACCAGCCACCAGGCTTTGCTCAGTCTTTTCCTCATCACTTGCCACCTCCCCCGGACACCCGCCAGAGTTCCACCCGGGCCAGGCGGTAGTCCAGCAAAGCCTTGTAATAGTCTTGTTCCGCGGCCCGGTAAACCCGCCGGGAATCCAGCAATTCCAAAAGTCCGGTTTCCCCGTGCTCGTAGGCGAATTGGGCCACCCGGAGAGATTCCCCGGCCTCTTTGAGGAGGACGTTCTGGAATGACTCCACCTGCCGGCGGGCCGTTTCATAGAGGCTGTATTGGGCCGCCACTTTGGTTTCCAATTCCTGTTTGAGGAGGCGGAATTCCGACTCTGCTTGGCTTTTGACAGCCGCAGCCTTGGCCGCTTCGCCGCCCTTGCGGTTCCACAAAGGGATGGGGAAGCTGAGCCCGCCTCCCGTAGCAATGAGGTCCACGTCCTTGATGTGAAAAGCTTTTACCGTCACATCCGGCACCCAGGCCTGGCGCTCCGCCCCCAAAGTGCTCTCCGCCTGGCGGACCTGGGCTTCTTGGGCCTGCATGAGGGGATGAGCGGCCAGAGTAGCTTCCTGCCATCTCTTGAGCGGCGCCGCGGCCTCAACCTTTTCAGCTTCACCGGCCAGGGTGAAATCGGGAGGTAAGCCGCCGCCAAAAAAGCGCAGCAATACCTGCTTATCTCCTGCTAAAGCGGTTTTGGCCTTATCGTGCTCCCGTTCCAAAGAGAAGAACTCCACCCGGGCCTTGACCAGTTCGATGGGGCGGCTTTCCCCCAGGCGGACTCTTTTTTCGGCGATATCCAGGAGTTTCCTGGCCGACTCCAGGTTTTCCGCGGCAATCTTCAGCAATTGTTCGCCGGCCAGGACCCGGTAATATAGTTCCCGGCAGCGGGCCTGGACGTTGATCTGTTCCTGGGTGAATTTTTCTTTCGCCGCCTCGATGCCGAACCGGGCGGCCTCCTGCTTTTTTCCCCGGCGTCCCGGCCATTCAAGGGTCTGGGAGAGACCCAGGGTATAGCCCGTGCCGGCATTGCCGCCTTCCGGGAACCTTTGGCTGCTCACCGATCCCTCTATTTCCGGGTTGGGATACTGGCGGGCGATGCGCAGCTCCGCTTCGCTTTTCTTGATTTCCGCTCCTGAGACTTGTAGGGACGGATGAATTTTGAGGGCTATCTCCTCCAACTCCTTGAGGGAATAAGCTTTCTGACCCGCTAGGGCCATAAGCGGACTGAGCAGGAGCAGACCAAAGGCCGGGAGCAGCCTCCATTTCCGGCGATGCATACAAGACCTCCGCAATTAAAACGATAGTGGATTTGCAGGTAAGGTATGGATTTCGGCCCCTTGCGTGTCGCAGTATGGAAAAGGCCAAAACTCTTCCCCATTTGCGTCTCCGCAACGCAAACCGTTCCACTCAGATACGCTTAATGCTTACCTGCCGAAAAACAGAACTGTAGTTGGATGTGTGAGGATATTAAGAACGAGGAGGTTGGAAAATTTCTGCTACAAAGAGATACTTGGGGGGGATGACTCGTAATTGTTGAAAAAAACTCTGATTATCCGGGATGATCAGAGGATTGTTCCCGGATACAGGGATGAATTTATCAGTGCAACAAGAGCCAGATTGTAATCCATGGTGATTCTGATCCAGCTCATGGCAGTGGATCAGGCCTGCCGCCGCCATTACCGTCAGGACGGTAATACTTGCCAGAATCATGACCAGCAGTATGGCGCCCCTTTTTAACCACATGTGCTCAATATAATGTTTTGCCCTGCGAAAATCAAGGAGATTTAAACGGACCATGGCAGCAAAGGCGCAAAATGAAGGTAGATGGCCAGGTTAATAGGCGGGTGTTGTTCCGGTTGTTTTGGGGTTAGATGCTGTGGTCCACACTTGATAGTTCCCCAGTCAGAACCCCCTTTTTAGGGAGACCATTTCAACTCGTTTCTAAACCGGCGCCAGACCCAGGCCAGGCACAAGAAAAGACAAAGCAAGGCCACGGTCATCTGGGCCGGGGGGAAATCGTAGTGGTTGGCCAGGATAAAACCCAGGACCCCGGCTTTCAGGGAAACCAGGGGAGCAACTATGAACATGGCGCGCACTTCCCGGCACAGGCTCTTGGCGATCAGGGCGGGGAGCACCAGGCACCCGAAAGTGTAAAGCATCCCTGAGGTGCGAATGGCCAGACCCACGGCCAGGCCCAGCCAGGCAGCGATGATAAGGCTCCATAATTTAATTTTCATGCCCACGGCTGCGGCCATGGCCGGGTCCAGGGTGAAGAGCAATAGCCGCCTATGACTGGTTCCTATAAATATGGCAGTGAACAACAGAAAAACCATGAATATCCAGACATCTTTAGCGCTGGCGCCAATGATGCTGGAGGAGAGCAGCCGGTAAATCTCTTCCAGACCCAGCGGGCTATGAGAGACAATGAGGATCGCGGCGCTGCCCGCAAAAAGATAGACCCAGCCGGTGATAGCCTCCGGCGTCTCTCTGCCTGTTTCCCCTCCGGGCACGGTGAGCAAGGCCGCGATCACCGCGAAAACTACGGCCATGGCCGGGCTCAGGGATTCCGCAGTGAAACCCAGGAGCAGGCCGACAGGCAGTTCGGCACCCAGCCAGATAGTCAAGGCAATTCCCAGAGCGGAGGCCTGGGAGACCGCCACTCCGATGAATATCTGATTGCGGGCCACCACCAAAACCCCGATCAAGGCCAAAATCAAACCGATCAGCCATCCGGCCAGATAAGAGTTGTGAAAGAGATGCCAGGAGGACAGGAAGTTTTCGATCATGAGTTCTCTGTCCCCATCCCCATGCTGATGGTCCCCTTCCCCGCGGCTTCCTGGAAGACGGCTATGGGTACTCCATAGGTGAGCAGGAGCCTTTCCGGGTTCATGGCGTCGGCGATGGGCCCGCCTTCCACCTTGCCGTTATGGAACAACGCTACATGGGAAGCGTAGCGCGCCGCCAGGGTGAGATCATGGGTGATAAAGAGCACGGTGAGGGACTCCCGGCGGTTCAGATCGGTAAGGGATTGCATCAACGCGTCTTCCGCAGCCAGATCCAGGCCTTTGGTGGGTTCATCCAGAAAAAGAATCCGGGGGCGTCGTACCAGGGCCCGGGCGACCAGAGCCCGCTGGCGTTGACCCCCGGAAAGGGACCAGTAGTCTTTTCCCGCCATCCCTCCCAGACCCACTTGATCCAAGGCCCGGGCCAGGCGCGCCTCCCGATCCCGGCGGTGCGCCCGGAGGCCCACCAGCCCCAGCAGGACGAACTCGCGCACGGTGGTGGACAGAGTGGGATTGAGGTCGCAGCGTTGGGGAACAAAACCGAGGTTTTCCCGGCGGTAAAGCTCCGGGTCGGTGAGAATCCGGCCCTGCTGCGGCCTGATCTCTGCCAGCAGGGCCTTGAGAAGGGTGGTTTTTCCCGCGCCATTGGGTCCCAGGAAAAACCAGAACTCGCCCGGCCTGATTTCGAGATTTACCTCTTGTAAAACCGGCAAGCGCCCGTAACCCAAGTGCAGGCCTTCGGTTTTCAACAGAAAAGAATCAGCCATAAATCTACCCATGCTTTAACGCCGATACCAATTGCCGCACATTATAATCCGTCATACTCAGGTAATCGCCCGCGCCGGGGCGGGCACCCACCTGGTGGGCCATCTCCACGACCCTGGCCCCGGTCTTGCCGGCCAGAAACTGCGCATGGCGGGGATCGAAAAAAGGAGAGGCCAGGATCAGTTTAACTTTTTCGGCCTGCATCATTTTGATCAATGCGCTGAGGTGCCTGGTGGTGGGAGGGACCCCGGGTTTGGGCTCCATAAACCCTACTACGTCGATGCCGAAGCGGCGTCCGAGGTAGGGCCAGATGTTATGGTCCGCCACCGCCTTGACGCCGAAGTAGGGAAGCATCTGCCCCAGCCAGCCGCCCAGGAGGGCCTGGTCTCCCTGTTGTTTGAGAAAGTCCAGAAGTTTGCCGTGCTCGGAGAGAATGGCCAGCTTTTCGAAGTCGTATTTTTTAGCCAGCTTTTCCCCCACCAGGGCCGTACCCAGCTTCTGCCGAAAAGTCTGATAGCGTTCCTGGAAGTAAGCCTTTTGGCCGGGGCGCAATTCCGCCAGCTTATCCCGGATTAAGGCCGCCACTTTGAGGCCGTTCAAGGGATCGGCGAGATAATGGGGATTGCCGTAAGGATGAACATCGCCCAGGGAACGGTCCACCGTACCGGTGGGGATCTCCAGGGGAGTAATGGCCGCGGACGCGTCCAGGAACCCCGGGGCCCCCGGCAGGACCCGGCCGTTGGTGGCATTTTGCAGGAGACCCGACGCCCAGCCCCGTTCCATTTCCAACCCGAGCTGCACGAAGAGGTCCGCCTGGCTCAGGTCCTTGATGAAGCTGGGTTTGGCTTCTACAAAGTGGGGGTTCTCCGTGCCCTTGGCGAACACGGTGACCGTCACCTGGTTGCCGCCGATCTCCTTGACCAGGCTGCCCAGTTCCGGCACGGTGGCACAGGCTTTAAGGGGGGAGGTTGCGTCTTGAGCCAGGCCGTCGGCCATCGGCAGGAGCAGAGCCGCCACCCCCATTCCCAGGGCTAATAATCCCCTTTTCCAAAACAATCGCCTCATGTTCTTCTCCTTCCGTTAATACTTATGCGCGGGATGCGCGCCGTAAAGGAACTCGGCCCCGAACCAAACCGTATGCGCATCCTTCTGCAGGCGGGCCGTATAGTCATAATTGTATTGCAGCCGCATGCGGGAGAATTCGGAGGGGTGCCAGACCAGCAGAGGTGAAATCCGGGTGCGGTTATCCCGAAAGGCATCGGTGTTCCGGCTGACGATCTCCGCGGTGCCGGTGGCGGGGTCAAAGGAGACATTGCTGCCGGCCCCGCTGGCATACTCGCCCCGGACCCCCACCGCCCAGCGGGGGTAGAAACCCCACAGCAACTGGGTATAGAAACCCCAGTCTCGCAAGGTGTTGGCAGGCACCCCGGCGATATCGGGCTTCGCATAATAATTCCGTTTCATGATCTCTGATTCCCACAAGATGAAGGGCCAGCCTTGATAATTTTTGGCGGGCCGCCATTTCACCACCAGATCGGCCCCATAGATCCAGGTGTCGCCGTGGAGGCCGGTGGCATTGGGGCCATAAATCCCGGAAAACCCCAGTTTGGAGGACACCGACTCGCTTAGGTTCCAGGAATTTTCTACCCGGGCGAGATAAGTCAGGTCTTTCAAGGTCTTTACCGGCCGGTTGAAGAAGGGATAGCCGCCGATGGGACGTTCTTCGAAGAACTCTTCATTGGCCAGGAAGCTGGACATGGTTTCGCCGTTGGCGTTTTGCATGCTCAGATAAACCTGGGAGTACCAGGGGAGCGGAGTGAGCCAGGAGACCCGGGCACCGGGACCGCGCATACCGTCAGGCCCGAAGAGCCGGGTGTTGATCACCGGCTGATCCAGCCAATGCCAGGAGTGGGGGTGCTGGGAGTTGATGCGGCCGAACTCGGTGAAAAATTGCCCGCCTTTGAGCTGCAATCCCCAGGGGAGCTTCTGGGTGGTGAGAAAGCCTCTTCCAGTTCCACCACGGTCTCTCCGGAAATGGGATCGATGAAAAATATGATATGGCTCTCCCCGTTAAAATAAGGGTCCACTGCCCCGGTCAGGGAAAGCTCTACGTTTTGCACGGTAAACCCACGTTTGCGGGGGTCGTGGCCGCCACCCTGAATCAGTTGGAGTTGCCTGTCCCGTAAAGTGGAACTGCCACCGGCTATCAGGGCGTCCAGGGAGACATCGATGAGCCTGAGGGTGGCCCCGCCCACCTTCCGGGACAACAGGTCGGGCCTGGTCGCCTGCTCCTGGGGAGCCTGCACGGTTTTCACCGCCTGGTCTAGGGCTTCCTGGGGCGATGCCGCCTCGGCCTTGGCCTTTTCTTCTTTGGGCTTTTGTACGGCCTTCACCGCCTCGTCCAAAGCAGCCTGGGGGCTGGCCCCCTCTTTTTTCGCAGTTTCAACTTTGGCAGTTTCCGCCTTCACCGGCTCTTTGGCCGCAGTAGTGGCGGACGCGGCTTTTTGCACCGCGTCCAGCCGGCGTTCCAGTTCCTCAATCTTCTTATTTTTGGCGGAAACCTCCCGCCGGAGTTCTCGCATCTCCTTCTTAAGTTCTTCAATGGCCGCGGCCGGGTCCTGGGCCAGGGCAGTGCCCATGCCGCCGGACCATACGGCCAAGACCAGCCAAACGCATAGAGCCAGGTGAGTCATAAGTCTCCCCCCAATGGCATTCTTTTTGAGTTTGCACCTCAAGACTCCCCTTCACGGGCGCGACTCAAAAATAGAGAAAGTATGATTGGTTTATGGGTTGATTTAGAGGGAGATTGGCGGGGACCGCGGTCCTGAGACCAGGATATCCGGGTTGGCAACTGCCGAGGCGATGGTTTTATGGAAGAACCGTTGGATCGGCAGGTAAAGGACCTGAGTTAGAGAAAAGGTCGGGGCTGCGAAATACCGGGAACTTAAAGCCGTCAGGCAGATGGGACAGGAGTTGGCGTGGTGATGCGAATGTTGCGGCTCCTCGGACTCAGCGGAACCGAGAAGTAGCTCAACCTCCCGGCCTGCGTCCGAAACATCTGCGGTATAGAGTTCTCCAAGTGCATGTAGATGGCCCTGATGGGCCAAAGGTAAAACTAGGTGCGCCAGAATGGCGATCAGGCAGAAAAAGGAGCCCAGGTGGGTTCGTTTCATGACGGACATGATCAGGCTTGGGTTATTTTTGGCTCATGGTTTCGATATGGGCTCATATAGCGCTTAGTTTAGGAACCATATAAATAACGCAACTGAGTTGCAAGTAATTTTTCCCTCAGAGGATCAAATCCTCCCTTTGAGAGAGTCGAGTAGCGTGGGGGAATCTCACCCTCACGCCCTCCCAGATCCGGACGTGAACCTCTCGGCTCATCCGGCTCCTATCGACCAGCCACGGGAAGCGATGATAGTTGCCAGTGAGCGAAAAGCGCAGACTGTTGGAGTCTAATGCGCCTGAGCCAGTAAGCCGCTCGCCTCTGACGTCCCCGCAGTCGCTTGAATTTCCGCATTGCCCAGCGTTTCAGCGTGCGATTGAGATGATCCCATAATGGGTAAAGGGCCGACCGGTAATAACTGCCGTAGTAGTTAAGCCAACCACGGATGATTGGATTAAACATCCGTGACAGGTCCAGGAGACTCTTATCACTCATTCGGTGCAGTCGCCAGCTCCGAACGGTGGCACGGATAGCCTTGCCCGCCTTGGGACTGACGGCCGGGAGAAAGCCGACAAAGTAGTTACCCGTGCGGCCTTTGGCTCCCCGAGGCCGAAAGGCAAACCCCAGGAAGTCAAAGCTCTCATACAGGTAATTTCCTGTCCGATCGTCATCCTTGCAGTAGACGATCTTGGTCTTCTCCGGATGGAGTTCCAGACGGCACTGGGCCAACCGCCTGGCTACGATGTCCTTGAGCCAGAGGGCCTGTTTCCCGCTCTTGCAGTGCACAATATTATCGTCAGCATAGCGCTCGAAGGATATAACCGGAAACTGGCGCTGCATCCTCATATCAAAGGCATGGTGCAAGAAGAGATTGGCCAGCAGCGGACTGATGACTCCCCGAACACAGTAACGAGACCCCTTCCTGTTTGCACACCTTCCGCAGATTCTTGTCGTTAGTCACGCATGTGAAACCATGCCGCTTGGCCGTGAGCATGCACAACCAGTCCTCGAACGATAACGGTCCGGATCGGCCAGCGGCGGCATATGCATCTTCGATTTCCGGCTCGATGATGATCAGTCCGAGGGCTACCAGCTCGTTTTCGTCATCGATTTCGTTGACCTCGTCGACCACCGGGCTGGTCACGTGTAGCGGACCGATATGTTTCACCACGAGTTCCAGCACGGCCCGCCCGCCTTGATGAAATCGATCAGCACGCATGCGTCCATGATCATCAATTTGCGGCGGGGTGGGCGGCGTATCACAGAATGACCTCCCAATTCTGAAGAAGGTCCTGCATCTCCTCAATGCCGATCAGAAGCATCTCCGCGCCGCGGCTGAGGGATATTTTGTCTTTTTCCACCGCTTCCCTGGTCAGGCGTTTGAATCGGTCTTCGTAGAAATCGAATCTTTGCATCCCGAACGGCTCGGCTGGATCGATGCCCATCGGTTCTTCCTTAAAGGAGAGCTTTCGGTTGAAGTGTTGCTGATAGGCCATGTTGAACTTCATCCAGATAGAGGTGTCCACGGCCCCCTCTTCCAGGAGACGCGAGAGAATGGTCTTGTAACTGACACGGAAAATGCGTTTGACCTTGAAGACCCTGTCGACGAAGTGCAATCCGGCCGCTTCATTCCATTCCTTGCGGAATCCTTCGTTCGGCATCAGAAAATGCCCGGCGAAACGGTCGGCTTC
>QZIZ01000123.1 GCA_003599195.1 Deltaproteobacteria bacterium | reverse complement strand
TACCTCAGGTCAGCTACCCTGAGGAATGCGGCTACTGCAACGGCTGTGTGGAAGAGTGCCCCACAGGAGCGATCAGGCTCAGGATCCCGCTTCCTATGATGCGGCAGCCAGGCCCCCCGCCGCCAATACCGCGGGGAAGGCCCAGGGCGCCCAGGCCCTGGGCAGCACCCAGACGGTGAGGATGGAGGCCGCGTAAGCGCCGATGCCCATGAACCCGGCATGGCCCACGGAAAACTCCCCCATGTAGCCGTTCACCAGATTCAAGCTCAGGGTGAGGATCATGTTGATCCCCACGTACATGAGGATCTGCACCACGTAAGGGTTGAGGAAGCCGGACGCGGGCAGCGCCCAGGCCAGGGCCAGGAGGAGGAGCGCGGCTCCACCGATAAGTAATTTCTTTAGTTTGTTGGAATCTATCATTTAACGGGAAAGCTCAATAATTGTGATCAGTAATCAGTGATCAGTGATCAGTATAAAATCAATACCCCAATCGGCCGATGTCAGCCACTGATTACTGATTACTGATCACTGATCACTTTTAAAATCACACCCGCTCAAACACCGGCCGTCCCAACAACCCCGTGGGTTTGAATACCAGAAGCAAGAGCAGCAGCGAAAAGGCCACAAAATCCCGGTAGGTGGACGATGGGAGGAGCACCGGGGTGAAGATCTCCACCGCGCCCAGGATGAAGCCGCCAAGCATGGCCCCCCGGATGTTGCCGATACCCCCCACCACCGCGGAAATAAAGGCCCACCAGCCGATGCGAACGCCCATGTAGGGGTCCAGCACCGGGTAGGCCAGGCCGTACATCAGCCCCCCCGCGGCGGCGATGGCCGAGCCGATGGCGAAGGTCAGCGAAATCACCCGGTCCACCGGCACCCCCATCAGCGGCACGATGGGCCGGTTATACGAAATGGCCCTCATAGCCATACCCAACAAGGTGCGGCGCACCAGGAAATCCAGGAACACCATGAGCAGCGCGGCCACAAGAATGATGGACACCTGCAGCGGGGTGATGGTCAAGCCGGCCAATTCCCAGGTCCCCAGGGGGATGAGCGGTGGAAAATGCCGGGGCTCCGGCCCCAGGATGCCCAGGGTGAAATTCTCCAGAAAGAGGCCCACCCCCAGGGCGGTGATCACCGCCGAGACCCGGGGGGCTTGGCGCAGGGGCCGGTAGGCCAGCCTTTCGATGGTCACCCCCAAGAGCGCGGTGAGAACCATGCTGAAGCACAGAGCGCCCACAAAGACCACCGGCAGCGGCAGGCCCAGGGGCAGGAGAAAGACCGCGGCCGCCAGAGCCAGATAAGTCCCCACCATGAAGATGTCCCCGTGTGCGAAATTGATCAGGGTGAGGATGCCGTAAACCATAGTGTAGCCCAGGGCGATGAGAGCGTAGACGCTCCCGAGTTGGAGGGCGTTGAGGACGTTTTGGCCTAAGATCTGGAGCATAGGGTTTATCTGATTCTAACTGATCAGTAATCAGTTATCAGTGATCAGTAAAAAACTGACCACTTACTACTGATCACTGATTACTGAATTCCTACGGATTCACGGTCGCGTGGTAGGTAAACTTACCGTCCTTAATCTGCAAAATAACCGCGCTCTTGATCGGGTCGCAGAGGTTTTTGAAATTCATCTGGCCGGTGACCCCTTCGAATTTCTGGATGGTGGCCAAGGCGTCCCGGACTTTTTTCCGGTCCAGGTTTCCGGCCCAGATGATGGCCGCGCACAGCAACTGTCCGGCGTCGTAGGTCAAAGCGGCCACATCGTCGGGTTTTTTGCCATACTTGGCTTCATAGTCCTTGATGAACTTCTGGGCCTTGGGGGTGGCGATATCCGGGGCGTAATGGGTACTGAAAAAAGAGCCCTCCAGGTCCTTGGCGCCTAAGCGCAGCAGTTCCTCGCTCCCCCAGGAATCAGAGCCGATGAAGGGGCAGGCCAGCCCCAGGCGCCGAGCCTGCTGGGCCTGCAGCGGCACTTCGTTATAGTAGTTGGGGAGGAAAAGCACTGCCGGGTTGGCGGCCTTGATGATGGTGAGCTGAGAGGAAAAGTCTTTGTCGTCCTTGGTATAGGAGGTGAAGGCCACTACCTTGCCCCCCGCGGCTTCGAAGAATTTCTTGAAAAACTCGGCAATGCCTTTGTTGTATTCCGAGGCCACGTCATAGAGGACCGCGGCCGTCTCGGCCTTCATATTGTCTCGGGCGAACTTGGCCATCACCTGGCCCTGGAAATCGTCGATGAAACAGGCCCGGAAGACGAATTTTTTGCCTTCCGTGGTCTTGGGGTTGGTGGACCAGGGGGTGACCATGATCACCCCTGCGTCTTCACAGATGCGGGCCGCAGGAATGGCATTGCCCGAGGCGTTGGGGCCGATGATAGCCAGGACGTTGTTCTGGCTGATGAGCTTCTGGCTTGCTGCCGCCGCGGATTCGGCCTTATCTTCGTTATCTTCGATGAAAAGCTTGATGAGATATTGTTTGTCTCCCACCTTGAGGCCCCCGGCCTGGTTCACCTGCTCGGCCATGAGTTCCGCGGCCTTCTTGCAGGAGTCGCCCACCGTGGGTTTGCTGCCGGTGAGTTCGGCGTTGACGCCGATGCGAATTACGTTTTCTTCCTTGGGCGCGCAACCGGCGGCCAGCCAGCTGACCGCCAACAACAGGACCACAACCCACCTCAGCAACCTCATGTCTTGCTCCTTTCGGCAATAAAGATAGCGCCCCCGGCCGGCGGCGATTTTAATACGGTTTCCGGTTTCCGGAAAAGTAGTTGGCATAAGAATGAATTACAGTTGGTGGAGTTACTCGAAATATCCTTCGTCAACAGACACTGCAATCTATCAAACCGCCGACTGCCCCGTCAACTGCAAAGGAGAAACCTCTGCGAAAGTCACTCTTTGGTCATTCTGAACGGAGCGAAGCGAAGTGAAGAATGTCTTTTTGGCGGGATTTTCAATCTGCTTGTAATCATCGGCACCGCACGAAAAACCTTGCCGCCAAAAACGAGATTCTTCGGTCGCTCCGCTCCCTCAGAATGACAAGTCGGGGGACTTTCTTAAAGGGCTCAACGAGGGATCGACCCCGGATATCAGGCCTTATGGCTTTATCATTAAATTTCTCTTGTCAAATACTGCGGTTACTGCAACATTAGTGGGAATTTTAATCCTGGATGCGGTGGCGAATAATGGAGATTACCCAAAAAAAGAAGATCTTGCGTGAGGCCTATCTCTTTTCCGGGGTGGCGGAGAGCGACCTGGAGACCGTGGCCGAACTGGCAGTCAGCCGAGACTTTCCCCGCCAGGCGGTCATTTTTTTTGAGGGGAAAGAACCCCAGGGATTTTTTATGTTGGTGCACGGGTTGGTTAAGCTGGTGAAGACCTCCCCCGACGGCAAGGAATACATCATCCGTCTGGTGCAGCCGGGTGAGACTTTCGGGGAGGCGGTGGTCTTTGCCGACAGCCCCTTTCCGGCCACCGCCATGGCCCTGGAAGATTGCCGGACCCTGTTCTTCCCCAAGAAGACCTTTCTCCATTACCTGGCGGTCTCTCCGGCCCTGGCCCGGAATATGCTGGCCACCATGAGCCGGTTGCTCTATCACCTGACCAGGCAACTGGAAGACGTGTCCCTCAAGGAAGTATCCGCCCGATTGGCCCGGTATCTCTTGGAGAGATGCCAGGAAACTCACGGCCGTATAGCTGAAGGGTTGACCTTTGCATTGCCTACCACCAAAACTCACCTGGCCGCTTATCTGGGCACTATCAGTGAAACCTTGTCCCGAACTTTGGCCCGGTTTAAGAGTATGGGGGCGATAGAGATGGATAAAGGAAAGATTACTATCACCGATCCGGCCCTTTTACAGAGTATGGCAAAGGGAACTAAATCGTGAGGCAAGAGGTTGTTTATGGCATTCGTTCATATAATCGAAAATAAAAAGACGCGAAGTGAAAAAAATTATAAAAATCTCTTGACAAGATAAGTAATGGTTACATATAAATTATGCGTTAGGGTAAGGCCTGCTTTATTTTCATCACAATATTTTAAAAAAATATCAGGAGAGGAAGGAGTCTTATGGCTACCGAAGTTTTAAAATTAACGGCTCAAATTGTAATTTCCCATGCCTCAATGAGTGAACTTACCCCCAAGGAGTTGGTGGAAGAAATCAAAGATATATATAATCTATTATCCTCCTTGGAAGGCGAAATTTCCCTGGCAGAGGCTCTTCCCGGGGCCGTAGAGAAGGGCAAAGAAGCGGCAGTTGTTAAGAAGCCCTCTATTCCGTTGGATGAAATCGTCAAAGAGAAATACGTTGTCTGCCTGGAATGCGGCAAGAAGATGCGGACCTTAAAGGCCCATCTACGTAAGGCCCATAAGTTGATCCCGGCTGAATATTATCGCCAATACGGTCTGGACCCCAAGAAGTTCCCCCTGGTCTGCAAAGAATACTCCGAGCAGCGCCGCAAGCTGGCCAAGGAGAAGGGGTTGGGCGAACGGGGTTTCCGGCGCAAGGCCAAAACCGCTTAAGAAAATAGACTGATTATCAAACTGCCACGGTAATTTTCGGCTTCAAGGGGGGGGACTGTGTTTAGTCCCTCTTCTTTATTTTTAGACGTTCTTGAGTTCTGAGGTAAATAAAGGTAAATTTAACGATTATGCGTCTCTCGTTGAACTGGCTGCAGGATTTTGTGGACCTCACGGTGACGGCCGAAGAGCTGGCGGACCGCCTGACTCTGGCCGGCCTGGAAGTTGAGGCCCTGGAAAAGGTTACCCCCGATTTCTCCGGGGTGGTGGTGGGCCGGGTGGCCAAGGTGGAGCCGCATCCCCAGGCGGACCGGCTGCAATTGGCGGAGGTGGAGGACGGCCGGGCTACGCACCGGGTGGTATGCGGCGCTCCCAACCTGACCGCGGGGAAGCTCTATCCCTTTGCCCCTCTGGGCGCTATCGTTTCCGGGGGCCACAAGATAAAACCCGCCAAGCTCCGGGGCGTGGCCTCGGAGGGCATGCTCCTGGCGGAAGACGAACTGGGGCTGTCTCAAGACCACGTGGGTCTGATGGAGATCCCCCAGGACCTTACCTTGGGCCGGGATTTTGCCGAGGCCCTGAACCTGGCGGACGTGGTTCTGGAGGTGGCCGTCACCCCTAACCGCCCGGATTGCCTGAGCGTCCTGGGCCTGGCCCGGGAGGTGGCCGCGCTGCTGGACCAACCCCTGCGCCGCCCGCAGGTGGTCGTCGCCGAGGTGGCGGAACCAGCCCATCCCCTCGCCAAGGTGACCATCCTGGACGAAGTGGGGTGTCCCAGGTACGCCGCCCGCCTGCTCCTGGACCTGACCGTGGGCCCTTCCCCTTTCTGGCTCCGCCGGCGTTTGCAGGTGGCGGGTTTAAGGGCCATCAACAACCTGGTGGACGTCACCAACTATGTGCTCCTGGAATACGGCCAGCCTTTGCACGCCTTTGATTTTCAGAAACTTCGCGGCGGCGAGATCGTGGTGCGCCGGCCCCAACCTGGGGAAAGCCATTTCGTCACCCTGGACGGCCAGGAACGGCCTTTGACCCCGGAGACGCTGCTGATCTGCGACCGGGATAAACCCGTGGCCCTGGCCGGGGTCATGGGCGGCCTGGAATCGGAAGTAACGGAGGCCACCCGGCAGGTGTTGATTGAAAGCGCCTATTTCGATCCCGGGACCATCCGCCGCACCGCCAAACGGTTGTCTTTGGGCACCGAGGCCTCCTACCGTTTCGAGCGGGGCGTGGACCCGGAAGGGACCATCCATGCCCTGGAGCGGGCAGCATCGCTCATGGCCGAGCTCGGGGGCGGCCGGGTCCCGGCCGGACGCCTGGACGTTTACCCGAATCCTATCCACCGGCCCCGCTTGACCCTGCGGGCTTCCCGGGCCAACGCGGTCCTGGGGACGGATCTGCCCCCGGAGGAAATGCACGGGCTCCTGAAACGGCTGCATCTGCCGGCGGTAAAACGGGATGCCGACACCCTGGAGGTGCAGGTGCCTCCGTTCCGGGGGGACCTGGAGCGGGAAATCGACCTCATCGAAGAGGTCGCCCGCCTGGCCGGTTTCGACCAGGTGCCGGTGACCCTGCCCCGGGGGACGCTGGCCACCCCCCGCCCGGGAGCAGAGCCCCGGCTGCGGGCCCAGGCCCGGCATCTCCTTTTGGGCCAGGGCTTCTTTGAGGCCATCAATTACTCTTTCCAACCGGAAAGGCTGCAAGGCCTGCTGGCGGAAACCGGGGAGACGCTGCGCCTGGCCAATCCCTTAAGCGAAGAGCAGGCGGTGATGCGCACCTCGCTAACGCCCGGGTTGCTCGAAACCCTGCGCCGCAATCATTTGAAACAGTTGCAGGACGTGCGCCTCTTTGAACTCTCGAAGATTTTCCTCCCCGTGGCCGGCGCGGAACAGCCCAGGGAAGAGCAGTGGCTCACCGGGGTGCTCTCCGGCGCGAAAGAGGACAACCCCTGGCTGGCCCCCAAGGCCCCCGCGGATTTTTTTGACCTGAAGGGGATGGTGGAAACCCTGCTGCAAGGGCTGCTGGTCCCGGAGGTGAGTTTCCGGGGCGACGGCGCGCCCGGGTATTTTGCCCTGGGGGCCCGGGTCTATTCCCGGGACCGGGAATTGGGGGCCTTGGGGCAAATCGCGCCCCAAATTTGCGAAAGACTCGACCTGGAAGGACCCCTATGGGCCTTTGAATTAAACTTCCAAACCCTGGCCGCGGCGGCCGAGCCCTTTCCGCTCTTTACGCCGCTGCCCCGCTACCCCGCGGCCTACCGGGACATCGCCCTCATCGTTCCGGTGGAGGTGCCCGCGGCCCGGGTGGCCCAGGAACTTTATTTCCACGGCGCGCCCTGGCTGGTGGAGGCCCGGCTCTTCGATGTCTACACCGGTGCGCCCATCCCCGGAGACAAGCGCAGCCTGGCTTTTCGCCTTTCTTACCGGGACCCGGACAAAACCCTCACCGATGAGGCGGTGAACCGGCATCATGAGGCATTGGTGAAGGCCCTGGCAGAGGAATTGGGAGCGGAATTGCGTTAATGCCGTTCTCCGTTTCTCGAAACCTTTTGCAAAATTCATTTCTCTGCGTCTCATTTCTCTGCGCTCTCTGCGTCTCTGCGAGAAACCTCTTTTTGTTTCTCGCAGAGGCGCAGAGGACGCAGAGAAAACGCAGTGGGGATTATGATCGATTAAGCATTTTGCAAAAGGCTCCGTTTTCCTTTTTCCGTTAAAAAAATTAGATTATTGCTATGTTACCTTGATAGTTTGGTTAATTTGAAACGGACCATGGTATAAGGTGGACACAGCCGAAGAATTATCCCCGAAAAGGTTTTACACCATCGGCGAGGTGAGCCGCCTCACCGGAGTGCCGGCCCACGTGCTGCGCTATTGGGAGACCCAGGGGAAGATTCTGAGGCCGTTCCGCAAAAGCTCCCGGCACCGCCTCTACCGGGTGGCGGACATCCAACTTATCTTCGAAATCAAGCGCCTCCGGGACGAAGAAAAGTTGTCTCTGGCGGCCATGCGCCGCCAGCTCAAAACCCAGGCCCGGGGGGCCGGGCCCGGTTATCAGGCGCCGCTCCCCCTTAAACCCCCGGAACCCGAAGGATTGGTCCTGCTGCGGGCTATCCGCAACGAACTGCTGGCCTTGAAAGAGCTGCTGGAATAAAGACTTCACCACAGAGACACAGAGGACACAGAGATTCACGGAGAATTATTTTAGGCTGTGGCGCTAAAGCGCCACAGCCTAAATTTTTTCCTCTGTGTAACTCTGTGTCCTTTGTGTCTTTGTGGTGAAATTTTTTAAATTATCACCCCGGCGTCTTGCCCGCGGCATCTCCTGCCGGAGGCGGCGCGGCGCCTTTCTTCCACGGATTGACCCGGATCCACATCCTGTCCCAAAAGTTTGGCGGCAGGGGCGGTTTGGCCTCCTTTGCTTCCGCGGCCTTTTCCTCCTTGGTCATGGGAGGAGTATCCGTCGTCACCACCTCCGGGGGTTTCCCCGGGACGGCCGCAGGCGCGGTCCCGGCCGTTCCCGGCGCGCCTGGAATCACCACTGTTCCCGGCGCTTGCCCGGGAAAGGGCGGTCCGGCTTTGGCCTTATCCTTATCCGGAGGACCCGGAGTTTTGGGTTTGTCGGCGGCGTCCTTCTTTTTTTCCTCGGGCGGCTTAGCCTTGGGTATCCTAGCTTTACGCGGGGGAATGGCGGCAATATCCCCGTCGTGGAGGTGCATCTGCTTCTTCAGGAACCGGAGCCGGAGATCGACCATGGCCGTCAGTCCCCGGTAATCCCCCTTCTTTTGAATCTGGCCTTTGAGAAAGCGGTAGCGCATCAAAGACTGCTCAAATTGGGCCAACCGCAGAAGCGCCTCGGTATTGTCATAGAACTTGAAGGCCCCCGCGCTCTGGTATTCCCCCAGAAAACTTCCGTAGTCGGTAAACGGCGGCGGCTCCCGATCCGGGGCCTCTTTTCCCCAGGCAGGCCCCGCCAGAAAGAGCGTCAACACCGCTAAACCGATTAAAATTTCCCGCCAGGCGAATCTCATCATGCCCCCTCCGCTTATCATCTCTTTCGGGAATCGTGAAAAAAAACTTAAGCGGCTGTTGAAGAAAATTAAAATAAATCACTATTCTTAAACCCAAATTTCCCGGGGACTGGTCAAGTGAAAATAAATGCTTATTTTTAGTGCAACCGGGCGGTCTTTTTATTAAAGCGTTTAACCCAGCGAATTACCTAACTAAATCAACTCTTAACTTAAGTTTGTGCGGATGGCGGAAAATATATTTTTCCGTTTTTGTCTTAAGTCAAAGGTGCCCGTCCCACCCTGATTTAGATTACTCACCAGCAACGGCAAATTTTGGCGAGCCTGGCCGCCACTAACAATTCATTACCTTAATCGGAGGAAGACCATATGTTCTGTTATCAATGTGAGCAAGCGGCAAAGGGCGTGGCTTGCACCGTCCAGGGAGTTTGCGGCAAGAACCCGGAGGTGGCGGCTCTGCAAGATCTTTTGATTTATTCCCTTCAGGGACTGTCCCAGGTGGCCGAGGAGGGGCGCAAGGTAGGCGTCAGCGACCAGGAGGTCAATAAATTCACTGCCAAAGCATGCTTCTCCACGCTGACCAACGTGGACTTCGACCCTGAGAGGTTCATCAAGCTGATCCGGAAAAGCGTTGACTTGCGGGAAGACCTCAAGGGTAAGGTCCGCGCCAAGGGCGGCAAGGGCGATTGGCCTGCGGGGCCGGCCACCTTTGCCCCGGCTGCCGACAAGGAGGGCATGGCGGCGCAGGCCGAATCCGTGGGCCTGAAGTCCTATCCCGCGGCGGACCCGGATATTTTGTCATTGAAGCATACCCTGCTCTTCGGCATCAAGGGGGTCTGCGCTTACGCCGATCATGCCGAGATCCTGGGGCAGACGGACGACAAGGTCTATGCCTTCATTCATGAGGGACTGGCCGCCACCGCCGCCGCCGACCTGGGCCTCAACGATATGGTGGGGTTGTGCCTGAAATGCGGCGAAATCAATCTCCGGGCCATGGAGCTGCTGGATGCCGGCAATACCGGCGCCTACGGCGATCCCGTGCCCACCAAGGTCCCTCTGGGCCACAAGAAGGGAAAAGCCATCGTGGTCTCCGGCCACGACCTGCTGGATCTGGAAGAGATCCTCAAGCAGAGCGAAGGCAAAGGGATCTACGTCTATACCCACGGGGAGATGCTGCCCACCCATGGCTATCCCAAACTGAAGGCTTATCCCCATTTTTACGGCCACTACGGCACGGCCTGGCAGAACCAGGCCAAGGAGTTCGCCCAGTTCCCCGGCGCCATTCTCATGACCACCAACTGTTTGCAGCGGCCCGCGGAGGTCTATGCCGACAATCTCTTCACCTGCGGCCTGGTGGGCTGGCCGGGCATCAAACATGTTTCCGACCGCAACTTCAAGGCGGTCATCGACAAGGCCCTGGCCCTGCCGGGTTTCCCGGAAGACACCAACGGCCGCTTCGTCAATTCCGGCTTTGCCCGGAGCACGGTGATGTCCGTGGCCGGGACGGTAATCGAGGCGGTGAAAAACAAACAAATCCGCCACTTCTTCCTGGTGGGCGGCTGCGACGGCGCCAGGCCCACCCGCAACTACTACACCGAGTTCGTGGAGAAGGTGCCCCAGGATTGCATCGTCCTCACCCTGGCCTGCGGTAAATTCCGCTTCTTCGACAAGCAGCTCGGGGACATCGGCGGCATTCCCCGGCTCCTGGACATCGGCCAGTGCAATGACTCCTACTCCGCGGTGCAGATCGCCGTGGCCCTGGCCAACGCCTTCGGCGTGGGGGTGAATGACTTGCCCCTGTCCCTGGTGCTCTCCTGGTATGAGCAGAAGGCGGTGGCCATCCTGCTGACCCTGCTCTACCTGGGGATCAAGAACATCCGCCTGGGGCCCAGCTTGCCTGCCTTCATCACCCCCAACGTCCTGGACGTGCTGGTGAAGAACTTTAATATCATGCCCATCAGCACTCCCGATGAGGACTTGAAGGCGATCTTGGGATAGCTTGGAAGCAGGGGTTGGGGGTTAGGGGTTAGGGGTCAGTTTTTCCGAATCCCTGGCCCCTGATCTCTGATCCCTGGCCCCTGGTCCCTGGCCTATATTTGCGTCTTTCTTTGCGTCTTTGCGTCTTTGCGTGAAATCTTTCTATTTAGACCGGGAGCACGACCATGATCGTCATCCGCCCGCCGGAGAGCATCTACCAGGCCCGGGGGGTCATTGAGAACGGGACCTTCCAGGGGCGCTGGCATTTCTCTTTCGATCGGTATTACGACCCCGAACACAACCGCTTCGGCACCTTAAGGGTTTTCAACGACGACACCCTCTCCCCCGGCGCTACCTGGCCGCTCCACCCCCACCGGGATAACGAAGTGGTGACCTACTGCGCGGGCGGCGAGTTCCGCCATGCCGACGAACATGGTGAAGGCGGGATTCTCAAGAAAGGCTGGGTGCAGCACACCACCGTGGGCTCAGGTATGTGGCACTCGGAAATCAACAATCTGAAAGACGCGCCCCTGCGCTTCCTCCAGCTGTGGTTCCTCCCTGCAGTTCGGGGCTCCGACCCCAAGGTGGAGCAAATGGCGGTGGAGCAGGGGGAGCGCACCAACCGCTTCCTGCCCCTGGTATCCAACGTCCACCCGGGGGCCCTGCCCATCCTGTCCGACGCCCGGGTCTTTTCCTGTTTTCTGCAACAGGGCAAGGAGGCGCGCCACTTCCTGGAGGCCGGCCGGGGGGCTTATCTTTATGTGCTAGAAGGGGGGCCGGTCCGGGTTAACGGCCACCCGCTCCCGGCCCTGGCCGCGGCCAAGATCAGCGACGAGCTGGAAGTCGCGGTTCAAGCCCAGGGGGATACGGAGCTTCTTTTGGTGGATGTGCTGTTGATATAATTTATCTTTGGCAGTCATTCCATCAGCAAGTTCATCGCAGGCGCAATATTGGCGTTAATGACAAACGAATCAATCACACCGTAAGCCGCGGTATCTGTATTATAACTATAACTGGTTACCGTCACCTGGGCTTCGTTGATATCCACCACGCTGAAATAATAGGTGTTGGCGGCCTGGGAGACATGCCATGTGGCGGCATTCACCGAGAGGGCGGCCGTGTCCACCGGCGCGCCGCAAGTGCCGTTGAGGAGTTGGACCACGTTGTTTTGCCAGGGGCCGAGCGGGGGGGTGGTCTGGGGGTCGGGGGCGATGCCCTTGTCGATGGCCTTCCGGGAATAGAGATGGGTGTGCCCGCAAAAATAGATGTTGAAACCGGTGTCGTCCAAGAAACTCCAAAGATACGTGTAAGTGGTATCCGCGGGGGTGGGGATGTCGTCTTTCTTGACATAATAATAGGGAGCATGATTGAAGAGAAACTTATGAGTCGCCTTGGTCTGGCCCACCTGGTCTGCCAGCCACATTAACTGGGTGGTGTCAAAGGTGCCGCCAGTTTTGGGGTCAGACTTATCGGCGGTAAGAAAATAGGGATCCAACACCGCAAAGAAGGCGTCGCCACCCGGAGATTCGAAGGAATAGACCAGCCGCTCATAACCGGGAGGACCATTGCTGGGATTGTCGGTAAATACCTGTTGGTATTGTTGTTGATTGGCGAGTAAAAATCCGTCTTTCTTGTTGTTATAAAGTTCATGATTGCCGAGCGCCGTATATAGTTTTATGCCGGCCACCGTCAGGGGAGACATGACGTTTTTCCAGGTCTGAAAAGTATACGTGTCGTTCCAACAACCCCGATAGGACATATCGCCGCCGAAGACCACAAACTTCGGCCTGGGGGATAACGCCAGGATGTAAGCATTGATGGCGTTTAAGGCCGATGTGTTGATCAAATCGGTAAGCGTGGGATTGTCGGGGGGGGTGCCTGAACGGCTGTCGGCCAGAAAGACGAAACGCAGGGTTTCCGCAGCAGCCGAACCCGGCAGGAGTACCGCGGAGAAAATGACTGCAACTAGAGCAAGAACCGAGACAATCCTTTTGGCACTGGAGATCATCTTTTTCTCCTTTAAATTTAACGTGCCATCTTAACCAGTCAGATTAATTAATGCAATTATTACCGCATAATCCGGGTGAATAATTTCACTCAGGCAGGCAACCTGCTCCCTGTACCGGCCGCGGCCGAGATTGCGAAGCCGCTACCCTCTCTCCCCCGCCTTGACTTCAAAATTTGTCCGCCTTAGCTTGAAAATTAAAATCCAAGCTCAACTCAGCTTTTTAACTTGGAACTTGAAACCTGAGACTCTGCGAAAGTCTCCCCACTTGTCATTCCGATGGAGCGGAGCGACCGAGGAATCTCGTAGGTCCCTGAAAATACGAGATTCTTCACTCCGCTTCGCTCCGTTCAGAATGACAAGAGGGACTTTCGCAGAGGGTCTCAACCTGGAACTTGGAACTATCATCGAGGTCAAGAAATTAATGCCACAGCCAAAAAATAAAAGAACCTTAATTCCCATTGCCAACATCGACCCCAGCCCCGGTCAAAGGGCCGGGGCTGCGGCCCTGGACGAGCAGCCTCTTCTGGACGCCTATTCCCAGACCATCATCAGCGCGGTGGAGAAGGTCAGCCCCGCGGTGGTGAATATCGACGTGCGCCAGCAGGTCAGGGTCCGGGGGCAGGTCCAGGAAGCGCCGGCCAACGGCTCCGGTTTTATCTTCACGCCGGACGGCTTTATCCTCACCAACAGCCACGTGGTGAGCCTGGCCGCGCACATTGAAGCCACCCTGGCGGACGGTCGCCGTTTCGCGGCCCACCTCCTGGGGGACGACCCGGACACCGACCTGGCGGTGCTGCGCATTAACGCCCCCGACCTGAGGCCCGCGCCCCTGGGTGATTCCCACACCTTGAGGGTCGGCCAGCTGGTGATCGCCATCGGCAACCCTTACGGGTTCCAATACACGGTCACCGCCGGGGTGGTGAGCGCGCTGGAGCGCTCCATCCGGGCCACCACCGGCCGCCTCATCCACAATGTCATCCAGACCGACGCGGCCCTCAATCCCGGCAATTCCGGCGGCCCCCTGGTGAATTCCGCCGGCGAGGTCATCGGCGTCAACACCGCGGTGATCATGGCCGCGCAGGGTCTGTGCTTCGCCATCCCTATCAACACCGCCAAGTATGTGGCCGCGCTGCTGATCCGGGACGGCAAGGTGCGGCGCAGCTATATCGGCTTAGGTGGCCAGAACGTGGCCCTCCCCCGCCGCGTCGTGCGGTTCCACTCTTTGCCGGCGGCCGGCGGCGTGCTGGTCATCTCTTTGGAACCCAACAGCCCGGCCCAAAAAGCCGGATTGCGCCGGGGCGACGTCATCGTTGCGTTCGCGTCCCAGCCCATCGCCGAGATTGACGACCTCCATAAGCTCCTCACCGAGGCCTTGATCGGGGTCAGATCCACTCTGACTATCATTCGGGGAACAGACAAAATGGATATACCCATCTTTCCGGAGGAATCCAGGCCGCGCTCCAGCGCCGGATAAAGGCGAACCCATCCCGAGACGGCCACAACTGCGGCCCCCCTCCCTTACCGCTGTCTCTCATGGGCCTATTGCGCACCCGAAAAACATGAAAAGTCTAGCCCCCCTTACCCCGGCGTCCCTTGGTTTTTACTGGCTACTGACCACTGACCATTGACCACCGGCCGCTGACCACTTTTTGAAGCAGACACCCCCTTGCCTTCCGCCTGGGGATTTTCTAAAATTTTATATTACTCCATCCGGCTCCTGGTTTTCCCGGGTGCCGGACTATCCTGAAAAAGATAATACAAATGCAAATAACCTGTAAGAATCTCAGTCTCATCTTCGCGGCCGGTTCCCTGGGGGGTCTGGCAAAAGGCCTGGCCGCCTGGCTCTTTGGAACTTTGGGGATTAATGCCCTGTTAGGGTCCCAATTCGCACCCGCCTTGACTTCCTTCTGGGTCTATCAACACATGGTTTGGGGGGGCCTCTGGGCCTTTCTCTTCCTGCTGCCTCTCAGGGGGTGGTCCTATATCAGCCTGGGCATCATTTACAGCCTGCCCCAGACCCTCGTTTCCCTGTTGGTTATGATGCCGCAGATGAACCGGGGCCTGCTGGGCTTGCGCCTGGGCTATGCCACCCCGGTTTTGATTCTCCTTTTCGGCTTTGTCTGGGGCATTGCCACCGGCTTGTGGCTTAAGTGGTCCAGGGAAAGCTGAACACTCGTTTGCCAACAACTTCCCACTGGTATTCAATTACTTCCCTGGAGGAAAATGATGAAAGGAATATTCACCAATTGTCTGTTCGGGTTGGTCATGGCCGCCATGGTGTGCGGAACCCCGGCCTCTTATGCGGCGGCCGCCGCGGAACCGGTGCATTTCAAGGAACTGCTCCCCTTCGTGGAACTCAAATTATCGGGATGGGAAATGTCGGATAAGCCCAGCGGCGCCACGGTGAAGCACGAAGGCTTCAGCATGAGCGAAGCCAAGGCCTCTTTTCATGCGGGCGACAAAACCCTGGAAGTCATCATCCTGGATTTCATGGGCCAGGCCATGCCCTGGCTGGGAATGCTGGGGAAGATGGAGATGGAAAGCAGCGAAGAGTCGATCCGCACCATCACCATCGGCGGTTTCAAGGCCCTGGAGACTTTTAGGCCCAAAGAGAAACACGGTGACTTGAACATCAGCGTGGCCGACCGCTTCTGGGTCAAGGTGGAAGGCGAAGGCATCGACAATACCGAACCCTTGAAGACCGCAGCCGGACAGATGGATTTGAAGAAACTGGCGACGTTGGCGAAATAGGGTTGCGGGTTGCGGGTTGCGGGTTCCTCCTCGTTCCCAAGCTCTGCTTGGGAACGGAAGATTATCCGTCCAAGCTCTGCTTGGACACCTTAACTTAATGAGCAAAGCTCCCTTGACCGGTTCACCACCCTTAAGAACCCTGGAACTATCCGGCACTCCCCGGGAACTGGGCCGGCAGCACGGCCGGGCCCTGGCTGGGGAGATCCGGGCGCTACGCCGGACCCTACTCGCTTACCTGGCCCGGATCAGCCTCTTTGGCGGGGCGCTGCCCCTTTATGCCTTGATGCTCTTTCTGGGCAAGCGTTTCTGGCCTTATATCCCTACCCGCTTCCAGGAAGAAATCGCCGGGGTGGCCGCGGGTGCTCAAGTCGGCCTCGGGACGATCCTGCTGCTCAACGTCATCGACGACCTGGCCAATAACAGCCCCCGCTGCTCCGCCCTGGCCGCGGGCGAAAAATATACCGGGGATGGGCTTTATCTCCTGGGCCGCAACCTGGATTACCCGCTGTTCATCGAGGCGATGGTTCGGCAGCAGACGCTTTTTCTCCTGGAGCCCGCACAAAGCCTGCCCCTGGCTTCCCTGGCCTGGCCGGGGTACGTGGGCGTCTGCACCGGCATGAACCGGGCCGGCGTGGCCCTGGCCCAGCTCACCTCCATGAGCCGGGGCCGCACTTTTCGTGGTGCCCCTGCGGCCCTGCGCTTCCGCCAGGGCCTGGAGGGAGCCGCCGGCGTCTCCGCCGCGGCCGCCCTGATCTTGGAGGCCCCGGGGACCATCGGCAATAATCTGATGCTCTGCTCCTCCAGGGAAGCCGTCTGCCTGGAGCTGGCCGCCCGGCGGGGAACGGTGCGCCATCCCCAAGACGGGCTGCTCCTGGCCACCAACCATTACCAAAGCGGGGCGATGGCCTCTTTAAAAGGCCGGTTCCCACCCCGGCCCCCCTTCTCGCCCCTGGCTTCCCATCATTTCACCGAGGCCTACAGCCAGGCCCGGCTGGCCCGTCTCCGGGAATTGGCCGCGGACCGCCCTTTGGCCCCCGGGAAGATCCAAGAAATCCTGGCCGATCCCCGGATCGCCAATGGCGGCACCGTGGTCAGCGCCGTGTTCGCCCCGGCTGCGCAAAAAATATGGGTGGCCCGGGGCGTGCAGCCGCCGGTGTGTCAGGGGCCTTTTCAAGAAATCGCATTATGGTAGTGTAATTTAAACCACCTTGACATCAGACCGGTGTCTGATAGAATTTCTAGACGCGGGCGATTAGCTCAGGTGGATAGAGCGTTGGTCTCCGGAACCAAAGGTCGGGCGTTCGAGTCGCCCATCGCCCGCCAAGGAATTTCAACAAATTAAGGCCCATAAAAGGGCCTTTTCTTTTTGCCTCGAAATTTATTCCCCATATCCGGTTTCCGGGTGTCCTGGGTCAGGTCCCGGATTTGTTACCAGGCTTCGGCCTCCCTGGTCCTTCCAAGCCGAGTTGAAGGGCCAGGCGAGCTTGAGTAAATACCCTGTGTCTTTCCTTAATACGGTTCTGCTCATTGCCGGGCATCAGGCCCCGGCCATGGCCATGGAAGACTCCAGGCGGTCCAGACGTTCGTCGATCCTGGCCAGGGAGGCCGCCAGATCCTGGGTCTGAGGCTGGGGACTGAACGCGGGGTTGGCTACCCACCAATCCATGCCCAATTCTTTGGCCTTGTCCACCGAACAGATTACCAGGTGTATCTGCAAGGTGAGGAGTTCCACTTCCACCAGCCGGATCTTGATGTCCCCGGCGATAACGATGCCCTTATCCAGGATGCGCTCCAGCAAGTCCGCCAAATTGGTGCTCTCGATGGAACTCTGGATACCGCGTTGAGTGACTGCCACGGGAGGTTCCTCCTTATAGGAGCTGGCCCAAGGGGCCCAGGTCAAGTTTCAGATCCTCCTCAGCCAGGCCGAATTCCTGCCGGAGCCGGTCGATCTCCTGGGCTTGCCGCATCAAAGTCAAGCCCAACCGCTCAATCTGGTCATCCGTGAGGGAACCGGCCTCGATGCGGCGGATGCCCTGGCGCTCCAGCAGTTCGTGCAGCAGTTTAACCAGGGTCAGGACCAGTTGCCCCAGGCTGTTTTTGAGGTGGTCCTGATCCAGGTTGATCCGGGGGGGCAGCCCCCCGGAGACCGGCCCGGAACCGCCGCTCCTCCTTGCATGATCCGGGCAAAATCGCTCATGGCCCGGGACTCGACTTGTGCCGGCGCGGCAGGCTTCATCCCCACCCCCCCCCTCTCGATCGGCCCCGGCCCCCAAGGTCCCGGCTCCAGGCCGGACCGGCATCCCCGGGCGGTTTCCATGGAGGCCAGAATGACTTGCAGTCCCAGGTAGACCAGGTCGATATCGGCTACGGAAATCATTACTTCCCCGAAGAGCACCGCGCCTTTATGGAGGATGCGGTCCAGGGCCTCACAGAGGGTGACGTCTTTGATCTCCGGGAGAAAAGCTGCACTCGCCGCCTCTTCCAGCGGGAACTTCTCCGGCAAGTTCCCCGGGGTTTCCCCGGGTCTAGGCCTGAAGTCCATATTCGGGACGGCGGGGACAGCCCCGTCAAGTTCCGGCGTGTCCCAGAAATAGCGGCGCTGCTCAATAGGCAAATGCCGCAGATCCGCGCCGCAGTGCCCGCAAGCCGGACCAGGCAACGGCACCCTATCTTGACAATGCGGGCAGATCAAGCACAGCACCACGATGCTTCTCCTCGGCTGAGGTATTATCTGGTGCTCTTGGTCAAGGTAAACCGGTGGTACATTTTGTCCACGTTCAACCCCCCCAGGGTAAGGAACACGAGGATGGTGGGCTTCGGGAGCCAATCCAGGATGCCCGCCATAAAGATCATGTCCCCGTTGGGGTTTGCTCCCAAGAGAAATACCGTATTAAAAAGGAATATTTGGCCCATGCCCGCGTAATTTTGGTCCCCCACCGTCACCGATACGGTGAGATAAAAATCGTCTTGTTGATCGGCAACTATCAGACGCACTGCGGCAGGACCGCCTGGATGGATTTTGGTGCTGCCCAGCCAAGTCCCTTTTAGATTCGGGGGCACGGTGGCCGCGAAGGACAGATTGCTTATCAAGAAGACGGAGAGAAGGATCGTTACCGAAGTAATAAACTGCTTTTTCATGTTATTACCCTCCATGTGCAGGTTTGCTGACAGGCCGTTCCCCATCTACTCAAGCCTTCAATACTTAGGCGCCCCCTTGTTTTTCCTCCAGGGGTTCGGACTACCTTGTCAACTTCCTGGAGGCCGATTCAGGACCTGACCCAACCCTGAAGGAGTTTCATTCTGCGGCTCCTGCGGTCCTCGGCAAGCATGATCATGGACATCCGGGGATGGCGCCCGGCTAATTAAGGGGGTTCCGGGTTTGACCTCCCCAGGCTCGCCGCTCCCTCAGCGCCACCTCCGGAGCCACCCCTTCATCGCCGCGGCTTCTTTAGCCCCTTATTTTTCGCCTTGCCGACGCTTGCTTTCTTCCGGGGTTTGGCCGACTTCTTTGCGGGGGCCGATGCGGTCTCATCCCGAGCTTCAAGAAGGTCCAGGCGGTCCAGGAGTTCTTTCTCTCGGGCGTCAAACTCCGTCTCAGTGATCTGCCCGGTTTCCAGCCTCAGGTAGAGTTCGCTTAAGGCGGCGGTGAGGGCCTCCCCTTCGCCGGCCTGTTCCTGCCGGGCCGCGTCGTAGATCTCCTGGAAGACCCAGAAGATGCCTTTAATCGGGGACAGCAGCAAGTCATCCACCAGAAACATTTTTTCTCCCTGCCGGATCCTGGGTTCAAAACTCCAGTTCCAGTTGCACGAAATTATGGGGGGCCCAGGGGCCGTGATAGTCAAAGGTAAAGCTGTTGTCAAAGAGTTTGGCTGCTGTAAATACGCCCTTTTCAAACCGGTCGCGGGCATCGCGGCGCACCAGGCAGGCGAGGTTCATCACTTCGCGTTCATGGCGGCAGTTGTTCCGTTTGATCTCCCGGCAACAGGGGAACAGGATCTCCTCCACCTTCCCGGTGTGAGCGTCCCGGTCCTCGTTCAGGAGGCGGTCGAACATGCGCCCCAGCTCGATCTTGTCTTCCTGGGAGGGGTTCCGGTGTGGGCCCAGAAAACGATCCCGGGCCGCCCGCAATTCCGGATGGGTATTGATGAAATATTCAAAAATATTGGGCACGTCCCAGGAGACCCGCAGCCCCATCTCCACCATCCCGGCCACCTGCCGGAGCTGTTTAAGGCAGGCCTCCTGATTCCTGGCGAGGATCTTCTGGATGGCCTGGGGACCATTGGCAATGATGCCGAATGCCATGGGTAACATGGCGTCGGTGGCGGCCAGCAGCCCCTTGAGGACAGCCTGCTGGGCGGCCAGGTGGCGGCGTTCCGGCCGGATCTTGCCATTGGCGGCGTCGCTCACCACTGCGGCCAGGCGGCCGTTGGAGATGGTGTAAACCGGCATCCCGCCGATGCCGGCCAGGCTATAGCTGCGCTTTCCCGGACCGGCCACTATGGCGTATAAATATTTTCCTCTTCTGGCGGCGGAGAGCGTCGACATATCGTTCTCTCTTTGTCAGGGGGAACCGGGTTGGCATCCCCAAGTTCCAAAGGATAAACCTGCATTACCCTACCCCGGCATTCCTTAAGCGGCTGCTCCCGGCATTCCCGGGGGTTGGGAAGGCCGCGGGGTTTGGGGGTCCATTACTTTAATGGCCTTGAGCAAGCCCTCTTTGGTCCGGATCTCCAGCATAGTACCGCACAGGCACTTAACCGGACCCTCAAATTCGTCATAAGCGTTGTCCAACTCCACTTTATGGCCGCAGGACAGGCAATTTAATCTCATTTCCGTTCTCCATGCGCGGACGTCAGGCGATTCCTTGCCCTTTACAGACGTGACAATAAAAAATTCCCTCTGCCCCAGTGCCGCCGCACCTGGGACAAGGACCGGCCCCGGGGGCAACCGGGACCATGCCGATGCCCTTGCAGGTGAGGCAGATCAAATCTCCTCCCACCCGTCCGGAGCCGCCGCAGCGCCGGCAGACCATCACCGGGGGCACAACCCCCACCCGCCCTGCGCCGCGGCACACCGGACAGCCGGAGGCGCTGCTGTATTGGGGATCGCTCCCGGCCCCGCGGCAGTAGGCGCAGGTCACTTCGTTCACGAAGCGCAGGTTGCGGCTTGGTTTACCGGGCGCCGGGCCGAAGCGGTGGAGGATCTGCCAGGCGTATTCCATGGCCCGGGTCTCCCTTTAACTGGAGCGGCTCTGCCGCCCTGCCGCGGCCAGCCAGCGGCGCCGCAGTTCCCGGTGGCACCTGGCCGCCTCTTCCTGGTACAGACGGCGCAGCCGCCGCATTTTCCTGATGGACAGGGCTAACTCTTCCTGGTAGACGCGGCCCATTTCCAGGCACCACATGGGCATGCCCGTGGAGGTGGGACAGGCCCGGTAGCTTTTGACATGGCGCATGGTCCGCAATTGGTCGGAAGTCATTATGCTCGGCATCGGCATCACCATCTGGGTTGAGATTAATATTTTATTTTGAAACCGCCGCCCTTCTCCAGCGGCCTGGAGTTCCCCTTGGGAGGTTTGACGTCCCTCTCTCCCAGCGCCTGCAGCAAGCCGTCCTTTTCAACCTCAATTTCCTGGAGACGGGCGGAGATGTCAGCCATCATCTGCCTGGCCTTCTCGCTCTCCTGGGTCTTCCGGGCCTTTTCCATTTCGATGTGGCTGATGCGCAGATAGGCCTCATGAGGCAGCGTGGCCTTTCTTACCCGGCCCGACAGGGTGCGGATGTATTGCAGACCCCTCCTGGGAATGGCCATTATCTTACTCCTGATGCGGCCTTGAACCCCGGCCGCTTCTGGGGGAGGCTTGCCGGCGCAAACCAAAGACACTGCGGATCACTTCCTCCACCTTTTCGCCCATGATGGATTGGCCGCCCCGGGTGACCTTGGCGCTGTCGGTATTGAGGACATCCCGGCAGGCCCATTGGAAGACGGGATCGTCCTGATGGGCCCGGGCCCCCTGGTGCGCCAGGATTTTGGCAATGGCGATGCAGGCCCGGATGGTGGGGCGATGATTGTTGACCCCAAAACCCCGCAGTTCCCGCACCACCTCGACAATGATCCCGGCATCCGTTCGGGGAAGGCCGGATTTGGCCATGGTGATCTGCACCTCCGTCTCCCGGTCGAAATGGCCCAGGCTGACGGTGATGAGGCGGTCCATGAGGGCGTCCTGGGTCTTATTGACCCCGGCATATTCCTCGGGATTGGAAGTAAAGATGGCCCGGAAATCCGGGTGGACCTCCAGGTAACCGTCTCCGCCCCGGGACATCTTGGGCAGATTAAGGATCTTTTCCTCCAGGATGCTGAGAAGGGCGTTATTGGCCTCGGGCCGGGAGCGGGTGAATTCATCGTAGATGAGGGTATAGCCGTCTTTGCAGGCCATGGTGAGGCGGTTGTCCATCCACATGATATTCATGGACTCTTCCGTCTTGAGGACGGAATGGATGAAGTTGTCGATGAGTTTCTGTTTACGGTAACCGGAGTGGCGGCCCACCAGGTCGGAACTCCCGAACTCATCGTCCCCGTGTATCAGGACCACCGGCCGGCCTCGCCTGGCGGCCACATGAAAGGCCAGGGTGGTTTTCCCGGTTCCCGCCGGACCGGCGAAGTGGACCGGATAGCCCACCTCCAGGTAGGCCAGGCCGCGTTTGGTCAGATCCTGGACATAAGGAGTTTCCACGAATTCCGGACCGGCTTCCGGCGTCACCTGGTCGTCCCGGTTTTCCGCCTTCACCACGGCCACCGCGGCCCTTTTCCGCTGCTCACCGCTCATGCGCGTCGCTCCTGGTTGGAATGGTTCAAGGTTCAAAGTAAAGTTTAAAGTTGAAAGTTAAGGACGTTGCTCCCTGGCTTGCGGGTAGGCCAAGCCCCATGAACATCTGCGATGATCAAGGCCCTGCCCCTGGAGCCAGGGGCAGGGAGTTTTGCTATTTTTTGCCGGCCCTCTGTGGCACCACGCCCCGGCCCCGGCACCTCTGGCAAGCCATGGCCGGGATGGAGCCGTCGTCACCGGACCCGCGGCACTCCGGGCAGACCAGGAAGGGACCGGGGAGTCCGGGCACAAAGTCGGTGCCGTGACAGATGGTGCAGGTGAAACGCTTGATGGCCCCGGTCCCCCGGCAGTGGGCGCAGCGCCGGCGATACTCCGGCACCAGCACCCTCCCCTTGCCGCCGCAAACTACACAGGTGGAGTACCAGGACATGACACCGAAGGGGTCTGTGCCCCGGCCGCCGCAGAAGGAGCAGGTAACTTCCTCGAAGCCTCCCGCCAGGCAGCTCGCCTGTCCCTCCGGTTCCCTTGCTTTCTGAACGCGGGTCATTGCCGCACCTCACCAGTTAGGCAGATCAGCCTTTCTTTTTCCCGGGATGCCGGGCCTCTTCCTTGACCTCGGGAGCGGCTTTCTGCTGGGCCGCCGCTTCTTTGGCCATGGCTTCCGCGGCCAGCCGGTCCCGCTCGGCTGCCTCCCTGGCCCGCCGTTCCGCTTCAGCCTTGGCCCGGAGTTCCCCGGGGGAAGGTCCTAACCAGATGCGGTGGGCGCCGGCCAGATCACTAGAAAACTCCCGGCGCATCCAGCCCACCGTCTTTTTCAGGTGATTCACGGCAGCCCGGCGTTCCGCCTTGGTTTTCCGGGCCATGTCCTTATGGGCCCCGCGGAAGCCCGCCCTTAGGGAAGCCACTTCGTGGCCCAGGGACTTAACGAAGCCTTGCCGTTCCGCTTTAGCCCGGCGCGCCATCTCGGAGTGGCTGTGACGAAACTGGGCCTGCATCCCGGCCACATTTTGGCGCAGGTCCCGGATGAAATGCAGGCGTTCTCCCCGCAGGGCCACAATCTCACCGCATAACCGGGTCATACTTTCAGTTAAAGGCCCCATGTATAATGATCTCCTTATTAGATGGAGGGATGAGACCGCAGGCTCATTTGCCCGCCCAGGCCCGCCGCGCTCCTTCCAGGTCCGCGGCCAAGGCGTGCCGCATCCCGCCCACCGTTTTTCTTAGGTGGACCATTCCCGCCCGCCGTTCCGCCTTGGCCTTCCGGAACATCTCGGAATGAAGGCGGCGGAAGTTGGCCTTCATGGCGGCCATGTTGTTTTTCAGGTCCTTGACAAACTCCTTCCGGGTCCGGCGCATAGTCACTATCTCACCACACAGCCGGGTCATTTCTTCGGTTAAGCGGCCCATCTGACATCTCCTTTCCTTGCGCGTTCAGGCCTTTTGGGGTAAGCAGGCAGCACCATGCCCACCCCTGAATGATGCTGAGGGGCCTCTTTCGGGGAGGAGCGGTGTTCCACCCCTCCCGGAAGAGGACTACCCCTATCGGCCTTATGCCGGAGCGGCCGCACTGGCCGTGAGGCCGATGGCCTCGGCATACTTCAATAGGTCTCAACGGAAGCGATGACCACCCGGGCTTCAACGGACAGCAGTTCGATACCCACCAGCGCCACCTTGACCCAGGCATCGACGACGATACCTTTGTCCAGAATGCGGTCGACCACCACCCGCTCATAGGCCCTGATCCTGGGCAGGTCCGGGGTCAGGTCGGCGGGGTTGATCTGGGAAACCGCCGCGCTCAAGCGCCGGTGAGCCACCCGGTAGACCGGCCGCCCTCCCACTCCCCGCAGGGTTCCCGGAAATTTCAGCCCGGGATGAGGGCCGATGCAATAACACAGGCAGCTCATGCCTCTCCCTCCAGATCCAGGCTAATCATAACCCAAAGTTTATATCTCATGGATATATCAAGTATTTCCCCTCTCCCCCCGAAGGGGGGAGAGGGCAGGTGAGGGGGGCGCGAGGCCCGCAAAAACTCTGTCCCCGTAATTATCCAGTTCACCCCCATTTGTGGGTAATAATCAGAGGTCCAGGGGCGGGGTGAAGCTGTAAGGCGGCCAGGGGCCGGTGCAATCGAATTCCACCCCCCTGAAGGAATGCCGGGCGTTGACCTCCCTGATCCGGGTCTGGAAGCTGGGTACGGCCTTCTCGTGCACCAGGAAGGCCCAATTAAAGACCATGTCTTTATTACTGCCGGTGACTTCCCGGGAGAACAAGCGGCGTTCCCGCACCTCCCCCACAAAATCCCGCAGGTCGGTCCATAACTTCTACAACTCGGGATAGCGCAGCGGCAGTTCGATCATCTCCCGGATGCGCTGCAACTGGGGTTTGAGGCCGCCGATATCTTCATAGGAAACCACCCGGGGAGCTTCCTGGAACGTAGTCCTGCCGATCACCAGGATGGTGGTGGGATTGATCAGCACCGGTCCCCGGGGGGTCAGGCCGTCCACCTTGAAATCCGCACTGCGGCTGCCGAAGAGGGTGGCCCGGATGCGGTCTCCCTCCAACACCGGCAGGCCGTCCAGGAGGCTGCCGATGTACTGCAGGTCCCGGTCGCTGGGGGTGATGTTTACCGGGGTGAGGACCACCCGTTCGGCGCCGCGGCAGGTGATCTTGCGCACCTGCACGCAATCATCTATCCCTGCGCCCGCATTTTCCCGGCTGATGCCGTCCAGTTGGACCCGGGAGCGGCCCCGCAGTTCCTTGTAGGCCGGCATGGCCTTGCACACGGTTTTTCGCTTCCCGGCCACCTCCAACAGGTCGCCGATGGTCACCTGGAGTTTCTCCAGGTCTTCCGGGCCCATGCGGGCATAGGCCCGGCCCACGTCCTTGCTCAAGGCTTCCGTCACCTTGAGCTTGACGGTCAAGTCATTCGGCTGCCCCATGACTCCCTCCCGGGATTACTAGAGAACGCACTTGATCTCCAGGATGCCGTTGTTGCAGGCCATTTTCATCTTATTCCGGGGATAGCTCCGGAGCAGGAGGATTTCCTTGCGGTACTTCTTATCCCCTTTTTCCGCATGGATGGTGAGCAGATCGTCCTTGACCTCCAGGCGCACGTCTTTGACGCTGATGCCCGGCATTTCGGCCACCACCAGGGTATGATCCTTTTCCTCAAACACATCCACCACGGGCTCCCGGATCTCCTGCACCACGGTTTCTCCGGTTTCCTCTTGCCGGCGGATGTTGCCGAAGGGCTCAACCTTAACCTCTTTATCACCCAGCCCCACCTTCACGGAGAAGCCGTAGACCCCTTTCACATCCCGCTGCTGGAATTCCCCGAACTTACCCATCTTGGACATCGCCGCGCCGGTAAAGGCCCCTTTTTGATAACCGAAGAGCTCGCTCTCGATCAGGGTTTCGGGAATAGAGCCGCAATCCAGGGGAATAAAAGGAGCGCCGCCGCGGCGGCTCAACTGGTAGATGGCCCGGGCCACCAGTTCCTTGCTGGCGCCGGTTTCTCCCTGGATAATGACGCTGAAATCCGATTGGGCCACCCGGTTCACCTCCCTGATGATCCGGGTGACGGCATCGCTGGGGCCCATCAGGACCCGGAGGCAATGCTCCCCAGACCCCCGGTCCGCATAAAACTTTCGCTGGCGTTCCCGTTCCGCCAGCGCGGCCCGCACCACCCGGATGACTTCCGCATGGTCAAAAGGCTTGGCCAGATAATCAAAGGCCCCGGCCCGCATGGCTGCGACCGACGCGGGGATCTCGGCGTAGGCGGTAATGAGGACCACCGGCAGCCGAGGATCCGTTTCCTTGACCCGCTTCAATACTTCCATGCCGTCGATGCCGGGCATCTTGACATCCACCAGCAGCAGGTCCGGCCCGGCCACCGGCACCATCTCCAGGGCCGTTCCCCCGTCAGGCGCCACCAGGCTTATCAGCCCTTCCCTGTGCATGAGCGCGGCCAGCATCGCACGGAGTTCCTGGTCGTCATCCACGATAAGCACCCGGGCTACATTTGCATCCATGACCACCTCGGGTTCAACGAGGCCGGTGAAGCGGATAGATCACCTTAATGTCCTGATCGAGAAAATTTGCCACTGCGTGGAGCATCCCCATAAAAAGGATGCCCGTTTCGCCTCTTTGCAGAGTTTCATTGATCCGCCAGGCAACAAATTGATCTCGCTGTTGCAGCAGGGATTCACTTAAAGCCCGGCGCCGGGCCGCCAGCCCCGCGGCCCGGGGCGGGGGTGAAGTATAGGACTGCAAGGCCAGCTGATATTCCTGCACCAGCAGGTCGCTGGATTCGGTCCCCATAATGGCCGCTCCTTGCTCCATCAGGCGCAACAGGAGTTGATGGTTGCGGTTGCCCGTCTGGGCCAGCTCCGTCACGATCTCCGCTTCCCGGCCGCACACCGGCAGGCCGTCCTGATACAGGCGCAGCCGGTCAAAGGACAGGGACAAACAACCGATGGCCCTTTCGACTCCCGTCCAGAATTCTTCGATCCGCTGCAACTTTTGAGTCAGCCCGGTTCGTCCCAGCTTTTCCAGGGTGGCCCTGACCACCGACCCCTTGAGCGCTCCCATGTCCGCGGGCGTATGGATGATGGGGAAATAAAACAAGGTCCTGATCGAGTCTTCCTTTTCCGGGCCTTGATGCCCGGGTCTATCAGGGAGGCGCCGGGCCGCCGGGGTCATTGCCGCCCCTCCAGGCCGCCCGATTTCTTTGCCGCTGATTTTCCCTTTTGGACCGGAGTCTCTTCGGACCTCACTGCGGCCGGTTCCCTGCCGGGTCCGGGGCCTCCCTGAGCTGCCCCAGTTTCATCGGCAGGACTCAATATCAGGAATGGCTCCTGGCCGAAACTAAACCCCTTTTGGGTAAAGAGAGAAATGCAGGCATCCACAATCTCCGGGTCATAACAGACCCCCCTGCCCTGAAATATCTCCTCCAGGGCCCGGTCGATCCCCAGGGAAGACCGGTAAGGACGGTGGGAGGACATGGCTTCCACCACGTCGGCCACGGCGATGATTTTGGCCTCGAGGCAGATTTCCGCGCCCGGCAGCCTTCCCGGGTATCCTGAACCGTCCAGCCGTTCGTGGTGCTGGAGGACCGCCAGCGCCACCGGCCAGGGGAATTCTATCCGCTTGAGGATCTCATAACCCATGAGGCTGTGGCTTTTGATGATGCCGAACTCGAGTTCCGAGAGCTTCCCCGGTTTACTGAGGAGCTCCGCCGGCACCGCGACCTTGCCGATATCGTGGAGGAGGCCGATAACCCGGATTCCCTCGAACTGCTCGGGACTTAACCCCATCTCCCGGGCGATGGCGCAGGCCAATTGAGCCACATTATGCTGGTGCCCCGCGGTATAAGGGTCCCGGCTCCCCGCGGTGGCCGCCAGAACCGCAACAGTTTCATCCATGTTCCGTTTTAATCTCGCCAGGGTCTCCTTTAAAGCTTCCTGGGCCAGCATCATGGTGGTGATATCGGTAGTGACGTGCACCCCGCCTCTCAGGTTGCCGTCATCATCCAGGATGGGGTCCACCGCGATCTTGAACCAGCAGTCGTCCCGGCGCAAAATCAGGGTTTCCCGCCGGCGGCTTTTCTTCATGCGCACAAACGGGCATCCATCGATGGGGGAGGACCGCCGGTGCACCACTTTATGGCAACGGCGGCCGATGATCTCGCCGAAGGGCTTCCGCACCTGGTCCGACATGGCATGGTTGCACTGGAGAATCTCATAATCCAGGTTCAGGAGAAAGACGCCGTCGCCGATGGCGTCGAAAGTGGTCCGCCATTTATGCGCCGCCCCCTCCAAGGCCAGAGTCAAGGCCCAACGCTTGCTGATGTCCCGGATAATTGCGGTATAGCCGCTATTTGCGCCAGCTTCCCACCTGCTTAATGAGAGCTCCAGGGGAAATTCTCCTC
The DNA here is from genome assembly GCA_003599195.1 of Deltaproteobacteria bacterium. Classification (GTDB taxonomy): domain Bacteria; phylum Desulfobacterota; class Desulfobaccia; order Desulfobaccales; family 0-14-0-80-60-11; genus SURF-52. The sequence continues at coordinate 5,336 of QZIZ01000123.1, read as the reverse complement.
CGTCCTGGCGTAACCCGTGGAGTTCCATGGCCTTGCCCGGAAAAGGAACCATCCCGGAGAAACGCCTCCGCTCCACTTTGCGCCGGCACGCGGCCCGGTAGCGTTCCGGGAAGAGGATGGCGAGGTGTTGATCCAGCACCTCATCTTCCTGATAACCGAAGATGGCCTGGGCCCCCTGATTCCAGGAGATGATGCGGCCGCGTTCGTCCGTGGAGATGACCGCGTCGATTGCGGTCTGGGCCATGCTACGGAAGCGTTCTTCGCTTTGGATTTCCTCCTGCCGGTGCAGGAATCTTTGCACCACCACCTGTTTCCGGCGCAATTCCTCATTCCGTAAATGCAGCTCCATCTGGTGCACATATAGTTCAGACACCAGCTTCTGGGTTTCCAAGGGGGGAAATTCTTCCAGGGCGGGGCCGGCGGCTGCCAAGAACCGCTCAATCCGGCCGCGCAGAGAAGGACTTAATCTTATTTCCGATCTGCCTTCAGCCATGGCGTTTTCTTTATGGATGCTGCCGGAAGGGAAGGTTGATAATGCCTCCGGGTTGCCGCCTTTGGGTACCCTTCACCGGTGATTCTTTGAAGGTTGTCGCCTTAATAATAGGAAAGCTAGGAACGAAGCCGCCGATTATCTGTCAGGAAAATTAGACAAGCGTAGGGGGGAAACTTTGATAATGTAAAAAATAAATGCAGGAGATGACTCTGCGGACACCAGGATTATCCAGGCTTGGTCCACCGGTCCCATCAATCCATGGGAGTCAAGCCGTGCCGGAGCACGAACTTGATGAGACCGGGGAGGTCTTTGACGCCTAACTTCTTCATTAACCGGCTGCGATAAGTGTCCACTGTTTTGGGGGACAATGGGAGTATCCGGGCGATGTTCGCGGAGGATTTGCCTTCCGCCACCAGCTGCAGCACTTCCCGCTCCCGGGGACTGAGGCGGGCCAGGGGGCTTGCCCCGAACTCGGGCTGGTTTATGGTCAGGCAACAATCCAAGACCAGATCCATAATCTTCCGACTCAGATAGCGGCGGCCGGCGTGGACCTCCAGGACGGCCTTGACCACCTCGGCGCCGGCTTCTTCTTTCACCAGGTACCCCCAGGCGCCGGATTTGAGGGCCTGAAAGACAAGGTCGCTGGTAGTATGCATGGAGAGAATGATGACTCGGGTGTCCGGGTTCTGTTCCCTGATCAGGAGCGCGGCCTCAATGCCGTTCAGTTGAGGCATGGAGATGTCCAGCAGGGCGATACGCGGACGCAGGCTGGCGATTTGGCGCACCGCTTCCCGGCCGTTAGCGACTGCGCCCACCACCTGAAATCCCGGTTGGTTCTCCAGTAAGAGCTTCAGGCCGTCGCGTACTACCGCATGATCATCGGCCAGGAAGATAGAGATGTTCACCGGGGCGCCTCCACCACCACCCTGGTTCCCGCCCACGGGCTGGACTCGAAGCGGCAATCTCCGCCCACCGCCGCGGCCCGTTCCTTCATAATCATCAATCCCCAGTTTTGGGAGTTCCCGGACCGGTCCAGGTCGGGCAGGTGGAAGCCCACCCCCTTATCGGCGATCACCAGCCGCACGCGGTCCTCTTCCACCTCTTCGGTGATGGTAACCTGGGAGACCTGGGCGTGCTTGGCAACGTTGGTGAGCGCCTCCTGGACGATGCGGAATAGAGGCAGCTCCACCCAAATGGGCAGCCGGGGCGTTGGTTCACACCCTTCGATATTGACGGCGATACCCGTCCGCCGGGCAAAGAGGACCCCGTACCAGCGCAGTGCGGCCAACAATCCGAAGTCATTCAGCAGCGACGGCCTTAACCTGGTCGTCAGGTCGCGGATCAGGTCCGCGGTCTCGGATACCAGGGCTATTGAATCAGTCAGGCAGGAATGGAGCTTATCTCCCGGATCAGGCGGGAGCAGGGTTTGCGCCCGGTTCAGGTTGAGGTTCAGAACGGAGAGGTTCTGCCCCACGCCGTCGTGCAGCTCCAGGGCCAGGCGGCGCCGTTCCGCCTCTTCCGATTCGGCCAGCCGGGTGTGCAGGCCATGCAATTGCTCACTTTTTTCCTGGATAGCCGCGGCCAGCCGGGCATTATCAATGGCGAGGCTGAGCTGGCCGCTCACGATCTCTAACAGTAGGAGTTCCCACTCACCTATTTCTTTATCCGGAGTCAGATACAGATGCAGGACCCCCACGATCTGGTCCCGGACCTTCAGGGGCAGGGAGAGGTCTTGATGGGAGGCCATCCCCGGCCAGCGGTGAATGTGCCGCTCATCCTCACAGCCGTTCCGGGAATAGATCACCTTGCCGCTATGGGCGGCCAGGCCGCACAGACATTTCTCCGGGAACCCTTTGCCCAGGCAGGGGTGGCTCTCCGGCAAGCCCTGGTGGACCGCGGCCGCCAGTCCGTCGGTTTGGGCATCCCTTAAAAAGATGATGGCGCCGGCCTCGGCTCGGATCACCTGGTGGATTACCAGGTCCAGTGAGGCCTGAAGGACCTGCTGCAGATCCGGAGACCGGCAGATGGCGGTGGTGAAATGGCAAAGAGCGGCAAGGGCCATGATCTCCTCCTCATCCTGAGTGGATGCCGCTGCTTCCAGTTGAAAGGCGAGCAAATTAATAATATCCGATAATCCCAGCTTCCTGCTGGCGCCCGTGAATGCTGAACCGATGGCCCTCCTTTCTATAAAGACTATTAATTATATAATAATGATAGGTTAAGCAAGATAATTTCTTTCTTGTTGTAAATAATTAGAAATATTTTCTGCCCGGCTGAAGTATCCAACATCCCAGAAAACGTTCGATGCCCGGGAAAGAAGGACCCAATAAATATGGTTAATTAGCCGTATTCAATTCTTATGCCAATTAACAGCCAGGAATCCAGCTCCGAGGCGGAGAGACCCGCCTCTGTTATGTGGCGCAGAAAAGAGTTGACACCGCAGGTACGCTTCCGATATAAGTAACTTGAGTTATGTTCAGGCGAAAGCCACCCAGACTCGCTGGGCGGCTTTTTTTATTTTGGGGCGTGTGTTGCCGCGGCTTCGAATTCTTTGCCCGGACCAGTTACGCGGGGGCCTAGGTCCCGCTGCTAAAGCATAAAAGCCGGCAGGGCGGGCATCCTCGCCCCCCTGTAATCCGCACAGGCTCGAAAGCCTTATCTGGAAGATTATATTAGTAGCATAACGCTAATTCTGTCAAGTTAAATAAATGATTTAAGATAGTTATAGTGATGGGAAAAATATTCTTCCCAAGTGATCCGAAAACAGGACACCTTCCATGCGTCTGGTGATGATCGATAATTACGACTCCTTCACCTATAACCTGGTGCAGCTTTTCTATGAGTTCGACCTGGAGGTCCTGGTCTTCCGCCATGACGCGGTGAGCCTCCCGGAAATCGACGCGCTTCAACCCGACTGGATTTGCATCTCTCCCGGCCCCAAGGCCCCGGCCCAGGCGGGCATCAGCAAGGCGGTTATTTCCCGTTTTTATCAAAAAATCCCCATCCTGGGAGTCTGCCTGGGGCACCAGGCCATCAACGAGGTCTTCGGCGGCGCCACGGTCAAGGCCCCGGCGCCGGTGCACGGCAAGCGCCACCAGGTCTTCCATCACGGCCGGGGCCTATTTGCCGGGATCCCCTCCCCTTTCGCCGCGGCCCGGTACCACTCCCTGATGGCTTCTCCCCGCTCCCCGGAACTGGAAGTCACCGCCCGGACCGGAGACGGCGTAATCATGGGCCTCAGCCACCGCCGCTACCCCCTCCACGGCGTGCAGTTTCACCCGGAATCCTTCCTCACCGCACACGGCCATGCCCTGGCGGAGAATTTTCTGCGGCTGGGGGAGGGGGCTAAGGGCCGTAGCCCAGGCGTCTCACCTGGGGACCTTAGCCCCCCTCACCCAGACTCCCTCCCCCAATCCCATATAATGGTTTGACAAAAGACTATGTTCGGGCGCATCGTGGATTTGGAGGTATCGCCTTTTTCGCCTCCCCCCGGGGTGGCGGACCTGGCCGCGCTCTTTACGCCCTTCAGAAACCATCCCTTTGCCATGCTGCTGCTGAGCGGGGGGGACTTGGATTGCGCCGGCTACTCCCTGATGGGCTGGGACCCTTTTCTGGTTATCAAGAGCAAAGGCCCGGGGGTGGAGGTGAGCGGCAGCGGCCTGGAGCGGTCCTTCCGGGCCGATCCTTTCACGGTCCTGGCGGACGCCCTGGGCTCCCTGGAGCTGCCCGGGCCTTCCCCCTTGCAGCCCTGCGCCGCCGGCGGCTTCGGGTTTCTGGCCTATGACCTGAAGAACCTTTTGGAGAGGCTGCCCGCCACCGCGGTGGACGACCTGGGGCTGCCGGAGATGGTCTGGGCCTTTCCCCGGAACATGCTGGTGCACGACCGCCGGGCCGAGCGGTTCTGGCAGGTGAAGATTATTTATGAAGACGCAAATGGCAGGCGGCAAACCGAAGCGCCGGAAACCCCTTCTTTTCCTCCCGACGATTCCCTGGGCTCATATCAGGTAGGGGCTCTGTCCAGCAACTTCACCCGGGAGGACTATCTTCAGGCCGTCAGCCGCATCCGGGAGTATATCCGCCAGGGCGACGTCTACCAGGTGAACCTCTCCCAGCGCTTCTCCTTCCCCTTCCAGGGGGAGGCCTTTCGCCTCTTTCTCCGTCTCTTTGATTTGAACCCCGCGCCTTTTTACGCCTATCTCAATTGCCGGGATTTCGTCATCCTCTCCACCTCCATGGAGCGGTTTCTTTACCGCCGGGAAGATTACCTGGAGACCCGGCCCATCAAGGGCACCCGGCCCCGGGGGCATACGCCGGAGGAGGACGCGGCCTTCCGCCGGGAACTGGAGGAAAGCCTCAAAGATGACGCGGAACTGTCCATGATCGTGGATCTGCTCCGGAACGACCTGGGCAAAGTCTGCGAGGCCCGCACGGTCAAAGTCCGGGAGCACAAGCGCCTGGAGGCCTACCAGAACGTCTACCACCTGGTGTCCATCGTCACCGGCAAGGTGCGGGAAGGTTGCAGCCACGTGGATATTCTTAAGGCCACCTTTCCCGGGGGCTCTATCACCGGCTGCCCCAAGATCCGGTCCATGGAGATCATCGACGAATTGGAGCCGCACGTGCGCCACGTTTACACCGGGGCCATCGGCTACCTGGGGCTGCACCGCAACCTGGACCTGAACGTGGCCATCCGCACCGCTATTATCTCCCGGGGTATGGCCCATTTTTCGGTGGGAGGCGGCGTGGTCTACGACTCGGATGAAGCCGCGGAATACGAAGAGACCATCCATAAGGGGCGGACCTTGTTCGGGGTGATCGGCGGGGGTTAGGGGCCAGGGGGCAG
>QZIZ01000108.1 GCA_003599195.1 Deltaproteobacteria bacterium | reverse complement strand
CGGGGGCGCCTCGAAAGTAAGGAGCCGCAGGCCCAGCAGGGCCATGCGCACCCCCACCACCTGGCCCGGACAGAGATGTCCATGGGCCGCCACCGAACCTGCGAGTAATTCCTCAAACGATTTCATGGGATTCCTAATATCTCTGGTAATCGAGTAATCAGTAATCGTAATCAATTAATTATTAATCAGTTATTTTCACCTAATCAACCTTCTAACCGACGTTTTCATAAATGATAGCTGACTACTGATCACTTCCTTTAAGACAGAATAATTTCCATTTGAAAATATCGGATAACCGATTATAAGAATATTCCCTGGCGGAAGGAGCATTTTGCTCCCGTCAGGCTGCTGCCAGAAGACGACGACAAGCCCCACGATAATTGGCATACATCGTGCTTTATAGCCATATAGGGAGAACCCGAAAATTAAGACATCATCCATCAACAACTTAAAAGAGAAGAGATGATTGCCATACCGGTGATGCGAGGCCGGGTGGCGCCGGTGTTGAACTGGTGTTCCCGGATGCAGATTTTCCCGGAAGAGCCCTACCAGGAAGGGGGTGGGCAGGAGCTGGCTTTGCCTCACCTGGCTGCGGCCCAGCGGTTGCAGGCATTACGTGATAAAGGGGTCAACACCCTGATCTGCGGCGCCTTGAGCGCTGATCTCCTGCGGTATGCAGGAGAGCTCGGCCTCACTGTAGTGAGCGGAGTGGCTGGCGAGGTACAGGAAGTGGTGCAATCTTACTGGCAGAATGCCTTAGACCATCCAAAGTTTTTGCTGCCCGGCTGCCGGGGTCTGCGCCGGTACCGCAGCGGCTGGATAGAGGGGAAGGGGCTTCCGTGCCGGGGTCAGGAGAGAATCGGAAGTCGGGGTGGGAACACCAGTCTCAACGAACCGGTGCAGGGGTTGGGACCGGGTGGGGCCTGTCAATGCCCGGCCTGCGGCTCCAGTATCCCCCATGAACAAGGCATCCCTTGCGCGCAGATAAAGTGTCCCCGCTGCCATCAGATTATGGAGCGGAAGTGAAGGGATAAATGATTATCTCTGTAGCCAGCGGCAAAGGCGGCACCGGGAAAACCACTATCGCCACCAATCTGGCGGCTGCCCTGGACGAACCGGTGCATCTGCTCGATTGCGATGTGGAGGAACCCAACGCCCATCTCTTCCTACGGCCGGAGATTACCGAAAGTCTGGCATTTGAAGTGGAAGTGCCGGAAATCGATGTGGGTAAATGCACCTTATGCGGCAAATGCCAGGAAATCTGTCAGTTCAACGCCATCGCCATCCTTCCCGAAACCGCGCTCACCTTTCCCGAACTATGTCATAGCTGCGGGGGGTGTTCCCTGGTCTGCCCAGAAGATGCGGTGATGTCCCGGAAGCGCCTGATAGGGCAAGTGGAAACCGGCTGCCGAGGCAAAATCACCTGCACCCATGGCCGGCTGCGGGTGGGAGAAGCCATGGCCCCGCCTCTCATCCGGCGAGTTAAGCAGGAAATCCCGTCCCGCGGACTGACCATCATTGATGCCCCCCCCGGCGCCTCCTGCCCGGTGGTGACCTCGCTCTGGGGGAGCAATGCGGTGATTCTGGTTACGGAACCAACCCCCTTTGGGCTCAACGATTTGGAACTGGCGGTGGGGGTGACCCGGCAGTTAAACATCCCTTGCGGCCTGGTAATTAATCGGGCCGATCTGGGAGACCGGCAGGTGCACGAATATGCAGCCCGGGAAAACCTGCCGATTTTACAGGAAATCCCTTTCGACCGAGAAGCGGCTGAGGTCTATGCCCGGGGCGGCTTACTGGTGGAAGAGCTGCCGCAGTGGCAACGTCTGATGGATGATCTGCTCGCCAAACTTAACCAAGACATTTTGCCGTTTAGAGAAATTATTGATGCCGAATATCCGTGAATTAGTGGTGTTGAGCGGCAAGGGCGGCACCGGCAAGACCAGCCTGGTGGGCGCGCTTGCGGCCCTGGCCCAGGATAAACTGCTCTGTGATGCCGATGTGGATGCCGCAGACCTGCACCTTTTGCTCCGTCCCGAAGTCCGGGGAAGGCAGAATTTTTATGCCGGACACAAGGCGGTCATCGATCCCGACCGCTGCGTGCAATGTGGCGAATGTCTGGAATGGTGCCGGTTCGGAGCCATCAGCGGGTCTCTGGAAATTAATCACTTGGTCTGTGAAGGCTGCGGCGTCTGCTGGTATTTGTGTCCTGCCAAAGCTATTGACTTTCCTGACAATCTCTGTGGCGAGTGGTTCATCTCCGCTACCCGCTTCGGACCTTTGGTGCATGCCCGCTTGGGGATTGCCGAAGAAAATTCCGGCAAACTGGTGGCCCTGGTCCGCCGGGAGGCACGGCGAGTGGCGGAAGAACAAAGCCGGGGTTGGATAATCACCGACGGCCCGCCTGGGATCGGTTGTCCGGTAATAGCTTCTCTGGGTGATGCCAGCGCGGTCCTGATAGTAACCGAACCCAGTATCGCCGGGCGCCATGACCTTGAGCGGGTGGCGACCCTTGTCAGGCATTTCGGCTTGCCGGTCCTGGTCCTGGTGAATAAGGCGGATGTACATTGGGAGACTGCAAAAAAGATCGCGGAATTCTGCCGGGAAAAGGGCTATGCTTTTTTGGGGTATTTGCCATTCGATCCAGATTTCACTCGGGCCCAGGTTGAAGGCAAGACGATAATGGAATATAATAACAAGAAATTACAGACACTTCTCCAAGTGGTCTGGGAACGATTAACAAGCGAGATTGCCGGGCGGAAGCCGAAGGGAAACGTTCAAAGGCCGGCTCAGACCTAGGGCGGACCAGAGCTAGATCAACGTCCCGCCTCCCCTCCCAGACCGAAATCATCCTGAACAGCATCGCCGAAGGCGTGTTCACGGTGGACCTGGACTGGAGGGTTACTTTCTTCAACCAGGCAGCCGCGGAGATTATCGGCGTGCCGGCCGCAGAGGCCCTGGGGCGGCCCTGTTGCGAGGTCTTCCGGGCCAGTGTGTGCGAATCGGCCTGCGTTCTCCGCCACACTTTGGAGATCGGGAAACCGGTGGTGAACCGGGCCATTGCCATCCTCCGGGCCGACGGCAGGGAAATCCCCATCAGCGTCAGCACCGCCTTGCTTAAGAACGAGTTCGGAGAGATCATCGGCGGGGTGGAGACCTTCCGTGATCTAAGCCTGGTGGAGGAACTGCGCCGGGAAATTCGCCGGCAATACCGCCTGCAAGACATCCTTTCCAAGTCCCCCTTGATGCAAAAGATCTTCTCACTGCTGCCGGAAATCGCCCACTCCGATAGCACTGTACTCATCCAGGGGGAGTCCGGCACCGGCAAGGAATTGGTGGCCAGGGCTCTTCATAACCTGAGCCAACGCGCCAAAGCCCCCTTTGTGGCCGTTAACTGCGGGGCACTCCCGGACACCCTGCTGGAGTCGGAACTCTTCGGCCACACCGCCGGGGCCTTTACGGATGCCCGCAAGGATAGACTGGGCCGCTTTGCCTTGGCGGAAAAGGGGACCCTGTTTCTCGATGAAATCGGCGACATTTCTCCGGCCCTGCAAGTGCGGCTGCTCCGGGTCCTGGAAGAGCGGACCTATATGCCGTTAGGCTCATCCCGGAGCATGAAGGCTGATGTGCGCATCATCACCGCGACCCATAAGGACCTGGCCAGATTCGTGGAGGACGGGACCTTCCGCACGGATCTTTATTACCGCATCAATGTGGTGAAGATTAAATTGCCCCGGCTGGCCGCACGCAAAGAAGACATTCCCCTGCTGGCCGAGCATTTCATCGAGCGCTTCAATAAGCTGAAGGGGAAGAAAATCCTGGGGTTGAGCCATGAGGTGCTGGCCATTTTTATGCGTCATGAGTGGCCGGGCAACATTCGGGAACTGGAAAACGCCATCGAACATGCATTTATCCTCTGTCCCTCCGGCCTGATCCAGCCGCAACATCTGCCGGAGCACTTGCAGCCTGAAAATCAGTCAGGACTTATCCTTACCGGCCTAACCTTGGAGGAAATCGAAAAAAAGGCCCTGTGGGAAGCGTTGGAACGCAATCAATGGCGACGCCTGGCCACCGCCCGGGAACTGGGCGTCGACAAAAGCACCCTGCGCCGCAAAATCAACCATTACAGGATCAACCCGCCCCGATAGAAATACCGCCCTCATTTGTGGGGAGTATTTTGCTCCTATTATCCTTTGTTGAGGGAGCAAAATGCTCCCAAACACCCTTGGCCGTCCTTTAAAAACCCTCTATTCCGGTACAATACACCATTGGCATAGTACTTGATCAATAAGCTGTAAAAAGATTCTTTCCAGAGGAATGGTTTGAGATGAGCAACTGTAAGAGTCATCACTGCGCCCAGGATGGCGCTGAGCGCCATCTCCCCAAAGGAGAAGACGAATCTCGGCTTGAGGAACAGCTCCGAAAATGTTTACAAGTCCCATCATCGGGGAACATCGTATCTGATTCCAACACCTTTAAGGTAGCCATACCACTGGCTGAGGGACGGTTATGCAATCACTTCGGCCATTGCCAACAATTTGCCGTAATCCGGGTCAAGGAAGGATTGATCGACGACAAAGAACTCCTTACTCCTCCGCCTCATGAACCAGGGGTCCTGCCTCGCTGGCTGGGGGATTTGGGAGTGAATCTTATCTTTGCCGGTGGCATGGGCCAGCGGGCTCTTGACCTCTTTGCGGAACAAGGAATCAGGGTGATCACCGGCAGTCCGAGTCAGGAGTCGGAGGCCCTGGTCCAGGGCTACCTTTCCGGGGCCTTGGTCAATGGCCCGAATGTGTGTGACCATTAATGCGTTGTCTCCAGGGAATGGCTTGAGTCATCCTAAAAAGATTTCCCCAACGGCGGGAGGGCCAGGGCTTATCCTTATTTCCGCCAAAACCTCCTCCCCTCTCCCTTCCGCCAGGGGAAAGCAGGATTGAAACCTTTGAGATTATCGGCGCCATGGTCTTAAGACGGTGGGAATTTTTTACATGGTTTTACCAAACAGAAAGGAGGAATGGTGCCAGAAACGGAAAGCGGCGGCCTGCTTGACCAGACCGGCCTGGCTTTCGGTTAGATTCTATTTGCCGGGAGTCGCTGCTAGTGATGGTAATAGCCGCAAGCCATTAAGACTCCGGCAGAGCAAGGTTCTCCTCGATTGCAGGCAGGCCAGGTTGAGCAGGCGCCCAAACAACATCCCTGGGCAGGGGTGAAGGGCAATTAACCTCTCACTGGCAGTTATCCAAAAGGAGGACCAACCATGAAAACCGTAGCCATCAGCGCCAGCGGCAAGGGTCTCGATGCTTGTGTCGAACCGCGTTTCGGCAGGGCTCGATTTTTTGTCCTGGTGGACCCAGCCACAGAAGATTGGGAATCGTTCGACAACCTGGCCACCCTTTCTTCCCTCACGGATGTGGGGATTCTTACGGCCAAAAACCTGACCAAAAATCGGATGGTGGAAACCGTGGTGACGGGACATTGCGGGCCTAAGGGTATTGACGAGTTAAAGGGAGCGGGAGTCAAGGTCTTCCTTAATGCCCGGGGCTCGTTGCGCCAGGTGTTGAACAAGCTGCGCCTGGGTGAATTGCAGGAGGCTTCGGGACCTAATGTGCCCTTATTCGGGGGGCGCGAACGGTAAATGCTATAGGGAGCGCCAGCGGGGCAGTCTGCCTGCCCCAGGCAGGATGTGAAGACTCCGTGCGACCTGGCCGGTTCTCCAGGAGGGCGTTCCCTTTCAATGTTGAAATTCCGGGTTAGACGCAATCCATCGCGGCAACCATCAGCAATAAGGAACTAACCATGAAGATTGTCTTAAGCGCCAGCGGACCCGATCTGGAAGCACAGGTGGAGCCGCGTTTCGGGCGGGCGCCCTATTTTCTTATGGTGGACACGGAAACCATGGCCTGCGAAGCGCTGACGAACGGCCAGAACCTGCAGGCAGCGCAAGGGGCAGGAATACAGGCGGCCGCCATGATAACCCGTCAGCGGCCGGCCGCGGTGCTCACGGGGCACTGCGGACCTAAGGCTTTTAACACTCTGTTGGCTGCCGGCATAGGCGTAATTTTGGGAATGAAGGGTCCGGTACGCGAGGCGGTGCAAAAATACCAGGCCGGGAAATTAGCGCCAGCGAGAGTTCCGGATGTTGCCAGTCATTGGATGTCCTGAATGCGGGACCATAATGACCAGGGAAAGATAGTTAATGCCAGGATCGAGGCATCCGAATGAGGATAATGATCATGCCAAATTTTGACGCTAAAGGACCAAGAGGCCAGAGTTCGGGCACGGGCTGGGGCCGGGGGCCGTGCGGGGCCGGCTTGCGGCGGGGGTCTGCCCGCAGCCGGGGCCAGCGTTTTCACGGCCGTGGCCGGGGGCAGCCTGTGATTACGAGTCTTGGAGGCCCTCCCCGCTGGGGCTATGGCCCATGGGGGTTTGGTATCTCTGTCTCGAGCAAGAAAACCGGTTACGTCTCCCCAAAGGATGAAGCCGAGGCTCTGCGGGAGTTAGCGGCCTACTTGCAAAGCGAACTGGAGGCTATCCAGCGGCGTCTGGCCGAAATGGAACATTCTTGATTCTCAACTTCCAGCTAGGCCCGGATTTCTGTAATCCGGGCCTAGCCATCTCCGGAAATCCGGGAGGCTAACCAACTTATGAGTAAGTGGTTTTACGACGATTCCAAAGAAGGTGGAGAATGCCTTCCCAAACTTTGATTACAAATTTAAATGAAAGTGGAATCCTCAAAAAAATAGGGTCAGACTCGAAGCCTGACCCTATCTTGCCCCTATTTTTTACACACCAATTAAATTACAACTACCTGATATCTTAATAATAAATTGGTGGAGGCGGCGGGAGTCGAACCCGCGTCCGCAAACAGTCCCTGAGAGCGTCTACATGCTTAGTCGATGTTTTATCTTCGCCTCAAAAGACTTCCACCGACAGAATTCTTAGAAGCTATCCCGCTGTAATTTTCGTCCACCGGGCCACGGGCGAACCCGGCAGCTTTGCCGGAATGCGGACACCTGAAGACTTCTCCCGGCGAAAGATCCTCAGGCGCTAGCCTTAAGCGGCTAGAGCGTAGCCGTAGTTGTCGGCACTTGTGTGTTTCCTACCCGTTTTACGAGCGGACAGGACCTCGGCATGCAACCGTCAGTTCTCTATCTACGTCGAAGCCGTTACGCCCCCTTTTTTATTTATTATAAGTATTTTTATTAATTTATGCAAGGACCATGTCGGTTCTCCAGGCCCAAAACTTAAGCCTGCTAAAGGGTTTCGACTTGCCAATCTAATTTGCCTGGATGGAATTTTCCAAGTTGTTCAGGCATGGCTCCCTCACGAAGCATATCTAGTTTTAATAAGATTTTTTCATCAACGAGCCAGCCAATGTGGATTAAAGCTCACTGCTATTTATCCGCAATCCCCAAGGCTATATAGATTGTTCCGATATTTCAGAGTTAAGGAAATATTCGATGGATAAAAAGGGGGACCCGGAGTGCTCTTCGGGTCCCCTTTTTATTTTACTAAAAACTAAAAACTGTTTTTACATCGCCCTGGGGGCAGGTTTCTCCTCAGGGACTTTTTCCTTGGCGGGGGCCTTGGGCTTCCGGGGCGCGGCCTTGGAATGGCGCACCGGGAAGGTTTCCAGGTAGCGGGAGGCTACCCAGCCGATGATGTTGGTGCGCAGGTGGCGCACCTGGGACCAGCCCGCGGCATTGGCGCCCAACACCTCCACCTGGTCGTTGAGGCTCAGGGTGGTGAGCACCTTGGAGCCGGTGGAGGGGCCGGCCCGGAGATTAAGTCCCTGGATAGCCACGTAATAATAAGGCGGTCCCGGGCTGGGGGAGGTCGCCGACGCCGGGATCCAGCCGATAATGCCGGATTTGATGGACCTGACCCGCCACCAGCCCCGGTAGTCCTGGTCGATCTTTTCCACCCGGTCCCCCCGGTAGAGCAGCTCCAAGGCCCGGCAGTTATAGTCGGAGCAATCCCGCAGATAGACATTGGTCCAGGACACATAAAAGTTGGTGGGGCCGGGGCTGGGCGCGATCAGGTCGCCCGGAATCCAGCCGATGACGCCGCTGCGCTCCAAGGATACCCGGGCCCAGTTGTAATCGTTGCGGTCCAGGACCACCACCCGGTCGCCGCTGAAGACCTGGGCGATGATATAGCATTCCTCCGCATAGGAGGCGCAGGAACGCAGGTAGGTGGTGGTGGGCACCACATAATAGTACGAGGGAGGAACGGGATAGGTGCGCGGCGCGGTATCACAGCCGCCCAGCAAGGAGATGATCAACCCGAGCAGCAGCAGTCCTCTCATGAAATGGCGATGGCCCATAATTTCTCCTTATTCAGCTTCTTCCAGGGAGCGGATGCGCCATTGGCCCAACTCCTTGGCGAACCGCACCTGAAAGGTTTGCGTCGAACTGATCAATTCTCCGGTGCGCCGGTTTCTGAGGTCCACGTACCAGGTAACCTCGGCGTTGGCGTTATCCGCGTTTATGGGCTGGACCTCGTCAATGGTGAAGACCATATTGGTGTAATCGTAATTATCCCAGGCCTTCAGGGCCTCCCGCCGCTTGCTTTCCAAGTCCGGATAAGTCAGGGAATAGCAATTCATCAAGAGGATAATGTCTTTATTCAGCCTGGCCTCCCGCATTTTGGCCAGGATACCCTGCAACTGCTCTTTTAGTCCCGCAGGCTGGGCTTCGGGGGCCGGAGCGGCAGGGGCCGGAGCCGGAGCCGCCGCAGGAGGGGCAGGGGGCGCGGCCGGAGGCGCCGGGGCCTCCGCTTTTGGGGGCGCAGGAGCGGGCGGGGCCGACGGCTTGTCGGATTGGGAGAAGACCAGAATCAAGAGCAAGAGGATAATAACCCCGGCGCCCACCAGCAGGCCGACCATCGCCTGGTTGCTTTTGGCCGGGGGGGCAGCCGGCGCGGCTGCGGCCGGACCGCCGGGAGCAGGTTGTTCCTCAACAGCCGGGACCGCGGCGGCCTGCCCTTTCAGAGGCGCGTCGCATTCATGGCAAAATTCCTGGCGAGGGGAGACCCTGATGCCGCATTCGGGGCAGAAAGTGTCCCCAACCTCCGGATGCAGCAAAAAGCTTCCGCACATCTGACAATACCGCTGACCGGAATCGTATTCGGTCCGACAATGGGGGCATTGGGGCATATAAACCTCCAGACGGCAGCATTAGGAAATGCCATAGGCAAGCTCATGAAACCGCAAAACCCTTACGAAGTCAATATTTTTTTATGATTTCCAAGCTTTGCCCGACCCAAGGATGGTAACCTTTCGGGGGGGTCCGGTTTAAAGCGGATTCCATCCCAACCCGGAGAGTTGGAATAACGCTTGTGGCGAAAGATGGCTATGTTATTTTATAATAGTGGGTAATCTTTCTTCTTCGGGGATAATCCAGTAGTGGCGGCCATCAGCAATCTGAAACAGTGGCTCACGGACAGACGCCGGCCGGCAGGGCAGCCGGTGTCCCTGGCGCCTCCGCCTGCCCTCCTGGAACGCTGCCGCCATTACAAACGGCTGCTGGCAGCCAACAGCGCCATCTTGACCATGGTCACCGACCTCCAGGTGAAGATGAACGAAGGGTTTTTGTTCGACATGCACTACGTGCGCGGCGCCTGCCAGCGGCTGGGCCAGAAGGTAGAGGCCACCGCCATGTCAGACCCGCATGCACCGGCCGGCTCCGGAGGAGGGCCTCCTCGACCTGGAAACGCCCCCGGAGAGAAAGGGGGGCCTGCCTGGATGAGCGGCAGGTCCTGGCTCTTAACAGTTTGGGGATGACCTGGAGAAGTATTTCGGTCTGCCTCAGGACATTGAATGGGCCGTAACCGATACGGGAAAGCTTTACCTCCTCCAGGCCCGGCCTTTGCAGATCAGCCGCCAATTGAAGGCCGAATACCTGCCGCCCCGGCTCAAGGACGCGGAAATCCACAAGGAACTGAAGAAACGCCTGGAAGCGGAAAAATAAGAAAAATTTGGAAATATTCCCTATTTCCCTAGGGTGCGGAGGTCTAAAGGATGGAATGGTTGATCGTTATTGCCATCATAATACTGGTGGTTATCTATAAATTCGGCGGCTGCTGAGGCAAATGAGTCCGGGCTTGGTTCAAGCCCGTAACCCGCAATCCCCGATAACCGAGGGCAGCCGGTCAAAAGAAGGTTGAATGGTTGAATAAATTTTGAGGAATTTGACCGATGATGAATCTCTGCGTCCTCTGCGTCTCTGCGGTA
This sequence comes from Deltaproteobacteria bacterium, assembly GCA_003599195.1. Classification (GTDB taxonomy): domain Bacteria; phylum Desulfobacterota; class Desulfobaccia; order Desulfobaccales; family 0-14-0-80-60-11; genus SURF-52. The sequence goes on along the minus strand of QZIZ01000108.1, from coordinate 23,109 downwards.
AAAAAGAATCACCGCAGAGACGCAGAGGCTTTTCGCAGAGTCTCGATTTTTAGTTAATAAAATTCTTGGAAGCCACCGACAACAGGGCGCGCCGGAGAGTTGGCGGCAGTGATGCGGACAAGAGGGGTCTGCCGCCTCAATGCTTATTGATAGCCGGGGAGAAAACCCAGGGCTAACCGGACTCCAACATCACCAGAGTCGTAAAGGGCATTTCCGAACCGGCGGGAAAATCGAGCACCAGGTCGCCGGGGAATCCCTGGGTGTCATCGCTCAGCAGGGCGTAATCCCCCTTGACCAGGTGTTCGTTTAATTGTTGCAGCCGGTCGTCGTCATATTCTTCACCCATCTCCAAAAAATACTGGGGGGTATAACTCACGGCCCAGGCCCGTTTGGCTTTCAGGGGTTTTTGCATTGTCGACCTCCTTTCTGCCGAGAGGTTCAAGGTTCAAAGTTTGGGGTTCCTTGGCGGCCATGCAGATGAATGGCCAAGGTTGATTACAAACTAAGAACTTCCACAGGCGATGCAAGGGGGGCAGGAAACTTGGGCCTGCCTCACACTTCAAAGAATTAATTCATGTTCCTGCTTCAGTAATCGGCACAAACTGGAAATCCTGCGCCTTTGCTTCCAATGGAGGTTCTGGTCAAAAGGGTAGAAAAGATACTTGACCCTTGAAGCAATTAATGCTATATATATAGCCCAGGTAGGGTATATGATGATGAGGAATAAGCATCAGAGCGGGCTCAAATGGAGTGCGGTGCTCTGCGCATTCCTCATCCTGTCTTGGCTGAACGCGGCCCTGGCTTCTACCTCCCAAGGGTCCATCCCCTTGCAGCCGGATGGACCGCCGGTTCTGGTTCATGCCGATCATTCCTGCTGCACCGCCAATTGTCTCAACCATTGCTGCGCCAATGGCCTGCTCAATTGCTGCTGCGCCGGGCTTCCAGGGTTGCCTTGCCAGCGGGAAAGCGTCCCCTATTTCCCTTCCTTATCGTTTAACCCCCTCTTTTCCCAGCCGGAGCCGTTGAAAATCGTTCCGGCCATCTTTCACCCGCCCGAGGCGGGTTACCGCGCCCTCTAATCCATTTAAAATTGCAGACTCAAAATAATTTTCGCATTCACCGGCAGGGAGAAGTGTTCCTTGTTCCTGTCCAGGTGAGCGGACATGAGAATGGCGATGATCGGTGAGACGATCGTCACGTTCCAACCTTCAGTGAGGACAAAGAGATGAAATTCAACGGCAAATTCGTGGCAGTGGTTTTGATCCTGGGCCTGGGCGCAGCGTTTTTGGCCAGCGTCCCGGTTATGGCCCAAGCTATCTATGGCGGTGATAACGTCGGCTACCGGAGTCAGCAAACGGTTAGCAAGCCGATCAACGAGTCATTGAGAGCCGGCATCCATGGCGGTGACCAGGTGGGAGTGCTGGGCCCGGCTCCGGGAGAGCGCCTTTGCAACATGAACCCCAAGGATGCAGGTTCGTGCTACGCTGCTATGCCTTGCGGCCCCAAAGGCCAGCAGTGCGCCTCGATTCGGGAACAGAAGGACCGGTGCAGCATGTAACCGATGCCCGATAATTAACTGGCTCCCGGCCTGATGCCCTTACGCATCCGGGCCGGGACTCCAAATTTTCCGTTAGGAGCGAACCCGGTGTTCGTCCAATTATATTCAGGGCGAGCACCAGGTTTGCCCCGATTTATTGCCCTGTGGCTGCGAATTGGCGTCGGGGTGATAATTTGATCGGGCGGCCAGGGACGGCCGCCCCACCGATTCACTGTTTTATAGTATGTTCTTGCGTCTTGCTTTGCGCCTTTGCGTCTTTGCGTGAGGCTTCTTTTCGGAACATAACAGGTTTATAATTTTGCGCCGAGCAGCATCAGGCCGGCCCCGGCATGGAGCGCGGCCGCCAGGTATAAGGTCGGGGCCACGCCCCAGACCGGCAGTACCACCAGGCTGATCCCCAGGGAGCCCAGGGTGGCTCCCAGGAGGTCCACGGCATAGAGAATCCCCCCTTTAGCTCCGGCCTCGGGCCGGGTATGGACCCAGAGCGCGGCGCTGCCGGCAAAGACCGCGCCTCCCAAGCCTCCCACCAGGGCCAGAAGAACGGAGTAGACCGCTTGAATCGCCCACTCCCCGCCCGGCCAGGAAAAACGGGAGAATAGAGGCAGAGACAGGGCCAGCCCCAAGGCCAGAGAGGCCATGGCCCCCTGCAGGACCGCCAGGAGCCGCAACCCCTTGCCCCCGATGCCCTCGGGGGCCGCCCGGGTCTTCATCACCCGGGCGCCCCAGGCCGCGCCCAGGGCCATCCCCCCCATGAACGCCGCGATCAACAGCCCCAATTGCCGATACAGAAACCCCAGTTGAATCTGAAAAAGTATCAAAATAACGATTTCCAAGGCCATGGTTCCCAGGCCCACGGTCATTACCTGGCAGAGATAGAGAGGCCCGGGCCGGCGGCGGAGCAGGAGGGCCGGGAACAGGGCCGCGAGCATCAGAAGGCTCCCCAAACCCAGAAGGGAGCGGTCCTTGAGGAAAAGCAGTATCTCCTTCAGGGGCAGCCCTTCCTGGACGCCGCTCAAGGCCAGGTCATAGAAATAACAGCGGGGATTGAGGTCGGTGTTCACTTCCGGGGACTGGCTCTCCAGGATACGGCGCAGGTACTCCTGGCGCGGCCGGGAAAGATCCTGGAGCAGATAGTAGTCCCGGACATAGTCCAATTTCAGCTGCCGCGCGGCAATCCTGGAGGCCAAAATCTCCGGGTCCGCCACCAGGGTCTTGGGCGTGGGGCTGGCAAAAAAACGCGTCTGTTCCCCCGGGAACACCACCACCTCGGGGAAGACCTCACGCAGGGTGTGGTAAGTAAGCCCCAGATACGCGGCCCTGAGAGGTTGGAGGGACGCCGCGGAGCCGGCCAGGGAAAAGCTGAAGACCCCGCCGGGCTCCAGATGTTTAGCCACGAGTGCGAAAAACTCCCGGGTATAGTAACGGTTCACTTGGGCGTTGTGGGGACCCGGCAGGGCCATGAGAATGACGTCATAACGCTTCTCCGTGGCCGTCAGGAAACGGCGGGCGTCTTGATAAATGAAGCGGACCTTGGGGGATAACGCCGCGGCCAGTACCTGTTGGCCCAGGGCCACCAACTGGGGGTCCAGTTCCACGTAGTCCAAGGTGGCGACGCTGGAGGTCTTCAGGATCTCCGGCGCCAGCCCCGGGGACCCGCCCCCCAGGAGGAGAACCTTCACGGGCCGGGGGTGCTGGAGGAGGCCCAACTGCGTCTGGTGTTCCGCAGTCAGGGGATCGGGATGGGTAACCTGCCAGAGATTATTGGCGAAGAAACTGACCTGCTCCCCCTCCCTGGTGACGGTGAGGCGGGCGTAAGGCGTATCCACGCTGGCCAGGACTTCCCGGCCGGGGAACTGCCACGCATAGCTTAATTTTTCCAACTGGGGATTAAGGAACAAGGCTGCGGCCAGGGGCAGCAGTCCCAGGGCGGCGGCCAGGCGCAGGCCCAGGGAGAGGGGAGGGGCCAGGAGACGGGCGGCCAGGGCCAGGGCCAGGCCGCAAGCCAGGCTTAAGGCCAGGGTGGAATAACGCCCCAAGAGGAAAAGCTGCACCACGCATACTCCCAGGGCCGCGCCCAGGGCTTCCCGGTAATAAACCCGGCCCACGGCCTCTTCGGGGGAGACTGCTGCCAGGACCCGGCAGGCCCAGGGGAAAAAGAGGCCGGAGGTCAGCCCGAACGGGGCCAGCACCAGTAAAAAGAGGAGGAGAATGGTTCCTGCCGGCAGGGTTTGGCCCCAGGGCAGGGGCGCCATCGCAGGCAGGGCTTTGGCCAGGAGGACGGTGCCGGGCAGGAGCCAGCCCAGGAGGAAAAGGAGTGCCCCCAGTTGCGCCGGGCCCAGGGAATATCGGGCCGCCAGCCGGCCCCCCAGGAAGCTTCCCAGGCCGGTCCAAAGGAGCCAGCACCAGAGGCCCAAGGCCAGCTTCAATTCCTGGCCCTGGGCCAGAACCAGGAACTCCCGGAGAATCAAGACCTGGGAGACCATGGACCCGGCCCCGTAAAGGAGAATCAGAGCCCGGAGGTCCGGGGTGCCGGGGTCCGCCGGGAGGGAGGCCTTTATGGGGGAGCCGCCTGGGGTCAAGGGATACCGTTTTTCGTTTTTATTTCATGATAATATGGGTGCTTTCAAAATAAAAAGCAACTATACGAAAAACTGTACAGCAGGCGTCCTCGCCCGCCCTCAATCATCTTTGTTTTTGAATATTCTTTTAATAAGTAATCGGCGTTTATAGGCGTGAATCGGCAGTTAAAATATTACCACCGATAAACGCTGATGAACTCCGAATCGATAGCGGGAAAAGGGGGAAAGGCAGTGCGAAGGGGAGGCGTCAGCCGGCTTTATCGGGAGACCTGATAAATCACGGGGCGATAGCGGGGTGGGGGGATGGGCTTGCCTCCCTGGCGTGCAGCTTCAATCCAGGCTCCTTTGGCCTTTTCCACCTCCAGGAGAGCGGCTTCCGGGGATTCCCCAAAGGCAGAACAGGACTCCAGGTCGGGAATATCGGCGATATAACCGCCGTCTTCTTCGCTATAAAAGATGTTGATGTGATAATCACTCATTATTTGGCCCGGATCTCCCCGGTCACATCGATGACCACGGGGAAGCCGTCCAGACGGGCGGGGATTTTTTGCTCCAATTCGGGTATTTTTTCGATGACATAGACCCGGATACAGGGGCGGCCGCCGCACTGCCCCTGGGCCACGCCGACGACGCCGGGGAGGGCCATTAAGTCCGGGGCATGCCGGCTGACGGCCTCTTCGATGGTCTTGGCTGCCACCAGTTTTTCTCCCGAACTGCCGCTGGAACTGGAGCTGGCCGTTATGCTTGCGGCCCCGGCCAGGAATATGATCACACTTGCGGCCAGGATAAAGGAGAAAGTTCGCAGAGCCAAGGTTCTATCCCCCGGTTCCCGGGTTTTCGCAGCCGGCTTCAGTTATTGCGGCGGAACGCGGCCGTCGATCGTCACCCCGAATCTCTGGAGCACCGGATTGATGGGGTTGGCGATGGCCAGGGTGCCATTGCCGTTGCCCGCAAAGAGCAGGCCCACGGGTTTCTTCAGGTTGGTCACCAGCAAAGAACCGGAATCGCCGGGGAGGATAAAGGCCGTGGGAGAGGAGACCACGATCTGGTTGACGAAGCGGGCAAAACGGGGATTGACGTCCGTGCCATAATTTATATCGAAGGTGGCGTTAATGGCCGAGATCGCTCCCAGCGTGTGTCCGGTGGTGCGGCCGTATTTTTGCACCTGCTGGCCGATGGCTGCCGCCGCGGTCGTGGTTTTGGGCTTGCCGTAACCGTCATTAGGGGTGGCGTTACCCAGCTTGGACTTATTGGTGGAGGCGATGGCCGCGTCCATAATATTGTTTTGGGTAAAGGAGATGGGCTCAAAATCGTACAATTTGCCCAAGAGATAGGTGGTGGAGTACACGCATTGCACAGCTGCATCAAAGAGACCGGGCTGGGCAATGCCGACGCCCAGGGGCGAGACATTTTCCATGGCCAGGACGTGGTTATTGCTCAAGATATAAACTTTTCCCGCAGCGTCTTTGACCCGGCAGCCGATGGTCCCGGCGGCGCACTCCCGCTTGTTGCCCACGGAAACCCCGATGGGCACCGGCCTGGGGAAGTAGTCCGCCTGCATGGGCCTGATCTCCCCGGTAACCTTCACGGTCACCGGAATGCCGTCGACGCTGGGGGGAATGGCCCCGACAGCCACCGCCTGTCTGGTATAGACCACCACCGTGGGTTCATCGGCGTTATCCAGGCCGGTGGCGGTGCCCACCACTTCGGGTTCGGCCATCAGCCGCGGACCATGGCGGTGTTGGGCTGAAAGGGCCGCCTGCACCCTGGGATGATTTGCATCGAAACCGATGGGCTCCTGGACGGGCTCGGTGGCCGGGGTCAGTTTGGCTTCCACGGGTCCAATCCAACCGCCGGTCAGCCAGCAAATGACGGTGACGGCCAAAATGGCGGCCAGGAGACCAAAGGCCCGGGGGCAATAACGCCGGGAAGGCGGTTTCATAACCACTCCTTTACCAATTTCTTCACGGGGGTTGCACCTCGGTGAAGCCTAAGCTGGTATTAGTCTTTACGGACAGAAGGGGCAGACAGCTTAATTTATTCTGAAAGATTTTATGTATAAATATAAGGCAGTGAAAGATGCTTTGCAAGGCATTAAACCGCCATTCGTTAAAAGATCTGGATTATCAAGGAATTGTATTGCCGATTAGAATCATGGGAAGGTGCAATCGTTAACCTCTTTCCCTGATTTTCCGGGAAAAACTTGTGATACCAGTTCGAGACCTTTGCGAAAGTCACTCTTGTCATTCTGAACGGAGCGAAGCTTCGTTACGAATCTCGTATTTTCAGCCACCTACGAGATTCCTCGGTCGCTCCGCTCCCTCGGAATGACAAGTGGGGAGACTTTCGCAGAGGTCTCAGTTCGCAATCAAATGACACTTTTTTGTAGGGCGAACCTTGGGTTCGCCCACCTTCAAAGCTTGTGGCCCGGGCGAATCGCCTGGGCCCATGTTTGCAAAACCACGCCCATATTCCATCCTTAACCAACAGCAGTAAAAAGCCCGGGATGCGGATCGCCGCCCCCGGGCTTTGTTCGTTGCCTTTATTCAGTTTTTCCGGGCCGGACTACATTCCAGGTCCCATCGGCCCCTGGGGTTCCATAGGTCCTTGGGGCGACATGGGTCCCTTGGGTTTCTTCGGGGTCCTGGGGCTCTTTTTCAAGACATTGCCCGGTTTGCCGATGGCCGGGAAGTCCAGGATCTGGAGGTTGTCCAGATACGCGAACCCCGGGGTGCCCGTGCCGCCGGTGGCATCGGTGCCTTCGTCAAAGACGACGAGGATGGAGTTGATAGTGCCGGTGGCGGGCATGGCCACCACATTGCCGTCGGCGTCAGTGGCCTGGGCGGCCGTGAAACTCACCCGGGTCCAGTCCGCGTTCACCGGGGTTTGGGTGCCGGCAGCAGCGCCGAAAAAGTAGGTGGTGGCCGGGTCCTCTGTCAGGGTCACCTCGACCCGGGGGGACTTGGCGCTGGACCAGCCGTCGTTGCGGAAATCGAAACCGATGACAAAGGTGACGGGGTCAAAGACCAGCCCGGCGGCGCCCACAATCCTGGCCCCGGCCTTGGCATCCACCACCGTTTCGCCGTCTTTAGCCAGGTACAGGGCGTGATTGGATTTACCTCTATCGGGCAATCCCTGCTGGGCCACCCAGGCCGCGGAAACGATCCCCGATTCGGTGGGATCGACGATAAAGGGTTTGGCTTTGATGTGCGCCACCCGGGCGGCGAAGACCCCGCCCACGCCGAAGAGAAACAAGAAACCCAACAACAGCGCCCCAATTCTCATCTTTCTCATACTGCAACCTCTCTTTTGTTGATTGATGGTTATGATAAAACCAGGGCTCCGGGAGGAGCGCTGGGCCGGACCTTGCGGACAGGCGGCAGGAAGCCGTACCCCCACCTTCCCGTTTCGGAGATTATTATTTTATAGTTTATAAATTTAGAAAGAGTTTATCAATCATACCCATAAAGCGTTCCTTTGTCAAATATTTAATCAAGTGTCAAATAGACATCATAACTGTCAAAATAACAACGCTTTAAGAAAATACTGTTTATCGCCCACAATCACTGGTTTCGGGCCTTTGCGGGCAAATAGGAGACTCCTGGCGCCCATCCCCGTGCGCACCGGAAGTGGAAAACGAAAGGCCCGAGCAGACTCGGGCCCCAGAGAACAGATTGCCTCGGCATTTCGGCAATCCCGCTACCTTGGCCCGGAGGCTGTAGGCCGGAGACTTTGCGTCCCACCCTTTCGGAGTAGTTTGCCCGTTCGCTGCCCGGATAGAATCCTACTGGTTTAGTATGATTATCGGCATGGTCCTTTCAGGCCGTTAATTTATTAAACTACATGAAAAACTCGTGCCAGCTAGGGGTGGACACCGGCCCGCAAAAAAGATAAAATATTTCAAGGAAATAACTGACCAACTTAAGCTAACAATGTAAGGGGTTGGGGACGGATTTGGAGAGGTCTGAACAGGCGAGCCGTCTGGGCCACAGACCCCTGGCCCCCTTCCCCAATAACATACCTAAACCATATGCCACACATACGCAACTTCAGCATCATCGCCCATATCGACCATGGGAAGTCCACCCTGGCGGACCGCCTCATCCAGTGGACCGGCATGGTGGGGGAGCGCCAGTTCCGGGACCAGTTGCTCGACACCATGGACATCGAGCGGGAGCGGGGCATCACCATCAAGAGCAACACCATCACCCTGCCTTATACCGCCGACGACGGCGCAGAATACGAGCTCAACCTGATTGATACCCCGGGGCACGTGGATTTCTCCTACGAGGTCTCCCGGGCCTTGGCCTCCTGTGAAGGCGTGCTGCTCCTGGTGGACGCGAGCCAGGGGGTGGAGGCCCAGACCGTGGCCAACCTGTATCTCGCCATGGAGCATGATCTCACCATCATCCCGGTGATCAACAAGATCGATCTCCCCCAGGCGGACGTAGACGGGGTCAAGGACCAGATCGAGAAGGAGCTGGGGCTGGACCCGGACCAGGCCATTTTGTGCTCCGCCAAGGAAGGGATCGGCGTGGACGAGGTCCTGGAGGCCATTGTCCAGCACATCCCGCCGCCCAAAGGCAGCCAGGAGCAGCCGCTGTCCGCCCTTATTTTCGACGCCCAATACGACTCCTTTCGAGGCGCCATCATCTCCTGCCGGGTCTTTGACGGGGAAGTGAAGCCCGGGGACCTGATCCGCTTTATGCACAACAACTCCACCCATAAGGTGGAAGAGGTGGGCATCTTCGGCTTGCAGCGGGAGCCCCGGAAGAAACTGACCGCGGGCATGGTGGGTTACATCATCGCGGGCATCAAGACCGTGAGCGACACCAGCATCGGTGACACCATCACCCTGGAGGAGCGTCCCGCTCTCAAACCGCTGCCGGGTTTTAAGGAAGTCTTGCCCGTGGTCTTCGCGTCCATCTACCCGGTGTCCGCGGACGACTACCAAGCCCTGGCCGAGGCCCTGGAGAAATACAAACTGAACGACGCGGCCCTGATCTACCAGAAAGACTCCTCCGCGGCCCTGGGCCAGGGCTTCCGCTGCGGCTTCCTGGGACTGCTGCACCTGGAGATCGTCACGGAGAGATTAGAGCGGGAGTTCGGGCAAAGCATCATCACCACCGTGCCCGGGGTGCAGTACCGCTTCACCCTGGCGGACGGCCAGACCATCACCGTGGACAACCCCATGCACTACCCGGACCCCACCCGCATCAAGGGGTCGCAGGAGCCTTACATCCGGGCCGCCATCCTGGTGCCGGAGCGCTACCTGGGCGCGGTCCTGAAGATGTGTATGGAGCGCCGGGGGGTCAATTCCCACTTCAGCTATCCCACGCCGGGGCGGGTGGAGGTGACTTTTGAAATCCCCCTGGCGGAGGTGATCATCGACTTCTACGACCGCTTGAAGACCATCACCCAGGGCTACGGCTCCTTTGACTACGAACTCCTGGATTACCGGGACAGCGACCTGGTGAAGCTGGATATCCTGGTGAACGGCGAGAAACTGGACGCACTAAGCATGATCGTCTACCGGACCCGAGCCCGGGATTGGGGAGTCAGGGTCTGCGAGCGCCTCAAAGACGAGATCCCCCGGCAGATGTTCAAGATCGCCATCCAGGGGGCCATCGGCGGCCAGGTTATCTCCAGGTCCACCATCAACGCCTTTAGAAAAGACGTCACCGCCAAATGTTACGGCGGCGACATTACCAGGAAACGAAAGCTTTTAGAAAAGCAGAAGGCCGGGAAAAAGAAGATGAAGATGGTGGGCTCCGTGGAAATCCCCCAAAGCGCGTTCGTGGCGGTGCTGAAGACGGAGAATGAGTAGCAAGGGCCAGGGATCAGGGGTCAGGGGCCAGGGGTCATTGTTCCCGGCCTTTATGTTCATATCCCTTTTTGCCTGAGAAAATGCGCTTACTGCGATTTTTTCTCTGTAACCGATCTATCCCTCTTGTCACCCTGGCTGGAGGCACTGGAAAAAGAGGCCGCGTTCTGCCAGGACCGGTTCGGCGTCTTCGACACCCTCTACCTGGGCGGCGGCACGCCCAGCCTGCTTACGGCCGGGCAGATGGCCCATTTGCTGAACAGCTTGCGCCGGCGCTTCGCCTTCTCCCCCAACACCGAAGTCACCCTGGAAGCCAACCCTGACGACCTTAACCAGATGAAAATAGGAGCATACCGGGACCTGGGCGTCAACCGGCTCAGTGTGGGCGTCCAATCGTTTCATGACCGGGAACTGGCCTTCCTAGGTAGAAGGCATAACACCCGGCAGACAGTTGAGGCCCTGGAAGCCGCCCGGGCCGCGGGCTTTGCCAATCTCAGCCTGGATCTGATTTACGGTTTGCCGGGGCAGAGCCTGGAGGGCTGGAGAAAAACCCTGGAGCAGGCCCTGGCCTTTCATCCCGAGCATTTATCCTGCTACCAACTGACCTATGAACCGGGAACTCCTTTGGGACGCAGGAAGGCCCGGGGGGAGGTGATCCCCGCCACGGAGGAGGAGGAGCGGGACTTTTTTCTCTTCACCTCCCGGTTCCTGGAAGATCACGATTACCTCCACTACGAAATCTCCAATTTTGCCCGGCAAAAGGGGCGTCTTGGCCAGGCACCTGTAATCAACCCGAAAGACGCCACCCCCACCCTAACCCTCCCCCCTCAAGGGGGAGGGGATTCTGCGGTCGCTTCGCTCCCTCATAATGTACAATTCACGGCAAACGATGCACAATTCTTGGCAAACGAAGAATTTTGCCCAAGGCTCATTAATAACCAAGGGTCTTTTAACCGAAAACCGAAAACCGAAAACCGAAAACCGTATTTTTCCCGGCACAACCGCAAGTACTGGCGCCACATCCCTTACCTGGGCCTGGGGCCCGGGGCCCATTCCTTCCAGGAGGGGGTGCGCTGGTGGAATGTCGCCTCGGTGCCGCAATATTGCCAATCCCTGGCCCGGGGCGAAGCGCCGCTGGCGGACCGGGAGATTCTCTCCCCGGAGCAGCTCCGGCTGGAGGCCCTCTATCTGGGCCTGCGGACCAGGGAGGGGGCGCCCCTGGACCTTCTCCGGCAGACCCGGGGATGGGAAAAAACCTTGACGAACCTGCAAAAATCGGGTTTGGTGGAGATGCGCCGGGACCGGGCGGTTCCCACCCTTGAAGGCTTCCTCATGGCCGACAGCCTGCCGCTCTATTTTATGGATGCAGACATGGGGAAGGACATGGCTGTCACCAGGGAAACACCGCTCCTCCTGGCCCCTGACCCCTGACCCCTGGCCCCTGATAAAGGCGCAACGCATGATCCAAGCCAAGGAAGGCCGCATCTCCACCGTCGCCGTCTCCACGGCCCTGGGGACCTCCGGCCGGGGCATCTTTCCCTATACCCTGCTGCCCGGCTACCGGCGGCTGCTCCGGGCCGTCCGGGAGACGGGCGCCGCGGTCTTCGCCAAATCCGCCACCAGGTCCAAGAGAATCGGCAATTTTATCGCCTGGAACCCCCTGACCTGGAAGTATATCCGCCGGCTTCCCGGCGGCGGCATGCTCAACGCCTACGGCCTCACCAATCCCGGGGCCGAGGCCTGCGCCCGGGATATCAAGATAGCCCTAGATCAGGGCTTTAAGGTCATCCCCAATCTCTATCCGGAGTTTGTCAAAGGCACGGAACTGGCGATCCTGGACATCCTGGAAGCGGTCGAGATTTATCAGCAAATCCTGGATCCCGACTTTTGGGCCCTGGAACTCAACTATTCCTGCCCCAATTCCCAGGAGGCCATCCGGGAGAACGTGGCCCAGGGGCTGAAGTGCAGCCAGGCCGTCAGGGCTAAATTCCCCGGCCTCTTTTTAATCGCCAAGATCAGTATCTGCCACCCCTGCGAATTTTCCCAAGACCTGGAAAGGCTGGGCATCAACGCCATCCATGCCATTAACACCATCCCCTATGAGATCATCTATCCCCTGGAGCGCTCCCCCCTGTGGCGGGCCGGGGGCGGGGGGGTGTCCGGGGGTCCGGCTCTGGCCGCGGCCCTGAGTTATAACACCAAATTGCGAAAAAAAGTGCGTCTGCCTTTAATCATGGGCTGCGGCGTCAAGAATCGGGAGGACGTGCAAAGATACCTGGACGTGGGCGCGGACACGGTGAGCTTCTGCACCCTGGCCTTGCGTAATCCCGGGGAGGCGGCGGAGATTGTGAGCAGATTTAATGGTTGATATGCATTGATAAGATAGGTTTCACGCCAAGACGCCAAGACGCCAAGACGCAAAGGAAGACGCAATATTAAGTAAATTCCTATTCCCGCAAGGAGTTCATCGGTTGAGGAGTCCCTTCTATCTGGCGGTCATTGGCGGGGGCGACGCCGCTCCTGATATCCTGGAGTTAGCGCGGGAAGTGGGCCGGGAGGTGGCTAGGCGGGGCGCGGTGCTGCTCTGCGGGGGCTTGGGCGGGGTGATGGCCGCCGCAGCCCAAGGCGCGCAGGAAGCGGGCGGGGTGAGCATCGGCATCCTGCCGGATGCCGGCCGCAGCCGGGCCAATCCTTTCCTCACCTACTCAATTCCCACCAATTTGGGCTACGCCCGGAACGTCCTCATCGCCCATGCCGCGGACGCGCTCATCGCCGTGGACGGCAGCCATGGCACTATCTCCGAGGCTGCTGTTGGGCTGAAATTGGGGAAACCGGTGGTAGGGCTGCACGTTAGCTGGGAGATGGCGGGGCTGAGGCGCGCGGCCACGGCTGGAGAAGCGGTGGCCGCGGCGATGAAAATGCTGGGGAGATAGAACTTGGTGGCACAGGCTTTCCAGCCTGTGCAGATTTTTTTGCACAGCCTGGAAAGGCTGTGCCACCAAATTGAAATTGAAATACCAAGGGCGAGACGCCTGTGCCGCATGTGCCACTCCCAAAACAAAAGGGGCGGGTTAAAAACCCGCCCCTTCGATTTTCTAGCTATAAAGATAATGCTTCGTTAAACTTCCAGCCACGAATCCGAGAACAGCACCTGGCCCATGATGACCCGGGCGGTCTTGGCGTAGTTTTGCAGCTCTTTGGACAGCGAGGGGATGTCCACGGATTTGCCGTCCATGATGTCGTAGACTACTTGCACGGCCTCCGGTTTCTTGCCGTCCACCACGGCCCAGAGGTCGTCGTCGAAGGCGTCGACGATAGCGGAGCGCATGCCGTAGCGCTGCAGCATGATGACGTAGGCGCGGTTGATGATGGGCCGGAGTTCATCGGGCACGCCGTTGCTGGAGTTGGACAACCCGCAGGTGGACAGGGACCCGGGAGCCATGTCCTGGAGGAACTTCATATATTCCAGGGAGGCGATAAGCTGGTTCTGCTGGATGTTCAAGGGTGCGATGATGGGATCGAACCAGATATCTTCATTTGCGATGTTATATTCCGCGGCCTTGGCCAGGATTTCGGCGGTGAGCATGCCGCGTTCGTGTTCATCCCGGGGCATGCCTTCCGGCCCCCAGAGCAGGCCGATCATGTAAGCGTCATATTTCCGGACCAAGGGCATCATGCCGTCCATGCGTTCCGGACGGGCCATGATGGAGTTGATGAGGGCCTTTCCTTTGTGGACCTTGAGGCCGGCTTCCATGGCGGCGATGTTGGAGGTGTCCAGAGCCAGGGGAATGTCGGGCACCACTTCCTGGATGGCCTTGACGATCCATTCCATCAACTCTTCACCGCCCTTGCGGGCCGGGCCGATATTGACATCGATAAAGTCCACTTTTTTTTCAGCCTCTTTCAGGGCCAATTCCTGGAGAGGCTTGGGGTTGCGCTCCTTCATCGCCTGACCGTAAACCTTGGTCACCACGTTCAGGTTTTCGCCAATACGGTAAAATTTTTCCATCAGGTGACCCCTTTCTCTCGTGTTCTGTATAGAGGGGGAGAAAGCCTGCCAAGGCTTTCTCCCCGGATAAATAAGGAACTTCCCAATCAGGATTACAGGTTTTTCAAGAATGCCGGGACATGGGACGCTTCCCGGGGCCCGATGAGGACCTTCCAGTCGGGCAGTTCCTCTTCCAGGTCACCGCTGATACCCGCGGCATAACCGGGGATGATGATGGTGCGCGTCTTGGCTTTATCATTGATGCCGCATTTCTTGACGAAGTGGGCCACCGAATCCCCGGAGAATTTCCCCGCGGCCCAGGCGGTCATGACCGACAGACCTTCGGTGTCCTGGATGAGCAGCCAGGTGGGCACCTTGCTCCCCTCGATTTCGCCGGAGACGATGAAGTAGGTGAGAGCAAAGTTGGTGGTCACGGCCACCGGAGAGTCGGGGCCGGGGTTGCCGATTTCGTAGATGCCCGGGCTGATGATCATGGGCTTCTGCGGGTCGGTGTAGATGTTCAACCGCTCCAGCAGCAGCGGGAAGACGGTGGTGGCGTCGAGATTCGACAGCACCACAATGCCGCCGTATTTGGCGATGAAGACCGAGGCGTACAAGGCCTCCATCATGGGATCGTCGGTCATCTGGCAGGGGCAGGTGATGGTGGGGAAACCGAAAGGCCGGAACTTGGGCACCAGGGCCGCCCGGCGGAGGACGATCTGATCCTGGAGAGCCGCCTTCAGGCTGCGGCTGCCGGAATCGAGGACCAGGTCTTTAAGGCCCATGCCGGTGAGCTTGGTGGCCAGGTCGGCCAGGGCGTCATAACCTTCCGCCTTGGCGATGAGGGGCAGGCCCAACTCTTTGGCCAAAGCGCCGAAGGCGTCGGCGTTATCCGGGGTGGCCACGCCGATCAAAGGTTTGCGCTCCTTGACCGCTTCGGCTCCGGCCTTGACCACGTCAGCCTTGTCGCTGCAAAGAATCAGGCCGGCGTCGGTTTTGTCCATCACCTTTTTTGCCAGGGCCGCGAATTTGCCGGCATCGCCGCTGGCATCCTGGACCGCAATCAATTCCGGGCGCAGCAGGAGACCCACCCGGTCATACTGCAACTTCATGAAAGTGTCGAGCTGCTTGTCCACGTCCGCATCCGCCTGGGCGGTGGTCACCAGGCCGGCGATGAGGGTGGGATTGAAGAAGGTCTTCTCGTGGCGGAACATGACGGTTTCGCCGCCCACGGTCTTGGTCCCTTCTTTCATGCCGATCTTTATCGGGCGGATGGGCGGGGCCGAGGCCTCGGCCAGTTTTTCTCTTACCTCATCGGAGACATACGGGCAAGCGTCCAATTCCGCCTTCCCGCTGGCCAGGGCCATGGCAAAGGCCAAACAGGTGGGGAAGCCGCATTCTTTACAGTTGGTTTTGGCGAGGAGTTTGAAAATTTCAATTCCCGTTAAAGCCATCGTCTTTCTCCTTATCCATGGCTGGGAGCCCAAGCGGTGCTAAAGGGGCGCCACCCCTGCCCGCCGGCGCCCGTATCAGAAGGGCCGGGAGGCGATCCTCCCGGCCCCGTAGAGGTTAGCCGATAATGGGCTCCATTTCCAGCGCCGGATGCTGCTTCTCGGTCAGGAAGCCCAGGATCTCGTCTTCGGTGACGCCCACGCTCTCATCGGCGATGCGGTCGATGAGGTCGGGGATTCCCAGTTCCTCGCCCCGTTTTAGCAGCCGTTCCCGAAGCTCTTCTTTCAGGATCTTGGGCATCCATACCACCCGCTTCAGTCCGCCGTCGCCCACCACGAATTTCCGCTGGGTGACGTTGTACTTGCTGTGGCCCACGAAGCCCGGGGTTACCTGGCCGCCGCCGATGACGCCCGCCAGGGTGGTAAACTTCATACCGCAGGGGGTCTCTCCGGTGTAGTCCCGGTTGACGGTCATGATGCCGTTGCACATGGGCAGGACCGCGCTGATGGCTTCACAACAGCCGCAGGTGGTCATGGGATCATAGACCAGGCTGTAGAAGTTGTATTTTTCCACCTTCTGGCGGGAGGCCTTAAAGACGAAGTCGTTGACTCCCTGCCACATCCCGTATTTCTCATCCAGGGTCTCGCCCTTCTGAATTGGCTGGTTGGGACCGGTGGGGTTGATTTCGAAGGAAGCCTTACAGTCCATCCAGTTGTAAGCGCCACAGAGGCCGGTACGTTCCGGGCTGACCACGCAGACGTGGTTGGGCGCAAAGGACTGGCACAGGGTGCAGGAGTAGTAGGTCTCGGTGGTTTCGTCGGTCATGCCTTCAACCCGGGCGTCCCGCTCCTTGTAGACCTTCCGGGCTATGGTGGTGATCTCGTCCACCTTGTCTTTTTCGGTGTAGAGTTTTATCTGGCATTTATCGAAGATGGCGCCGAAATCCTGGTGGAACTTGGCATGAAGGATGGTGCCGATGTGTTTCAGGCTGAAGCCTTTTTCCACCGCGGATTTGCCGATCCGGTACCAGGCGATGTCCCGCTGCCCGATGTGCATGATGCCCTGGGCGTAGTTCACCAGGTGGTGAATCTGCCGCTCCAGGATGGGCTCGAAGTCGGCCTGGAAGTTGCGGCCGGCCACTTCCACCACTACGGCCAAAGGCAGCCGCATGGGGATTTTGTCCTGGGGGAGGTCGGGGAGGTCGGGACCGAAGACCTCGACCTTGCCGTCTTCCACTTCGTCCATGCGTTTGCTGGTGACCAATTCCACGGCCTGGGTCTTGCCGCCGCCGCACTCGGCGTAGAGATCGTCTTTGCGGACCCGCTCACCTTCGAACGCGGCGCCGAAGTTCACCGGGATGTCGATCTCGGTGACCGCGACCTTGAGGCCCCGGACTTCGATGGATTTTTGGCCCAATTCCGCCATGGGCACGTTGGAAACCACGTGCTCGTAGGTGCAGATACCGGTGGGCAGCACCTGGGGAATGTCCTGGTTGGTGATGGTGGGGAAGCCCCAGTTGATGGCTCCTGCGGCGTTGGCGTACCATTCGTCGGGAATGGTGGACAGCGCATTGACGAAGGCGAAGATGCGGTCCTTATTGTAAACCAGCATCTTCAGGGCGGCGCCGGGTTTAACGCCGCCGAAAGCCATGGCGGCCCGGTTGGCGAAGCCCAGGGCGAAGACCGCCGCAGAGATGTCCGGCCCAAAGGGTACAATACGGGTCGGCCAGCCGATCTGCACGCCGCCTTCCAGAAGCTGTTCGGCCACCGAAGTGGTGCCTTCAATGTTTTTGGCGGCCAGGAAGATATAGAGGTTCTTTTTCTGGTATTCCGTCACCAGGTCCACGGCTTCCTGGACCGAAGGCGCGGCGCCGACGATGGCGGCAAACCCGGGGGCGGAGCCGTCTACGAACTCGATGCCCCTTTTCCGGAAGATGGTGTCTTCCGCGGCTCCCAGCCAGATCTTGGTGTCGCCTTTGCTGTAGACTTCTTCACCGCCCACGTAATAATCCGGGTCGGTCACGTAACGGACGGCCTCGAAGATTTCTTCCGCCATCAGGGTGGCCAGACCGGCGTCCAGGCCCGGTCCCAGGTAGGGGAGGTGGTGCTTTTCCGCGGGGATGGGCGGCAGCAGGGACTTGCAGCGCTCCATTACCGGGATCGCGTCTTTAATTTTTTCAATCTTGTTGCCCATTAAAGAGTAGATGATGGGCAGGTAATATGCGGTATTGGGGAAGCCGATCTCCTGGTTTTCCCCGTACTTATCCCGGGCTGCGTAGAGGGCGTCGGCACATTGATTGACGATCTTATGAGCGCCGCGTATGGCAGCGGAAATGATAATTTTTGACACGTTGGCGTCCTCCTTCCTTTTTCGTAAAGGAAATTATCTGCAGGGAGGCTGCCCGGTTCAGGCAGCCTCCCGTTTTTTAATGTTCTTCGCCCGCGGCGGCTTCCAGTTGGCGGCGCATTTCCATATCCATGAGCACGCGTTCCCGGGCCTTATCAATCCCCAAGGCTTTCCGCTTCAGGTCGATGTGGGCGATCATGCGTTTGGCCATCTCCATGGGATCCATGACGAAGTCCCACTTGCCGCCGTACTCTTCCTCGATGCCCTTGAAGAGGTAGTCGGTGAGGATCTCCGAGCCGGTGGAGGGGAAGGTGACGCCGAAGAGCGTGTAGACGCCCGAGGCCACGAAGTATTGGCCGATGGCGATGGCCTTTTCCGACATCCACTCCGGCGCCGCGCCCGCGGCGGGCAGATCGCTGATGTCCGTACCCAGGCCGCCGGCTTTCACACAAGCGGTGGCCGCCATCAGGATCCGGGAGTTGTCCACGCAGGCCCCCATGTGCAGGACCGGCGGGATGCCCACGGTCTCGCAGACCTCGGCCAGCCCCTCACCGCAGTACTTGGAGGCCGATTCCGGGGTCAAAAGCCCGTATTTGCCCGCGGCCATGGCCGCGCAGCCCGTGGAAAGCACAATGACGTCATTTTTGATCAGCTCTTTGATCAGGGTCATGTGGCTGGAATCCTGGGTGGTGCGGCAGTTGTTGCAGCCCACCACGCCGGCCACGCCCCGGACCCGGCCGCCGATGACGTTGTCGTTCAAGGTGTAATACGAACCGCGGATGGAGCCGCCCAGCAGGTACTGGATGGTCTCGTAGGAAAAACCCACGACGGTGGGGGAGGACTCCTGGGGAATCATCACCGGCGCGCGGCGGTTGGGATAGTTGTCGATGGCTACCCGGATCACCTGCCGGGCTACGTCCAAGGCATGATGCTCGTCGAAGGCGATGTGCTCGGCCAGGGGCATCTTGGCCCGGTCATCGGTGGTGATGATCTTGGTGTGGTAGCACTTGGCCACGTTTTCCAGGGCCTGCATTTCGCACTGCACATCCACCACCAACGCGTCCACCGCACCGGTGACCACCGCCAGCTCCTGGTGCAGGTAGTTGCCGGCGACGGGCACGCCGTGGCGCATCAGCACTTCGTTGGCGGAACAACACATGCCCGCGAGCTGAATGCCCTTGGCGCCTTTGGATTTGGCGTAATCCAGCAGCTCTTTCTCCTGGGAGGCGACATAGAGCATTTCCGGCAAGAGGGGTTCATGGCCGTGCATCACCACGTTGACGTGGTCTTCCTTCAAGACGCCCAGGTTGATCTCACCGGCCACCGGCACCGGGCAGCCGAACATGATGTCCTGAAGGTCGGTGGAGATCATGCTTCCGGACCAGCCGTCCGCCAGGGCACAGCGGGTGGACTGCTTGATCAGGTTGTGGTAGTCCTGGTCCACGCCCATATGGGTGCGGTGCATCAGCTCCACCACTTCGATGTCCACGCCCCGGGGCACCACCCCGTGCTTGCGCCAAAGTTCCTGGCGTTTCTTGGGGGCCCGGCGCACGTAGTTGATTTCGCCTTGCTGCTGGCCGAACTCCGCCAGCACCTTGGGGCCCAACTCCTGGGCGATGGCCTCGGGAGAGCGGGGTTTGGCGTCTTCGCCTTCACCCTCGGTCACGGGCACGTCCCAGTCCTTGGCCACCCGGCGCAGCTTGGTGACGTCTTTCAACTGGTAGCCCTGGGTGCGGCCGTGGGCCACTTCGATGAAGAGCTTGGCCACGCCCCGGGCATGGTCGCTGTGGGAGGCGGTGCCGGCGGCCACCATGCGCGCAAAGTTCCGGGCGACGATGGTTTCGGCGGTGGCGCCGCACAGGCCCATGCGGGCTTTCTTCTCGGCCGCGGTTTCCCCTTCCTTCTTCTTGGGTGCGGGCACCCGGCAGGGGCCCTGGGCGCAGATGCGGCAGCACGCGCCTTCCACCCCGATGGGGCAGGGCTTCATGGCCTTGGCCCGGTCGAAAATGGTCTCAACCCCCTCCGCCGAGGCCTTCTTCAACAATGCCTGGGCCGCGGGGTCCATGGATAGTTTGTCGAGTTCTAACTCAGCCATTAATAGTTCCTCCGGTTTCATACTTTAAAGAGGCGACCTTCATGGCCCCTCTTGAGAGGCAGAGCCCCATACCCCGGTTTAAAACCAGATAGGCGCAAATTAAATGGGCCGGGCTCTGAGTGCAATGGATGGTTTGTCCAGGTGATCGCGGGCGCCTCAGCCGGCCAGTTCCTGGATAATGGATTTGGTCATTTTCACTGCTTCCGGATGCCGCATGACGAGCAGGTCGGCGCCGGCCAGCAGCAGATCCACCGCGGTGATGGCCTCCATGAGGATGCCGCGTTTAGTCTGGTCGCCCAACTGGGGGGCTTCCGCGTTGGTCTGTTTGCACTCTTTAACTTTCCAAACTTCCTGCCCCAGGTAATTGACGATGGGAAGCTGCAGCTTTTCGTCTTCCTGGGTGAGAGCGGCCATGCGGTCCCGTTCCATCACGGAGTAGGAATACTCCAGGCCGTAACCCAAACCGCCGGTGGTGGGGTCAACCAGGATCTGGGAGTCTTTGACGCCCAATTGACCCAAGAGGATGTTCAACTGCTTGGCCAGGTTAACGTCGATGGGGCTGTTGGCGATGACCGTGTGGTTGTACCCCAGGGCCGCGGCGCCGATCTTCTTGTAGTTCTTGTCCTGCACCGGACCGAGGGTCAGTTTGAAGTCGGCGCAGGCCTCGGCCACGGCCGGCAGCACTTCCGCGTCCTTGTCCACGTTGCTGGTGCCGTAGACGATCAGGGGCACGTCGATGGCCGCAGCCACCTTTTTGGCCGTCTCGGCCGCAGATTCCGGAGAGGCATTGTCCCCGTTGGGGTCGGTGCTCACTAGGACCAGGGCAATGGCCTCCGCTCCGAATTCCTTGACACACTTCTGGGCCCAGGCCACCGGGTCGCCAGCCACGTCCTTGAATGGCGCCAGGGCCGGTTCAGCCCAGTCCTCACCGGGGTTCTTGTCCCATACTTCCATGGCCACCCGGGGTTTGTTCGGCATAACCCCTTCAAAAACATAAAAGGGGTAGGATGTCTCCCCCCCTAAGGTGATGGCCTTGTCGCCTTTGCCGATGGTAACAGTTTTGATCGCGCCAGAATAAACTTGCTTGGGGATTTCAAAAGCCAAGGTCGTTCCCTCCTTATATTTCCGGTATTTCCGGCCCCATACTCCAAGGGAAGTCCAAACATTGTGAAAATAATCTTTAATTGTCAAATAAGTCAAGCAAAAAATTCATCTTGAGCGCCAGGGAATTTTGCACTTAAGGCAATAACCGGGCGAAGATTTCGTAAGCTGCTTGTAATGCTGGAGAATCCGCAGGCAAGGTATAAGTGGGACGGCCCATGGCGTCAAATTCCGCGAGGCCCTGATCTTCCGGGATCGTACCGGCCAGTTCCAGACCCCGGCTCCCGATTTCGGCCTGGGCTTTAGGGGAAAGGCCGTTAGTGGCCCGATTGACGATGAGGACCGGGCGGCCGATAACGATCTTCAATTGCCGGGCCAGTTCCTGGAGGCGGCTGGCCGCCTGAATCCCCCGCCAGGAGGGGTCCGAGACCAGCACCAGGAGGTCCACATTGCTGGTGGTGAGACGGCTGATATGCTCCATGCCCGCCTCGTTATCCATCAATATATATGGGTAATTCTTACTGAGAACCCCCATGAAGTGGGCCACCAGGTTATTGGCCGCGCAATAGCAGCCCGGACCCTCCGGCTGGCCCATGACGATAAGATCGAAGCCGTCGGCCTCCACCAGGCACTGGTTGATGCGCATTTCGATGAGCTGGTCTTTGGTGATCTCCACCAGGCCGCCGCCCTTTTTCATCTCTTCCCGGGCTGCGCCGACGGTGCCTTCCACCTCCACTCCCAGAACCTCGTTAAAATTGCTGTTGGCGTCGGCGTCCACCGCCAGCACCGGGGTCTTCCCATGCTCCACCAGGTAGCGGAGCAGCATGCCGGCCACCGTGGTCTTGCCGGTGCCGCCTTTTCCGGCCAGGGCGATTATGAAACTCAAGGGTTTTCCTCCGTATTTGCAGATAATCTTTGAAAAATAAATATATGCGGTTTCCCGAAAGGCGTCAACTTTTGGGGATAGCAGCCAGTAATCCGTAGGTAATCAGTTCTTTTAAGATCCTGGTATTACTCTCAATTTTAATGAAACTTTGAGACTGCCCACTGGCTACTGGTCACTGGCTACTGAACCCATCCTGATCCGGGCGTCCAGGGCCAAAAGGCCCGGTTCCCCCGGGAAGACCAACACCGGGTTGAGATCCACCTCCTGAATTCGGGGAAACCTCAGCATCAGTTGGGACAGCGCCGCCAGCGCCCGGCCCAGCGCCTCCAGGTCGGCGGGGGCCTGTCCCCGGATGCCCGCCAGCATCTTGCCGATCCGGGTGGCCCCGATCTGGGCCCGGGCCTGGGTGAGGTCCACCGGCGCAATGCTGAGCGAGACGTCCTCCAGCACCTCGGTACCCACCCCGCCGGCGCCGAAAGCCAGGACCGGTCCGAATACCGGGTCCCGCCGGGCTCCCGCCAGCAGTTCCCGGCCGCCCGAGACCTGGGACATGACCACCGCCTCCCAGTCCTCGCCCGAGGGCAGAGATTCCCGGGCGATCTCCGCCAGCCTGGCGAACCCCGCGGCCGCAGCGGCCGCGTCGCCCAGGTCCAGAAGCACGGCGCCGGCCTCGGTTTTGTGCACCAGGGAGGCCGCGGCCAGTTTCAGGCAAACGGGATAGCCGATGGCAGCGGCTGCCGCCACGGCCTCTTCCTGGGTCGCGGCCGAACGCCAGGGAGCCACGGGTATTCCCAAGGCCGCGATGAGCGACAGGGCCTGGGGGAGGGTCAAAAAGCCCGGTTTGTCAGGCAAAAGGGCAGCCGCCTTCTCAGGGTCAAAGAGGGGAGGGGTTTCTCCGGCCGCAGTTTCTCTCCCCCCGGCGAGATAACGGTGGGCGGCCAGGGCCTCCACGGCCTCTTCCGGAAAGTGAAACACGGGCGCCCCCAGGGTTTGCCGGAAAAACTCCTCTTCCTCCAGGGTGACCAGGACGGTGACCGCCAGGGGTTTGGCCACGGCCCGGGCCTGCTCCACACAATACCGGGCCATCTGCCGGCCCCGCTCTATTTCAAACTCCGCCATGGGGCCGTAGTTCAACAAAATGGCATCCACCTCCGGGTCCCGGCAGAGCGCGGCTACGATCTCTTCGTAGACCGCAAAATCAAAGATATCCCCCAGGTCGATGGGATTGGTGGGCCGGATAATTCCGGCCCGGGAGCGTTGGGTCAGGAGTTCCGCCAACA
>QZIZ01000131.1 GCA_003599195.1 Deltaproteobacteria bacterium | reverse complement strand
GGAGCGCAGCGGAGTGAAGAATCTTGTTTTTGCCACGGCCCTGGGATTCTTCGCTGCGCTCAGAATGACAATTTTACTTGTTTGATCGCAACTTAGTATTAGGGTATACTCGCAGAGGTCCGCTACGGAAAAATGTGAGTTGGGCGGGCACGGAGGCCCGCCCAACCATTAATAAGCATCTTTTATAGATGCTTTGGGCGAATTCAAAATTCGCATGTTTCCGACTCTCGAAAAACGCAAAACGCCATTACTCCTTCCGGGCCAGGGCCCAGATGATTTCGTAGGTGACGGGGATGGTGCCGTTCTGCCGGAAGCTGGCGTCGTAGGCCCGGACCAGGGCGTTGAGCAGCCTGGGGGTAAAGGGGCGGGGCCGGGGATTGCCGGCTCCCATGGCCTTGAGGGCCTTCAAGAACTCCGGCACGTTGGGGAAATGGGCTTCGAGCATCTCCCGGCTCAACCGGAGTTGAGAGTATCCCCCCAGCTTCAGGAAACTTTCCCAATTTCCGAGGGTGGAAAACCGGCGGGCCGGGATTTCCGGTGCTTCCGCCAGATTCACCGCGGCCGCTGCCTGCCTTAAAGCGGCATCCAGTTCATGAAAGGTCTGAGGCCCCAGGGTGGCAAAAGCCAGGCAGCCTCCCGGCAGCAGGGACTGCCAATAGGCTTTCAGGGTTGCCCCGGGAGCGGTAAACCACTGAAAAGTGGCGTTGGAGATGATGAGGTCGAAGCCGCGGCCGCAGACCGCCTCGCCGTCGGCAACCAGCCAACTCACTTTCGAGTCCGCTCCCAGGCGGCGGCGGGCCTGGTCGATCAAGGCCGCGTCCAGGTCCAGGGCGAACAGCTCCGCTTCGGGGTGAATCCGGCGCAACAAAGCGGTGAAGTAACCGGTACCGCAGCCGATCTCCAGGATGCGCCGGGGCCGGGGGAGTTCGGCCTGTACCCGCGCCAGCAGACTCCGGGCCATGAGGCGCTGCACTCCCGCATGCCGGTCATAGGACTCGGCGCGGCGGGCGAAATTACGGCGGATGCTTTGTTTGATGTCCATGTTTTGGCGTAATGAATAGCTTTCAGCTTTCAGCAAAAAGAGAAAAACCTGGATTAGTTAGAGCAATCGCTCATGGGCCTATGGCCCACCCGTAAATCTTGAAAAGCCTAGTCCCCCCTCACCCCAGCCCTCTCCCCCCGCCAGTTAGCGGCAGGGCGAAAGGATACCGCCGGGGGCGGGGGGAGAGGGAGTAAATCCTTGGCATGCCTTGGTTTTTACTGGCTACTGGCCACTGCAACCTTTCGACGACTAGTGATAGCTGATCGCTGATCGCTAACTCTCCGGCTCTCTATCCACAATCTTTTCCAAAATCTCGTTGAACCTTTCCGCCTTAGTCCAAAATGGCAGGTGGCCTGCGCCCTTCAGGAGATGCAGGCTGGAGCCGGGGAGGTGTTCATGCAAAAAACGGCCCTGCTCCGGCGGCACGATGCGGTCTTGGGATCCCTGGATGATCACCGGGGGCGCCGGGAAATGGGGCAGCAGGGGCCGCAGGTCTTGATTTAGCAAGTAATCAAGGCCAGTAGCCAAATCCGCGGCGTTGCCGCCGCTGAATAAGGCGGCAGTCTCACCTTGAAAAGCTTCTTCCCCGGGGGCCAGACAGCTCCCGGCAAAATCCTGCAGCACCTTCTTGGGGTTGCTTTTCAAGGCCCGGCGCATGGCCCGCACTGCGGCTGGTGGCTGGCCCCAAGGATGATCGGCCTGAGAACAGAAGACCGGGGCCGCGCCCGCCAGTACCAGGCCGCCTACGGCCGCGGATTGCCGGGCCAAAACCTCCAGCAGCAGCATCCCTCCCAGGGACCAACCCACGAGCAGGCAATCCGCCAGGGAGAATTTTTTCAGATACTCCTCCAGCCAAGCCGGGTCCCAGGTGGAGATGGCGGGGGCCTGCACCTCAAACCGCGCCTGGAAAGCCTGGGTCTGCTTTTGCCAGACAGCCGCGTCCGCGCCCCAGCCGTGGAGGAATATAATAGTCTTTATCAAACCAGTCCCATCTCCCGGCCCGTGGCCACGATGGTCTCCAGGGCCTGGCTCAAGTCCGCGGCTCCGTGGGCCGCGGACAGGGAGAAACGGACCCGGGCCTTCCCCGGGGGCACCGTGGGGGGCCTTAAGCCCACCGCCATCAGGTCCTTCTCCCGCAAGGCTGCGGCAAATCTGAGGGTGGGTTCGTTTTTTCCCACCAGCGCGGGCACGATCTGGGTTTCGCTCCCCAGGGTGTCGAAGCCCGCTTTATCCAAGCCCTGGCGGAAATGCGCGGCTTTCTCCATGAGACCATGTCTGCGCTCCGGCTCCTCCCGGACCACGGCCAGGGCCGCGGCGATGGCTCCCAGAACCGGCGGCGGCAGGGCCGTGGAGTAAATAAAGGAGCGGGCCCGGTTGTGCAGATAATCAATCAGCCGCTGGTCCCCGGCCACGTAGCCCCCCAGGGACCCGAGGGCCTTGGAAAAGGTGCCCATGTGGATGTCCACCGCGTCCGTCAGGCCCAGGGCCTGGGCCAGGCCCGCGCCTCCGGGACCCAGAACGCCGGTGGCGTGGGCCTCGTCGATCATCAGCCAAGCGGCGTAACGCTCTTTCAATGCCACCAATTCTTTTAAGGGAGCCAGGTCCCCATCCACCGAAAAGACCGAATCGGTGATGATGAGACGCCTTTTGCCCGCCGGAGCCTGCTTGAGCATCTTCTCCAGCCGGTTCAGGTCCCGGTGGGGAAACCGCTCCAGGTCGGCCCCGGAAAGCTTGATGCCGTCCATGATGCTGGCATGGTTGAGCCGGTCGCTGAAGATGGCGTCCCCCGGCCCCGCGAGTGCGGCAATCGTACCCACATTGGCCATGTATCCGGTGGAGAAGATGACCGCGGCCTCCGTGCCTTTGAACGCGGCCAGCTCCGTTTCGACTTCCTCGTGCAACCCCAAATGGCCCACCACCAGGCGGGAGGCCCCGGCTCCCGCGCCCCAGCGGGCCGCGGCTTCCCGGGCCCCCTTGATGAGCCGGGGGTCCTGGGCCAGTCCCAGGTAATCGTTGGAGGAGAGGTTTAACAACACCCGGCCCCCCACCCGCACCTTACCGCCGGGCAAAACCTCTTCCACCACCTGGAGGCGGCGGCGCTGGGATTGGGCCTCTAGGGCCGCCAGTTCTTGAGTGAGCTCTGGAAGCATAGGTTTGTTTATAGTCGATGGCCAGTGATCAGTAATCAGTGATCAGTGATCCGTAAAAAAGAAGATGTCCATGGGATTATCTGGTATTCACTGATTACTGATTACTGATTACTCCTGCTCCACCCTCCTGCATATTTTTAAAAATATCTGCGTGAGAACAGATATCGTGCATTGCTGTGAAAAAAAAATTCCTGCCTTCCGGGGATTCCACGTCGGGGACTTCCGGGACCTTTCCCAGGATGGGGACGCGGGTGAGGGCCTCGATCACCCCGGGGTTGGTTTGCTCCGCCAAACCCGGGGCGGCGGAGCAGCGGTTGAGTATCACCCCGGCCACCGGCAGCCCGGCGTGACGCGCGGCCAGGACCGTGAGGGCCGTGTGGTTGATGGTCCCCAGGCCGGCCCGGGCCACCACCAGGAGGGGGAGTCTGAGCCAGCGGGCCAGGTCCAGGACCAGGAAATTGGTATCGGCCAGGGGCACGTAAAGGCCGCCCGCGCCCTCCACCACCAGGAAATCGTAGCGGGAGGACAGTTCCCGGAAAGCTGCGGCCACCTTTTCCAGGTCCACCTTGACCCCTTCCCGGGCCGCGGCCACGCCCGGGGCCAGGGGCAGCCGCAGGGTGACGGGGGTGAGCAGGTCCAGAGGTTCCGGCAGTTCCGCCAGATCCCGGACCCGCCTGGCATCGGCGGGAATGAGCCGCCCGTTTTCCTCCGGGCAGCCGCTCTGCACGGGTTTGAAATACCCCGCTTTCACTCCCCGCTGCCTAAGGGCCGCGGTGAGGCCCGCGGCCACCAGGGTCTTGCCCACGTCGGTGTCGGTGCCGGTTATAAAGATCCCTCTAATTTTGGGGATTTCAGGGAGATTGAGGTTCATCGGTCCTAGTCAAAGTTCAAGGTTCAAGGTTCCGAGTTCCGAGTTCCAAGTTGAGATCTCTGCAGAAGTCCCCCACTTGTCATATTTCTAAGTTAACGCCAATAATGTCCTGATCCCTACCCCTAATCCCTGGCCCCTGGCCCCTGACCCCTGCCTTATTTGGTGCGTGGAACGCACCCTACACTAGCTTCAGGTCCAGGTCGGCCAGCATCTGCCGGTCTTCTTCGGGGAGGCGGCCCTTGGTGGTCAGATAGTCCCCGGTCATCAGGCAGTTGGCCCCCGCGGCGAAGATCAGGGGCGTGAGCGAACGCAGAGTCACCTGGCGGCCGCCGCAGATGATGATCGGCCGGTCCGGAAAATGGAGGCGGAAGGCGACGATGCTTTGCAGGGCCTCCAGAGGCGTCAACAAGGGTCGGCCATAAAGGCCGGTGCCGGGCAAGGGGTGCAGGAAATTTAGAGGAATGGCGTCCACGGCCAATTCTTTCAGGGCCTGGGCCAGTTCCCAGCGTTGGCCGATGGTCTCCCCCAATCCCAGGATGCCTCCGGCGCACACGGAAAGCCCCGCTTCCCTGGCCGCCTCAATGGTGGCCACCCGCTCGGCGTAAGTGTGGGTGGTGCAGATTTGGGGAAAGAAGGAGGCCGCGGCTTCCAGGTTGTGATGATAGCGGGAGGCGCCCGCGGCTTTCAGCTCTTTCAGGAAGCCCGGTTCCACAATCCCAAGGGAGGCGCAGACCTGAATGGGGACCTTATCGACGATGGCGGCCACCGTTTGGAGCAAGGCCTCTTGCTCCTTGCCGGAGATGACGCCCCGGCCGGAAGTCACCAGGGAAAAGCGGGCGGCGCCGGCTGCGGCCGCCCGGGTTGCGGCTTCGACCATGTCTTCTTGCGCCAGCAGAGGATAGCGAGGCACATCTCCCCCGGCGCCGGCCGCCTGGGAACAGAAGGCGCAATCT
This sequence comes from Deltaproteobacteria bacterium, assembly GCA_003599195.1. Classification (GTDB taxonomy): domain Bacteria; phylum Desulfobacterota; class Desulfobaccia; order Desulfobaccales; family 0-14-0-80-60-11; genus SURF-52. Next base: position 28,547 of record QZIZ01000131.1, on the reverse strand, counting down.
TCGGAACATAATCCGGATTTGGCGTTGGTGATGACGCAGAAACTGACCTGCCGGCCGAAATGGTGCTCCCGGAGACGCTGGGCCTCCGCCATCAGGGGCCACATACCGGCCCAGTCCCGGTGAAAAATATCCGCAAATTCATTTTGGCTGAGGGATGGCATACCTGGAAAGCATCTCTTAAAAAGGGGGCATTGTCAACCATATTAAAAACTGAAGTTAACAATTGCCTTTGATTTAAAAGTTCAATGTTCCCAAGAATGGCCACGGTCAAAAGCCTTTTAAAGGTGTCCAGGCAGAGCCTGGACTAAAATTTCCGTTCCCAAGCGAAGCTTGGGAACGAGGGCGGGAGCGGGAGTTGGGGACGGGGAATAGAAGCGGAGTTTAGGAACGGGGAGTGAGATTCCTTTGGAAAAAATTTTGTAGTCATTTGTGCTCAATTTCTTCGGCCCAAAAACCGATAAAAGAGTGATAAGTCTGTATCAACTTCTACTGCATCAATTAAGGCAGCTAATTTGACAGATGTCCAGTTATCCCGGGAGCCGGATGCGTCTCTGAAAGAGCGGCCCCCTGCCATTTCCCTGCGCCGATATGTGGCGCTGCTGGCGGCCGTCTGGACCGGGGTGATGATCTTATCCCTGGCCGCCAACCTCTGCCTACAGTATGTCATCACGATCTGGATGATCCACGGCGTCCTGTGGCTTTTGGGGTTGGGGGGAATCTTCCTGGCGGCGGCGCGCCTGGACAAAAGTTTAACCCGGCAGCAGCGGATGGAACTGGAACTTCTGGAGGCCAACCGCACACTGGAGGCATTGATTGAGGCCTCGCCGCTGGCCATCATCGCCCTGGATGCCCGGGGCTGCGTGCGCCTGTGGAATCCGGCGGCTACGAGCATCTTCGGCTGGCAGGCCTCCCAGACCGTGGGGCAGCAGCCGCCTTTCCTTACTGATAACCCCCAACCGGAATTCCAGGAAATATATTCCCGGGGTTTGCAAGGCGAGCCGGTGGGCGGAGTGGCGTCCTGCCGGCACCGCAACGGCATAACCCTGGATATCAGTTTCTCCATGTCCCCCCTGCATGGCTCCCACCAGGGTAACTTGGACGGGGTGATGCTGGTATTGGAAGATATTACCGAGCGCCGGCGTACCGAAGAAGAACTGTTTAAGGCCAACGAAGAACTTAAGGTTTGGGTTTATGAATTCAGCCACCGCAACAAGGATATCACCCTGCTCAATGAAATGGGGGACCATCTCCAGGCCTGCCGCACCCTCGAGGAAGGTTATGCGGGAGTAAGCCGGTTCGCCTCCCGCATGTTCCCCGATTTATCAGGGACATTATTCATGTTTAACGCCGAGAAGCATGTCGTGGAGGCGGTGGCGCATTGGGGAGACCCCCAAACCGGAGCGGCGATTTTTCCGCCTGATGACTGTTGGGCCTTAAGGACCGGAAAGGAGCACCTGGTCCAGGAAACCGGCTCCGATTCGCAGTGCGGGCACTTAACGGGTTTCACCCGGGGTTATATGTGCGTCCCCATGATCGCCCACGGGGAAATCCTGGGACTGCTAACGTTTCTCAAGAACCCCCAGGAAAACTTTCCTGAAGAAACCCTGGCCGATTCCAAAAAGAAGTTGGCCATCACCGCGGCCAAGCAGATCGCCCTCTCCCTGGCCAACCTCAACCTGAGAAATTCCCTGCAGGAGCAGGCTATCCGTGATCCCTTAACCGGCCTGTTCAACCGGCGGTACATGGAAGAAATGCTGGATCGGGAGATCTTCCGGGTCCGGCGCAAGCGCGCCCCTCTGGGGATTATCATGCTGGACCTGGATCATTTCAAGCATTTCAACGACACCTTCGGCCACGAAGGGGGAGACACCCTGCTGCAGGCCCTGGCCGGCCTGGTGCGCCGCAATATCCGCCGGGAGGACATCGCCTGCCGTTACGGCGGGGAGGAATTTATCATTATCCTGCCGGAGGCCCTGCTCCAAATCACCGCGGACCGGGCGGAACTGCTGCGCCAACAGGTGCAGGAACTCCAGGTGGCATATCAGGACCGGCCCCTGGGACCGATCAACGTGTCCCTGGGGGTGGCGGTATTCCCCGATCATGGCGCCAATGGGGAGGCTTTGATCCGGGCCGCGGACAGCGCCCTTTACCGGGCCAAAGAGGGGGGGCGGAACCGGGTGGTGGTTGCAGGAGCGGAGAAATGACGGGGGAGTGAAATTTACTTAAGGCAATTGAGGGCCAGCCCCCCTCACCGAACACTCTCCCCCCAGAGGCGGATTATTATCCACAAATGAGGGGGGAAATTGATAATTACTTGGGACAGCGAATTTGCGGTCCTCGCGCCCCCCTCCCCCTGCCCTCTTCCCACCCTCCGGGGGGAGAGGGGAAATACTTGACATATCCAAGAGATATAAACTTGTGGGTAATGATTAACCCCTGAGAGGAGAGGGAACTGAATAATCACCGCCGGGGGACGTAAACCTCCCGGGGCTTGAGGCCGTCGGAGGGGCCGATGAGACCCTCGCTTTCCATGGTTTCGATGATGCGGGCGGCGCGGTTGTAGCCGATGCGCAGACGGCGCTGCAGCATGGAGATGGAGGCGTTCCGGGTCTCGGCCACCAATTCCACGGCCGCGTCCCATTTCTCGTCTTTTTCCCCCATCTCTCCTTCTTCCACTTCCTTTTCCTGCATTTCCAGGATGCCTGGCTCGAACTCCGGAGTCTGTTGGGCCTTCAAGTACTCCACCACCCGGGTGACTTCCGCGTCGGAGACAAAAGCCCCGTGAATGCGTTTCAGCCGGGAGGTGCCTGGGGGCAAAAAGAGCAGATCGCCCATGCCCAGAAGGCGTTCCGCGCCCACGGTGTCCAGGATGACCCGGGAATCGGGTTTGGCAGAGACCTGGTAGGAGACGCGGGTGGGGAAGTTGGCCTTGATCAGGCCGGTAATCACGTCCACCGAGGGCCGCTGGGTGGCCACCAACAGATGCATGCCCGAGGCCCGGGCCTTCTGGGCCAACCTGATCAGGTATTCTTCTGTGTCCCGGGAGGAGACCAGCATCAGATCCGCCAACTCATCGATGACGATGACGATATATGGCAGGGGCCGGGGGGGATCCTCCCCCGGCGCGGGCTTTTCCCTGGCGTTTTTGGCCACTTTCTGATTGTAGCCGTCGATGTTCCGCACCCCGGCGTCGGAGAGCAAAGCGTAGCGGCGCTCCATCTCCGCCACGGCCCAATGCAGGGCCACGGTGGCTTCCTTAGGGTTGACCACTACCGGGTGCAGCAGGTGGGGGATGCCCTCGTAGGTGGAGAGTTCGATGCGCTTGGGATCGATGAGGAGGAAACGCACCTCCCCAGGCGTGGCCTTATAGAGAATGCTGAGGATCATGGCGTTGAGGCCCACGCTCTTGCCGCTGCCGGTGGCCCCGGCGATGAGCAAATGCGGCATCTTGGCCAGATCGTTGACCACCGGCTGGCCCATGATGTCTTTGCCCAGGGCGATGGTCAGGCGGGAGAGGGACTTGCGGTAGGCGGCGTCCGCCAGGATTTCCCGAAGCCCCACCACCTGGCGCTTGGGATTGGGCACCTCGATGCCGATGACCGCCTTGCCGGGCACCGGCGCGACAATACGGATGGACAGGGCCTTCAAGGCCAGGGCCAGGTCGTCGGCCAGCCCGGTGACCTTGCTGATTTTCACCCCCGGCGCGGGCTCCAATTCAAAGCGGCTCACCACCGGGCCGGTGGTGATGGAGGCCACCTTGCCCTCCACCCCGAAGTGGCGCAGGGTGTCTTCCAGCTTGTCCGCCTGGGCCACCATCATGCCTTCATGCACCTGGTGATCCCAGGGGGGCACCTGGTCCAGGAGGTCCAGGGGCGGGAGAGTAAAACCCGCGGCCCCACCCCGCCGGGTCTTGGGGGCAGCAGTAGCGGGTTCGGGGGGCGGCGGGGGTGCTGGGGTGATAACCAACTCCGGAGTTTCGCCGCCGTTGCGGTTGACCAGGGGCCGGGTAGCCGCCGGCCGCCGCGACCTGGGCGGCGGGAGTTCCTCTTCCCGGCGCCGGGGCCAGGCCAGGGATGCCAATCCTTTTATCATGCGGCCCAGCAACGCCAGAAGGCCCACGAACGAGAGGCGGGTCGCACCCATGATACTGAGCAACAGGATCATCCCCAGGGCCAGGGCCGCGCCGGGGGGGTTGAAATTGGCCAGGAGGCTGCGGTTGAGGACTTGCCCCACCACTCCCCCGGACTGCAGATGGCCGCCGCCCCAGCGGATGGAGCCCCAACCCAGGGTCAGCAAGCCCGCGGCAGCCGCAAAAATGCCGAAACCCGCCAGGAACTGCCAGGGGGATAGGGTTTCCAGGCCCTGGCGGTGGGACTTCCAGGCCAGGCCCAGAACGCACAAGGGCAGCAGAAACGCGGCCAGGCCGAAACTTTTCATCAAGGCTGCAGCCAGGACCGCGCCCGCCTTCCCCGCCCAATTGCGGGCCTGCGCGGCGTTCCAGGCCTCGATCAGGCCCTGGGGATCAAAGGGGGAATAACTGGACAGGGCCAAGACAAAGAACAGGGCCAGACCCAGGAGCAGGACCGCGACCATTTCCCGGGCCAACCGTGTCGACCAGGGGGGCGGCTCGGGGGATAAAGAGGAGGCCCCGGATTTGCCCTTGCGGGTGGCGGCGTTATTCTTTTTTGGCGTTTTGCCCATTAGGTACTCTTTTTCAGCCCCAAAATCCCCCTAAATCCCCTTTTAAAAAGGGGGACCTAAGAAGCTGTCCTTCATCCCGGATTGCCGGTAGTAAGACTCAAATTATCCTTGTTCAGCTTCTAATCCGACTCCACCGCGCCTGGCAGGGGGCGGGGCGCGGCCGCGGGGCCGGTGGCGGCCAGGCGCCGGGCCGAGGTTATGCCCGTCAAACTGGGCAGGATATAATCCAGACTCTCCGGGGAGATGGCGAGTTGTTGGTATACTTCAATGCCCGCATCCCGGACCGCGTCCCGCCAGAACCGGTCCCGGGCATGATCCTTGGACTCATAGGGCATCTCGAAATAAACTCGGGTGATCTGGGCCGTGGCCAGGAGTTTGATGCAGACCAGGCAGGGCTCCAGGGTGACATAAAGGGTCGCGCCCTTGATGGCCACACCGTAGCGGGCCGCCTGGGCAATGGCGTTGGCCTCGGCATGGGAGGCCCGGCAGTAGTTGTATTTGTCCACGTCCGCGATCTGCAAGGCCCGGCGGTGGCAGTAGGGCGAGCCGTCCGGCATGGTCTGGTCCAGGCAGTGTTCCGCGCCGGGCATGGAGCCGTTGTAGCCGGTGGCCAGAATCTGCTTGTCTTTGACCAGCACCGCGCCGGTGGGCCGGGAGTTGCAGGTGGAGCGGGTGCTCACCAGCTTGGCGATGAGCAGGAAGTATTCATCCCAGGAAGGGCGCATGGTTTGCTCTTTTGTGGCACAGGCGTCTCGCCTGTGCGCTTTATCTTTCTTCAATCACCTTATCATAGAGCCAGGGGTAATCTTCGGGATTTCCGGCTAATTCATTTTTGATAGATGACACCCCTCCCTGGCTTGGCTCCATTCATTTTAAATAATTGCAGGTTATTAAACCAGAATATTTTGCAGATTCATATGCTGGAGGCAGTAGGTGCTTCTTAACTTCAAGAAGGTAAGAGTGGAAATTTATTTTCCCCCAATTCCAAGCCGATAAAGTACATTAGTGCAGAAAAAATTTAAATGTTTAATGCCTGGGCAAACCCCTTCAATTTGCCTATCTCTGAAATTCCCTTTGGGAGGAACCGGTGGAGACCGCGCAGAAATTGGATGAAATGGACCAGCAATCAGGCCGGAGCCACAAAAACCTGGAGGTCATCAATTCCCTGCTGCGACTTTCCCTGGAGAACCTGCCGCTGCGAGAGCCCCTGGAACTCACTTTGGATTTGCTGACCTCCATTCCCTGGATCGGGCTGTTGTCAAAAGGAGCCGTCTTTTCGGTGGAAAATCATGGACAGGAAGTCCTGGTGCTCCAGGCCCAAAAAGGGTTGGGCGAAGAGCTTCTGGCCACGTGCAGCCGGGTTCCCTTCGGCTTCTGTTTATGCGGATTGGCTGCCTCCACCAGGCAGATCCAGTTTGCCGCGGATCTCGATGACCGCCATCAGGTTCATTTTGAAGGAATGCCACGCCACGGCCATTATTGCGTCCCCATTTTGCTGAACGGCCGCCTCCTGGGGGTGATGAACCTCTATGTCAAAGCGGGCCATGTGCGGCATCCCATAGATGAGGAATTCTTATCATCGGTAGCCAATACCCTGGCGGGCATCATCGCCCGCCGGGAAGCGGAAGAGGCGCGCCTCAAGAGTGAACGGGAATTCCATCTGCTGTTAAAAAATGTGCCGGCTTTGGTGTTCAAAGGGTATGCGGACGGTGCGGCGAATTTTTTCGATGACAGAGTCGAAGAGATGACCGGATATGCGCGAGGGGATTTTGAATCCAGAAAGTTGAAGTGGACGGACTTGATTATAGAAGAGGATAGAGGCGAAACCCGGGCACAATTTATCAAGGCTTTAAAAGGCCTTAAGTCCTATGTCCGGGAATACCGCATCAATTCCCGCGAGGAAAAAACCCTTTGGATTCAGGAGCGCAGCCAGATTGTCCTGAACCGGGCAGGGAAAATCGACTATATCAGCGGGGTCCTGTTCGACATTTCCCGGCGCAAGCGGGGCGAGGAGGCCCTGAAGAAGAGCTTTGAGCAACTGCAAAAAACTTTGCGCGGAACTGTGAAGGCCCTGGGGTCCGCCCTGGAAATGCGGGACCCGTATACCTCCGGCCATCAGCGGCGGGTGGCCCAACTGGCCTGCGCCATCGGCAAGGAATTGGGGCTTTCCGGGGAACAGATCGAAGGGATGAGGATGATCGGCTTCCTCCATGACATCGGCAAGATCGCGGTGCCCGCGGAAATCCTTACCAAACCCGGGAGGATCAACGCGCATGAATTTTCCCTGATCAAGATGCACGCGGAGGCCGGGTTCGATATCCTGAAGGAGATCGATTTTCCCTGCCCGGTGGCCGAGTCCATTGCCCAGCATCACGAGCGGTTGGACGGCTCCGGTTACCCCAAGGGCCTCTCGGGGCCGGAAATCCTGTTGCAGGCCCGCATCCTGGCGGTGGCCGACGTGGTGGAGGCCATGTCCAGCCACCGGCCTTACCGCCCCGGGTTGGGAATAGAGACAGCCTTAAAGGAAGTAACGAACAAGAAGGGCAGCCACTTTGACCCGGAAGTGGTGGAGGCCTGCGTCAGGCTGTTTACCGAGAAAGGGTTTAATTTCGAATAAAGGGCAGCAAGTGCCGTTTACCGTTTTCTGTTTTCCTTTCCGTTTTCCGGAAAAAAAGGTGGCACAGCCCTAATCGCCGGTGCCACCTGGTCTTTCAATAATTACCTACTGTTAATCAGTCTCCGGAAATGGCACCCGGTTCCTCTGTTGGGACCGCGGTCGCCGCGGCTCCCCCTTTCTGATAGCTCCCGAGATATTTAAAGAACTCGGTTTTTCCCTGCAACTGGTCCAGAAGGCCTTTATTCTTTGCGGCCAGCATATCCAACTCCACGTCCACGTAAAAGAGGTACTCCCAGGGGCGGTCGGGCCGCGGCCGGGATTCCAGTTTGACCAGATTGATGTTGTTGGCGGCAAAGACCTGGAGTGGCGCCACTAAAGCCCCCGGGTGGTCCCCCACCGAGAAGATGAGGGAAGACTTATTCTTTTCGCCCGGCAGGAGGCTATTTTTGGAGATCACCACAAAGCGGGTAAAGTTGCGGGGGTTCATCTCGATGCCTTCCTTCAACACCGCCAACTGGTGCAGCTCCGCCGCCTCCTCCCCGGCAATGGCCGCTTCCTTGGGGTCTTTATTTTCCTTGACCCTGGAGACACAGGCGGCCGTGTTCTGGCAGGCGATGTGATCCCATTTAGGATGCCTGGCCACAAACTCTTTGCATTGCTGGAAGACCTGGGGATGGGAGTAGATCCTCTCGATTCCCTCCATGGTGGCCCCCGGATGGCCGATGAGGTTGTGCTTAATCCGGAGAGTCACTTCACCCACGATTTGGAGGTCGTAATCCAACAACAAGTCGTAGTTTTCATGGAAACTGCCGGTGAGGCTGTTTTCCAAAGGCAGGACCCCGAAGGCCGCTTGCCCGCGGTCCACCAGGTCGAAGACCTCCCGGAAGGAAGAGCACTCTTTTAAAGGCATATCCCCGCCGAAGAACTGCTGGCAGGCCTTATGGCTCCAGGAGCCGGGCACCCCGCGGTAGGCGGCCTGCGCCGGGACCCTCCCCGGCTCGTGGAGCCGCCGGATCATCCTGGCCTTTTCCAGATAAGTGTAATCCAACTGCTTGCCCACCACCGGGCCGATGACGTAGAGGTCCCGCATCAATTGCTCGAACTGGCCGGGATAGAGGCTCTGGGGGCCATCGGACAGGGCCTTGTCCGGCTCGGTGTGCACCTCGATGATCAACCCGTCCGCGCCCGCGGCCACCGCGGCCCGGGCCATGGGGCTCACCTTGTCCCTTAAGCCCGTGGCATGGCTGGGATCGACGATGATGGGCAGATGGGTCAGCTTCTTGATGATGGGTACGGCGGTGAGGTCCAGGGTGTTACGGGTGTAAGGCTCGAAGGTGCGGATGCCCCGTTCGCAGAGGATCACCTGGTCGTTGCCTTCGGAGAGGATATATTCCGCGGACATGAGCCATTCCTCGATGGTGGCCGCCAGCCCTCTTTTTAGAAGCACGGGTTTGCCGATGCGGCCGACGCACTTGAGGAGCTCGAAGTTCTGCATGTTCCGGGCCCCGATCTGGATGACGTCCACGTATTTCACCATGAGATCGGCCTGGCTGGGGGAGGTCATCTCGGTGACCACGCCCAGGCCGGTTTCCTCACGAACCTCCTTGAGGATCTTCAAGCCTTCCTCGCCCAGACCCTGGAAGGAGTAGGGGGAAGTGCGGGGCTTGAACGCGCCGCCCCTAAAGAGGACGGCCCCGTATTTGCGCACCATCCAGGCGATCTCCAGGGTGCGCTGCCGGTCTTCGACGCCGCAGGGGCCGGCGATGACCACCAGGCGGTCGCCGCCGATGGCCACTTCGCCGATCTTGATGGTGGACGGGGCCGGATGGAGCTGGCGGCTCACCAGCTTGTAGGGGGAGGAAATGGGAATGGCCTTGGCCACGCCGGGCAGGGACTCGTAATAGCCGATGTCCTTGCGAATCTTCCCCACCACTCCCAGAATGGTCTCTTCCTCTCCTTGAATTTCTTTAACCAGATTGCCTTCGGCACGCAGGGTTTCCAGCAGGCGTTCCTTTTCTTCCCTGGTGATGCCTTGGCTCAGTACCAGGATCATGGCGGACCTCTCGAAAATTTAGAATCAAAGATCAAAAAAGAATGCACAGGCGAGACGCCTGTGCCACCGGGCTTTTTGTTGTTTAATTCTCACCCAGCCTCGTCTTAGCTTACAACATTTAAAGGCAAAGGGTACAAAGGAATCGTTTTCCCTTCCCGAAACTCCTTCAAGGCTGCCGCAGCCAAAGCGGCAAGAATATTCTAGGAACGGTCGAAGGCCTCCTGCCAGCGGATTTCGTCAAGCAGCAAAAGGTCTCTATCGGTTTCAGGAAGGTAACCCATCTCAATATCCCATTTGCTCCAGAACTTACATCGCTTCAGGCTCTAAAGGCGCTTCTTCCACCTGCGGCAGCGGCTTGGCCGCGGGTTTCCGGCGGAATTTTTTCTTGGGCTTGAGGGGTTCGGCGGCCACCGGGGAGGTCTTCAGGTCTTTGGCCGCGGCCCAGCCCTCCGCGCCGCTGGCCGGATGGCGCACTTTAAACCAGTCCCGGCCGTGCTGCGCCAGTTTCTCCAACTTTTCATTGAGGGGCAGGGACTTCACCACCTTGGAGCTGAACAGGGGCAGGGAGTAAAGATTGACCGTGGCCGCGGCGGTATAAAAATATTCGGTTTCCGCGGCAGGCTTGGCTTCGGGTTTCGGGGCCTGATCGGAGACCTGGGCGGCAAGGACCCAACCGAGGCTGGCGTCCTTTTCCACCAGCACCCGGAGCCAGCCCTGGTCGTTCTCGGCAATCCTTTGCACCCGGTCGCCTTTTAAGAGGATCTTCCGGAAAGGGCAATCCGGGCTGGGGCATTCCCGCAGTTCCAGGCTGTCTGCGGCCACATAAAAATATGGAGCTTCCACGGGGGTGGGGCTTAACAGCTCCGCCTGCAGCCAGCCGGCGAGCGTGCCCTTATCCAGGCGCACCCGCCACCAGTTGCCTTGGACTTCCAGTTGCTCCACCCGGTCGGCCCGGTAAAGCTGGCCCACTACCTTGCAGTCATAACCGGGACAGTCCTTCAGGTAAGTGATCACCGGGGTGACATAGTAAACGGTGGGCTTGGTTTCCACCGGCGGAGGGGCGCAGGATGCGGCGATTAGAGCGATAAGGAATAGGGGGATGATACCGGACCGACTCCAAGGCCTCTGCATACGGTTCTTCCTTCTTAACCGGGTTTGCGCTCCAGGTTGCTGATGCGCCACTTGCCCCCGTCCTTGGAAAAGCGGACGTTATAAGACTGGGTTTCGGATTTCCCGTTCTGGGTTGCTTTCTGCCGGATCTCGAGCTTCCAGGTCACTGTGGCCTGGGCCTGATCCGCATCCAGGAGGTTAACCTCCGTCACCTCGAAGTCCAACCCGGAGTAATCATAGGCATCCCAGACGGCCAGAGTTCTTAGGCGCCTCTGGTCGAAATCAGGGAAATTGGGGGAGAAGGCCTGGCTGTACAGGGAGATGTCCTTCTTGAGTTGGGCCTCCCGCAACTGATTGAGCAGCTCCGTCAATTGATCCTTAAGGGCTGCGGTGTTCGAAGGCGTTGCGGATAGGGGGGGGACGCCTTTCTCCGGGGCCGGGAGCGCAGGTGGAGCCGGAACAGGGACGGGCGCCGCCGGGACTGTCTTGGGCGCGGCGGCTTTTGGGCCGACCGGCACAGGAACAGCAGGAGGAGGGGGACTGCCGGAGATAAAGAGCCAGGGGAGGAGGGCGATGAGCAAGCCGGCACCTGCGAGCAGGCCCCAAACCCAGGGTTTCTTCCAAGGAGAAGCCTTGGCCGGAGCTGGCGGAGCCCCGGAGGCCGGTTCCTCCGCCGGGAGTTTCACCAGGGACCAATGGCATTCATGGCAGAACTCCTGCCGGGCGCTGACCCGGGCGCCGCAATGGGGGCAGAAAGCCCGGTCGTACTCCGGCAGTTTCAGACTGGCCCCGCAAGACCGGCAGAAAAGGGCGTTTTCCTCAACAGGCTCCTGGCAGTAGGGGCATTCCGGCATATGCATTCTAAGTTAATAAAAATTGTAGTTATTTTCAATATATCTTTTTATTACTTTCACTTCAAGGACGGATTGGATGCAGGGGAGCGGGAACCCGCCCCTCCAAAGATTAAGGGCCGCTCGGGGCGGCCCTTTTTGAGTCAAGCATTCCCGGTAAGCTCAAGGAACGACCTGGATGGGACGCATCATCTCGTTGTCTTCGTGGTCCAGAATGTGGCAGTGCCAGACGTACAGGCCCGGGATATCGAATCTGGCCTTGAGCCTGGTGACCATGCCCGGATAGGCGATAACGGTGTCCTTGGTCCCCCTTTCCCAGGATTCACGATTTATTCTGGGGCCGGCCAGAGTGGCGGGAGCGACAGCAACCCCTTCTTCATCGGTTACCAAGGGTTGACGGTTGACCACCTCGAACTGCACCTGGTGCAGGTGGATGGGATGGGCGTCAGCGGTAAAGTTATAGATCTCCCACAACTCCGTGGTATTGAGTTTCGGCTTCTCGGTGACAGGCTCGGCAAACATCTTCCCCACCGGATTCAGGCCACTGTCCAAAATGCCCAGGAGGGCCGTCCGGGGACCCACCCCCGGAAGGATGTCGGAATCGAATTCGTTCAAAGAAACCCTCCTGACTCTGTTAACCGGTCCACAGTTGTCAAACCTGGGCAGGGCCAGCCTGCCGGGCGGGGTGGTGGTATCCGGGGCGGTCGCAGCCACCACCTTGAACTTCATCACCTGGCCGGTGGTGCCGGGATCGGAGATGGGAAAATCCACGCCCGGGACGCCCCCGCCGAAGGGTTCGTCCGGCCCCAGGTTGGCCAGATAGAGTTCCGTGCCCACCGGGAAGCCTCTGAAGTCGATAATGACGTCAGCCCGTTCCGCCAAGCCGATGAGGAGTTGGTTCACCCCCTGGTACCTGGGCCGGACCACACCGGGGAGGAAGCCGCCATCCGCGCCGATCTGCCAGATGGGCAGAGCCGGTTGGACGCTGGCGTCATTCTGGCCGGGGTCGGCGGCCACCAGTTTCAGGATGAGGAACCGGGAATTGGAGGCGTTCAGGAAGCGGAAGCGGTACCGGTGTCTCTCCACCTCCATCACCGGCCAGGTTTTGCCGTTCACCACCATGGTGTTGCCGAAGAATTCCGGGTTATGGATGGGGGCCATGTCGCTGTCAGGGATGAACGGCCCCTCGAAACCATCGAAGAAGGCCCGGCTGTCCGGGAAGAACAGGGAGCCGTCCAGGTTGAAGGCGCGGTCCTGGACAACCAGGGGAACCTCATATTTTCCTTCCGGAACCACACCCGGGGGGAGGTCGGAAATGCCGCCCCGCAGGAGATAGAAACCCGCAGGCCCGGCATAGACGTTCACCCGGGTCATGCCTACGCTATGGTCATGGAACCAGAGAGTGGCGGCCCGCTGGGTGTTGGGATATTGAAAGACCGCGGTGCCGGGCTCGGTATTGGCGGGGTCAAACTGGCCGTAATTGGTGCCCTTGGTGGTGGCGTCCCCGAGATTGTTGGCTGCAGGCAGCCACCAGGCCTGGGGGAAACCGTCGCTTTCCTCGCCCACGTGGGCGCCATGCAGATGGGCCACCATGGGCACCGGGCCGGTATAAGGACCGGGGGTCCCTAACCCGGTGAAATCCGGGCGGCTGTCGATGGCGCCGTCGTTGCCCACCCGGGTGGGGTTGGCCCAATGCAGGGTCTGGTCCACCGGCAGAATGTGGGGGAGGAAATTACCGAAGGTGGGGGAATTGGGATCGAGATCCTTCAGCTCGTTGATCCACTTGACCCTGACCGGGCGGTTCACTTTGGACTCGATGGTGTAGGCGGGGTAGCTGAAGGTGTTCGTGGGAGCGGTGCGGGAACCATAGCCCCATACTTTGGTCGTGGGAAAACCCGTGGGCAGGACCTGCTGTTGGAACTGGCGCACTGCGATCTCGTAATAATCGATGCCCCTTTTAGGCGCGGTGCTTTTGGGCATTACCGGCGGGATAGTTAATGGTTCCGCATACTTCGGAATAGCGGTCGGGTCCAGGGACCCGCCCGGCAAGGCCGCGGCTTGGGCCCCGGCCGCCAGCCCGGCGGTGAGGACGGCCAAGGCCGCCAACAGAGTCAACATTGAGCTTTTCGACCTACACATGATAGTTCCTCCCTTTGAAAGGTTAGCAATTGATTCAAAATTAAGGAGTTCTTCAAAGGTTACTTCTTTGGGAAAGAGCAGAATTTAAGTTCCCCGTGGCAACGGCATAATGCTGAAAATATTTGGTCTTATTTTTAATGCTCAACTAAATACGGTTCAATAGGACAAAAGGCCTAAATAGTGGGTTTAATTTGCCGAAATTCCTTTTTAAAATCTTTTACAGAGCTAGTAAAAATACCTATCCCTATACTTCTTTTTGTTTAGTCGAATAAATATTAATCTATGGGCTACGTTTGGTGATGACTATGGGGAATAAAGGAAAAACAGGAAGTTCGATTATAGGAAGTTTTACAGCATCCGCCGGGTTTCCAGGGGTTCTTCTTCCTGGAGGAGGTGATCATTCTCTGCGTCCTCTGTGACTCTGCGGTGATTCTTTTTCCCGCAGAGACGCAGAGAGCGCAGAGGTTCAGGATCTGCAATTATTTATGACGCCCTGCAGATTATCGTGAAAGACTCACTTCCTTAAATCAATCACCAACGGCGAGGTCTCCCGGTCCCGGGCGATGGAGTTCGGCTCCACCAGTTTGACCCGGGGTTGGACGCCGATGGCTTCGGCCAGTTTGCGGGTGAGTTGCAGGAGGAATTCCCGCTGCTGGGTCATCTTGTCGAAGAAGAGACCTTCCCGCACTTCGATCTTCACTTCCAGATAGTCCAGGTGGCCCTCCCGGCCGATGACCAGTTGGTACAAAGGCTCGTCTCCCAGGATGCCGGCCAGGATCTGCCCCACCCGGCCTGGGAAGATATTGATGCCCTTAACGATGACCACTGCGTCGGATCGGCCCTGGATGCGGCTGATGCGGGCCAGGGTGCGGCCGCAGGGGCAGGGTTCGTATTGCAGGCGGCAGAGGTCGCCGGTGCGGAAGCGCACCAGGGGCACGGCCTCCTTGGTGATGGTGGTGAGGACCAGTTCCCCTAACTCCCCGGCAGGCAGGATCGCGCCGCTTTTGGGGTCGATGACCTCCGGGAAGAAGTGGTCCTCCTGGAGGTGCATGCCCCGGCGGTGTTCGCACTCGCCCGCCACCCCCGGACCCATGGCCTCGGACAGGGCGTAGTGGTCCAGGGCGGTGAGGTAGAGCCGGGACTCGATCTCCCGGCGCTGCTCCTCGGTCCAGGGCTCTCCCGCGAGCAGCGCCAGCTTCAGGTGCATATTTTTGGCGTCCACCCCCTGGGCCTCCATCTGGTCCGCCAGCACCTGGGCGTAGGAGGGGGTGGACACCAGCACGGTGGTGCGGTAGTCCCGCATGATCCCCACCTGCCGGGCGGTGCCGCCGGGGCCGGTGGGGATCACCGACGCGCCCAAAAGCTCCACGCCGTAATGGAGGCCGAAGGCGCTGGTGAGCAGGCCGTAGCTCAAGGTCACCTGGACCACGTCATCCCGGTCCACCCCAGCGGCGGTGAGGACCCGGGCCGCGAGTTTCGCCCAGTTGCGCAAGTCCCGGGCGGTGTAGCCCATGACGATGGGCGCGCCGGGGCTGCCGGTGGAGGAATGGATGCGCACCACCTCCCGCAGGGGCACCGCGAACATTTCATAAGGGTAGCTCTCGGCCAGGTCCCGGCGGGTGGTGAAGGGGAGGCGGGACAAATCCTCCAGGGACTGGCAATCCTCCGGCAGGAACTTGACTTCGTCGAATTTCTTTTTGTAGAACTTGACGTTTTTATACACCCGGTGGAGGGTGGCCTGGAGGCGCTCGAGCTGCAGTTGCGCCAGGTCCCGGCGGTCCATCAGTTCCGCGTCGCTGTCAAAGATCGCCATTTTATGCCCCGTTTTGCGTTTTACGTTTTGGCGGGTGCGGCCCTAAAGCTCCCCAAAAGACGCCACCCCCACCCTAACCCTCCCCCCTCAAGGGGGAGGGGACTTTTCGGTCGCTTCGCTCCCTCATAAAGAAAAAAACTTATCGGACAAAATTTTTATAAGAGACTCAAAAACCAAACCCAGAAACCGATCCTTTAATCCTCCCGGCCCAGGTAGGCCTCGATCACCCGGGGGTCGCGGCGGATCGTTGCGGGCGGGCCCACGGCGATGACCTGGCCGTGGTCCAGGACCACCACCCGGTGGCAGAGACCCATGATGAGGGTCATGTCGTGTTCGATGATCAGCAAAGTAATACCCCGCTCCCGGAGTTGGGTGAGCAGGGTCATGAGGTCTTCGGTCTCCCGGGAGTTGAGGCCCGCGGCAGGCTCATCCAGCATGAGCAATTGGGGTTCCTGGGCCAAGGCCCGGGCGATTTCCAGGCGACGCTGCTCGCCGTAGGCCAGGGCGTCCGCGGGAAAATCCCCCTTCTCCGCCAGTCCCACCAACTCCAGCAGTTCCCGGGCCAGTTCTTCCGCCCGGGCTTCGGCCCGCCGCGCCTTGGCCCCGGGCCACAAAGCCCTCAGCCCGCCCACCTCCTGGCGCTGATGGCAGCCGGTGAGAACGTTTTCCAGGACCGTCATGCCGGAGAAGAGCTGGATGTTCTGGAAGGTGCGGGCCAGGCCGCGGCGGGCCCGGTAGTAGGGGGCCAGGGTCCCCAGGCTTTCCCCTTGCAGGCTGACTTCGCCGCCGGTGGGGGGAATAAGGCCGCTGATGAGGTTGAAGCAGGTGGTCTTGCCCGCGCCGTTGGGACCGATGAGGCCGATGATCTCGCCGGGCTCGACGGCAAAGGAGACCCCGTCCACGGCTTTGACGCCGCCGAAGTGTTTGGTGAGATGATTGACTGTTAATAATTCCATATCGTCACAAATCTATTTTAACCGCCGATGCACGCCGATAAACGGAGATCATCAGTGTGTATCGGCGTTCATCGGCGGTCTCATTCCCAAACTTCCCGGTAGCCTTTACCCAAATAAGCTCGTTGTACTTCCGGGTCGTCCCGGAGCTCCGCGGCGGAGCCGTCCAGGATGATGCGGCCGGTCTCCAGGACGTAGCCCCGGTCCGCCAGTTTCAGGGCCGCGCGGGCGTTCTGCTCGATGAGCAGCAGGGTGGTGCCTTCCTCCTTCAGTTCCCGGAGGATGTCGTAGACCCGGCTCACCATCAGGGGGGCCAGGCCCATGGAAGGCTCATCCAGCATCAAAAGCCGGGGCCGGGACATCAAGGCCCGGCAGATGGCCAGGATTTGCTGTTCACCGCCGCTTAAAGTGCCCGCGGGCTGCGAGGCCCGCTCTTTGAGCAGAGGAAAACGCTCCTGGATTTCTTCCAAATCCTTCCGGGCCTGTTTCTGGTCCCGGCGGTGAAAGGCCCCCAACTCCAGGTTGGCGGTGACGCTGAGAGTGGCGAAAACCCGGCGGCCCTCCGGCACCAGGGCCAGGCCTAAGGTGACGATGCGCTCCGGCGGCAGCCGGGTCAGGTCCGCGCCGTTAAATTCCACCACGCCCCTAAAAGGCGGCAGCAAACCGGAAATGGCCCGCAGAGTGGTGCTTTTCCCCGCGCCGTTGCCGCCGATCAGGGTCACCACCTCGCCGGCGCGCACATGTAGGGAGACTCCCTTGAGGACCATTAATTTGCCGTAGCCGGCCTGGACGCTTTTTAAAGTAAGCACGGTGAAATTTTGGTTTTGTTGTCTCGTTTTGCGTTTTTCGTTCAAGCTCTCATTTGGGAATCCGAGGAAATAATATCTCGTGGGAGCGGGCACGGAGGCCCGCTCCACCAGTTAATCCTCACTCCCTGCTGATAAACTTCAAACTCAGCTTGCCTTTGCCCAAGAGGCCCTCCGGCCGCCATATGAGGAGGGCGACCAGCAGACCGCCGTAAATCAGGTCCTGGTAGGCCTTGAACTGGCGCAGCATCTCCGGCAGGACGGTGAGGGCCAGCGCGCCCACCACCGCGCCGGCAATGGACCCCATGCCCCCCAGGACCACCATGCACAGGGCCAGGATGGAGGTGTGGAGGCCGAAGGACTCGGGATTGATAAAAGTAATATAGTGGGCGTACAACGAGCCGGCCATCCCGGCCAGGGCCGCGGCCAGGGTAAAAATGGCCACCTTGTAGGCCGGGGTGTTGATTCCCATCACCTGGGCGGTGACCTCATGGTCCCGGATGGCCCGCAAGGCCCGGCCGTGATACGAATTGACCAGCCGGTAGGTGAGGATCAAGGTGAGTATCACCGCCAGCAGGACCAGGAGAAGATACATGCCCGGCGCCCGGAAACTCACTCCCAAAATGCGGGGCGGGGCGATGCCCGCCAGACCATCCGGGCCGCCGGTGATCTCCAGGTTGAGGAAGACCAGGTCCACGATCACCCCGAAGCCCAGGGTGACGATGGCCAGATAATCCTCCTTGAGGCGCAGGGTGGGCAGTCCCAGCAAGAAGCCGCAGCCGCCGGAAAAGAGAATGGCGCTCAAGGCCGCCAGGGGAAAGGGAAAGTTTAAGTGCAGGGAGGTGAGCGCGGAGACGTAGGCGCCGATGCCGAAAAACGCGGCGTGCCCCAGGGAGACCTGGCCGGCGTAGCCGATGATCAGGTTCAGGCTGATGGCCAGGATGACGTAAATCCCCCCCAGGATGGCCAGGTGCAGTAAGTAGGCGGACATCTCAGTCTCCCCGGCCCTTGAGAATTCCCTGGGGCCTGAAGAGGAGCACCAGGATGAGGATGGCAAAGGCGATGGCGTCTTTATATCCGGAAGAAAAATAGGCCGCGCCCAGGCTCTCCGCCACCCCCAGGAGCAAACCCCCGAGAATGGCCCCGGGGATGGACCCCACTCCCCCGAGGATGGCGGCGCTGAAGGCCTTGAGGCCGGGGAGCAGGCCCATGCGGGGATAGGTGGCGTTGTAATAAATGGCCATCATGATGCCCGCGGCGCCGCTCAGCGCGGAGCCGATGAGAAAAGTGAGGGCCACCATGCGGTCGACGTTGACGCCCATCAGCCGGGCCGTATCCCGGTCCAGGGCGCAGGCGACGATGGCCTTGCCGTAGCGGGTGTAACGCACAAAGACCACCAGCAGGGCCATGAAGCCCAGGGCCGCGAGCAAAATCGCCCCCTGCAGACTGGAGAGAGGCAGCCCGGCGATGGTGATGGTGCTGAAGGTAAACTGGATGGGAAAAGGCCGGTCATTGGGGCCGAAGAGCAGCAAGGCCAGGCTCTGGAGGAAAATGGAGGCGCCGATGGCGCTGATCAAGGGGACCAGGGGGTGGGAACCCCGCAAGGGCCGGAAGGCCACTCTCTCCAGGGCCACACCAAGCAAGGCCGCGGCCCCCATGCCCCCGATAAAAGCCAGAAAGAAATTAACCCCGGCGCCCAGGAGTAGGACCGCCACAAAGGCCCCGAACATGTAAATCTCCCCCTGGGCGAAATTGATGAGGCCCAGAATGCCGTAAATCATGGTATAGCCCAAGGCGATGAGGGCGTAGACGGCGCCGGCGGTGAGGCCATTGAGGAGTTGTTGGAGGAACATAAGGCAGTTATTAGTTTTTAGTTTTTAGTTTTTAGTTTTTGAATATTCGCGCCACAACATATCAAATTGGGTATGGGGAGACAAGGGCGTCCCGGCGGTTAAGGAGCCGCGCCAATAAAAAAGGCGGCCCAGAGGCCGCCTTTGGATGAGCTACAAGTTCTTCTTAGAAGTGGTACGCCGCACCCAACTGGACGCTGAACAGGTTCAAAGTCGGTTCATACCTGAAGCTGGCCGTAGACTGTCCCGGGCCAGAGATAACGCCGGTATAGCTGTAGCTGGGGTTGGTATAACGGTATCTGAAAGACAGGTCGAGAGAGACGTTCTTGAGGGCCATGTAACGGACGCCGGCGTCAACGGCCAGGGCGATGTTGGTGGAGCCCTCGGAATCAAAGTCAACGTTATGACCGGTGGAACGGAAGGTGACCTTCGGTTCCTGGGTGGTCCACATGATGGCCGGGCCTACGCCGATATAAGGCTGCAAGCGGCCGAAGGGAACTTCGCTATCCTTGAAGAAGCCATAGCGGGCGGCAAACATGAAGGCCAGGGTGGCCGCCGTGCCTTCGGATCTGAAATCGGTGTTGTTGAAGCCGACTAAAGCGCCGCCGGCGAAGATGCCGGTATTAAAATTCTGGTTTTTGAGATCCAGGCGATGATAGGAGAAATCCAGGTAAAAACCGAGATACTTCATCCAATCAGGGTAGTTGTAGCCCAGGAACCCCTCTTTGACAAACCAGGTGCCGATCTTCACGCCACCGATAACCGCAGGCTGGGGATGTCCGGGGAAATTACCCGCCGCAACCTGACCAAAGTTGTGCGCCACGATAGCAGTCCTATCGTTCATGTTATCCGGAAGGCTGGCGCCCAGGTAGGCTTCCACGTACATCTCCGCCTTGGCCCCGACAGGCAGGACCAACAGGACGGCTGCCAGAATCATGATTCCGGCAACAGCATAGCTTTTTTTCATTAGATTATCCCCCCTTAATCTTTGAAGAAATGTTGGTTGGGCCTTGAATTACACCTGTTTTAAGTTTCCCCCATCCCTCCTTTCCAGAATTTTCAAGACCAATCCTTTCTCCTTTTCAAGGCAACCCCATTTTAAGCGCTCAGCATTTTTTTTGTCAAGGATAAAATCATCTTCGGCAGAAAAAAGAACAAGATTTAGGAGATAAGGCTCAACCAGGCCGCGAGGCCCAACCCCACCCCCACCAGGGCGTTGATGGTAAAAAAAGCGGGAGGCAGCCGTGTGGCTCCCCGCCAGACCAGGAGCACATGTTGCCCGGCCAGAAGCATGGCTCCCAAAACCACCGCCGCCGGGTATGCTCCCTGCAATCCCGCCAGCCGGCCGGTAATAAAAAAGCCGATGGCCGCGGCCAGGTGGCATCCTGCCGCCAGGGCCCGGGCCCGGGAGGAACCCACCTTGGCCGGCAGGGACCACAGCCCGGTGCGCCGGTCGAACTCCTCATCCTGAAGGGCATAAAGGATGTCGAAGCCGGCCACCCAAAAAAGGACCGCCACCCCCAACACCAGGACCTGAAGGCTCAGGTCGCCCCGCACCGCCAGCCAGCCTCCCACCGGGGCCAGACCCAGACCCAGGCCCAGGATAAAATGGGTCGCGGCAGTAAATCTTTTGGTGAGGGAATAACCCAGGACCACGGCCAGGGCCAGGGGAGAGAGAAGCAAGCAGACCCGGTTGAGTTGTCCCGCGGCCCAGACAAAGAGCAGGCAATTCACCGCCACAAAGATGCGCACCGCTCCCTTTTGCAGCCGCCCCTGGGGCAGAGAGCGGGATGCGGTCCGGGGATTGGCGGCGTCAAAGGCGGCGTCCGTCAGGCGGTTAAAGGCCATGGCCGCGCTCCGGGCGGCCACCATGGCCAGGAGGATGAAGATGGTGGTTCTCAGGTCCGGCCAGCCCCGGGCCGCGAGCATGGCCCCCATGAAGGCAAAGGGCAGGGCCAGGACGCTATGTCCGATCTTGATCATGTCCAAAATTTCCCAGACATTTTGAAAAAACTGACGCATAAAAGCCCTCCAAGGCGCTCGATCCGGGTAGAACCGGAATGAACCAAGCCAACCTGATTTTAACCTGTCCAGTACAGTAAATTTTCAGGCATCGAAATAAGAGCGATTAGTATCCTCAAATAGGTATCTTTGCCTATTTACGGTAGGCAATCAGACCACTATTACTAAAGATATTTCACTGAATAATAAGAAAAACACAAAAGTAACTTTTGAAAATAATTATTTAAAATTAGGTAATTAAGCCTATTGTAACGACAAAGCAAGATCGCTAATTTTTATATGAAAGCTTTGAAATAATTTTGTTAAGGAAGGAGGGATGAAATGCCGGAACCGTAATACTTGCTACCAAAGCCTTGTCCTCTGTGCGGTTGCCGATCTCATGCCTTCGCCCTGGAATAAAGTCCGCAGCCACGATCTTGCTTTATATATTGTTTCTGTCGGATATCGGGGCCATTGACCTTTGATCTCTGAAAATAGCTGCCAAAAGGGAATCCCGCAACAGGAGGCGACCCGTTATCCTTTGAGCGCCCAGAACTTATCTTACCAACTCTTCTTCATTCTTAATTTGGGAATCGAGTTGGCCGATTACCGTAACTCTTAATTTGGAGGAAAAATCATGGTGATGAAAAAATTCGCCCGAGGTCAATTCAGCCGGTGGCTGCTGTTGCCGGTCCTGGCCGGTTTGATCATGATGCCGGCGCCAATCAAGGCTCAGGTTGAGCCTCCCGAACCGGCGAACCCCATCGATATTATTGACCCACTGTCGCTTAAGGACGTCCCCCTCATCGTCCCCGCCAACATCGGCCAGTTTGTCAGGGACTTCAATGCCCTGAAACAATTGGGCAAGGCCCTCTTCTGGGACATGCAGGTGGGTTCCGACGGCATCCAGGCCTGCGCCTCCTGCCACTGGAACGCGGGCGCCGACATCCGCCGCCGCAACATGCTCAACCCCGCTACTCTCGCAGGAGACGTCATTTTCGGGAACAACTTCGAGGGGGTGCCCGGGCATCCCAATTTCGCCCCGGACTTCAGCGCCGCCTCGCCCGACTTCCCCTTCCATTTACGGAGCCCGCGCACCGCTCCGGTGGACCAGAATGATCCTGCCAACGAGTTGGAGACCCTCAAGAAGGACACCAATGACGTCTTCAGTTCCATGGGCGTGGTCCTGACTCAATTCCAGGGAATCGACGGGCCGGTGGACCTGGGCACGGTCATCACCCCCGATCCCATCCCGGGGTTTACCGGCATCCGCCGGGTGGAGCCCAGAAACGCTCCCACTGCGATCAACGCCGCGTTCAACTTCGACAACTTCTGGGACGGCCGGGCCAGCGCCATCTTTAACGGCGTCAATCCCTTCGGTTTCCGGGACCGGACCTCGATGGTCTGGAGAAACGTGGGCGGAGTCTTGCAGCAGCAACTCATCCGCATCCCCAACAGCAGCCTGGCCTCCCAGGCGGTGGGACCGCCCCTGAGTGAATTCGAGATGTCCTGGCGCGGCCGCAGCTTTCCGGCTCTCGGCAAAAAAATGCTGGGCTTGCGGCCCCTGGGTTACCAGAAAGTGTCGACCACGGACAGCCTGCTGGGTCCGCTCTCACGGGATCCTTTACCCGGTCTGAAAACCACCTACCTGAAACTGATCCAAAAGGCCTTCAAACAGGCATATTGGAAGGACCCGAGCAACACGCTGATCAACGGCTTCACCTTGATGGAGACGAACTTCGCCCTGTTCTTCGGGCTGGCGGTTCAGGAATATGAGAAGACCCTGATTGCCGACGACACTCCCTTCGACCGCTTTATGACCAAAAGAAACCAGGGGGACCCGAATCCCCCCGATCTGAATCCCCTTCCCGGGGAAAGGGGCAACCCCCGCCGGGGGCTGGACCTCTTCATCGTTGAAGGCCGCTGCAACAATTGCCACCGGCTGCCGGAGACCACCAACCACTCCTTCCGTAACGTGGGCGCGGACTCCCGGGGCATTCCCCAGGACATCGTCGAATTAATGGTTCTGGGTGACGGCCAAGCCGGCTTTTATGACAATGGCATGTACAACATTTCCCGGCGGCCCACCGAGGAGGATATCGGCCGGGGCGGCAATGCGCCTCCCACGCAGGGCTTCCCCAACGGGCTGCCGCTGTCCTACACGGAACTGTTTTTCATGAAGAGGAACAATCAGTTGCCGAATGATGTGGGCAAATTCGTGCCCAACAACGCGTTCGACGAAGCCGGGAATCCGGTGAACTTCGGTTTACAACCTCCCATCATCGAACGGAAGGTTGTCCAGGGGGCGTTCAAGGCCGCCAGCCTGCGCAACCTGCCCTTCACCGGCCCCTACTTCCATGACGGCGGCGACTCCACCCTGCGCCAGGCCATCGAGTTCTACACCCGGGGCGGCAACTTCCCGGCCACGAACCGGCCCTTCCTGGATGCGGACATCGCTGCCATTCCGGAGTTCGTGCTGCCCGCTGGCCAGACCAATATGGATGACCTGATTGCTTTCCTGGTCCGGGGTCTGACTGATGAGAGAGTGGTTTTCGAACGCGCTCCCTTTGACCACCCGGAACTGTTTATTCCCCAGACCGGCGCGGCTCCCAACGTCCAAGGGGCCACCGATACCGCCAGGAACAAGTTCTTGCGGCAAAATTCCACAACCAATATCAATGCGACGATTGTGGAACCGGTCAAGCCGTTTTACATCCACCCGCCGGTGGGCGCAGCAGGGAATCCGGATGCCATCGCTCTCTTCCTGAACCGGGATCCCTTCGAACCTCGATAAGCTGTTAATCCATTAACCAAAAGGCAGCCGCGCCGACAGTGCGGCTGCCTTTTTTGGTCTGTTGATCAATATGCCTTACATCTAGTCCCGGCGCAGCCGAGCCCATAAATAAAAATTTCTCTGCGTATCTCCGCGGTCCTCTGCGCCTCTGCGGTTAATCATTCTTTTCTCCCCAACGCGGCCCCAGCCGATGCTCCAGACCCAGGTGGTCCAGGATACGGCCCACCAGTTGCCGGGCCAACTCTTCCAGAGTTTGGGGGCGGTGGTAGAACCCGGGGCACGCCGGGAAGATGGTGGCCCCTGCAGCCGCGGCCCGGGTCAGGTTCTTAAGGTGGATGAGACTAAAGGGAGTTTCCCGGACCACCAGGATCAGGGGCCGCTTCTCTTTCAAGCAGACTTCTCCGGCCCGGTGGATCAGGTTGCGGCCCACCCCCTGGGCGATGGCTCCCATAGTGCCCATGGTGCAGGGAATCACCACCATGGCCCGGGCCCGGAACGAGCCGCTGGCCAGGGAAGAGGTGAAATCATCCACCCGGTGCCAGATGGCGTGGGGCGCCAGATCCCCGGGGGTCAGCCCCAATTCCAGGGAGAGCACCTGCTCCCCGGCGGAGGAAATTACCGCATGCAGCTCCAGGTCCGGCCGGGCCGCAAAATAACGGCACAGCTCCCGGGCGTAGATCATGCCGGAGGCCCCGGTGACGGCCACCACGTAGCGGTTCATGGCAGTCCCAGCTTCGGCCACAGCTCGTCCACCCTGCGTTTGACTTCCGGGTCCATGTCGATGACCGGGGGCCATTCCCGGGTGAAGCCTTCCTCCGGTCCCTTGCGGGTGGCGTCGATGCCCATCTTGGAGCCGTAATGGGGCAGCGGCGAGGCGTGGTCCAACACGTCCACCGGCCCCTCGGCAAAGACTATATCCCGCTTCGGGTCCACGTTGTTTCCCAGGCGCCAGAGGACCTGACTAATATCCTGGACATCCACTTCCCGGTCGAAAACAATGATGATCTTGGTGAACATCATCTGCCCCAGGCCCCAGAGGGCGTGCATCACCTTGCGGGCATGGCCGGGATAGCGTTTGTCGATGCTGACGAAGGCCAGGTTATGGAAGACCCCTTCCACCGGCAGGTTGAGATCCACGATCTCCGGCAGTGTCTTTTTCATCAAGGGCAGAAAGATGCGCTCCGTGGCCTTGGCGATGAAGCAATCCTCCATGGGAGGCCGCCCCACGATGGTGGCGGGATAGACCGCGTCCCGGCGCCGCGTCAGGGCGGTGACGTGAAACACAGGGTAGTCGTCGGCCAGGGAATAGTAGCCGGTATGATCGCCGAAGGGGCCTTCCCGGCGCAGCTCACCCGGGGCCACGTAGCCTTCCAGGACGATCTGGCTCTCCGCGGGG
The DNA here is from genome assembly GCA_003599195.1 of Deltaproteobacteria bacterium. GTDB lineage: Bacteria > Desulfobacterota > Desulfobaccia > Desulfobaccales > 0-14-0-80-60-11 > SURF-52. The sequence continues at coordinate 3,463 of QZIZ01000131.1, read as the reverse complement.
ACCATCACCGGCTGGGTGAGGCAGTTGACCATCTCCACCGGCTCCCCCCGTAAAAAACCGGCGAAGATGATTTCGTCGATGTCTTCCGGCAAAGGCGCGGTGCCCGCGTAAATTACCGCGGGATCGGCGCCGATGGACACCGCCACCGGCAGGTTTTCCCCCCTGGCCGAAGCCACCCGGTAGTGCTGGGCGCCGCCTTTGTGCCGGTGCCAGTGCATGCCGGTGGTGCGGGCGTCGTAGACCTGGAGGCGGTACATGCCCACATTGCGCTTGCCGGTCTCCGGATGATGGCTGATGACCCCGGGCAGGGTGATGAAGGGACCGCCGTCTTCGGGCCAGCAGTGGAGAACCGGCAGACTCCTGAGGTTGACCTGCTCGCCGGTAAAAACCACTTCCTGGCAGGGGGCCCGGGATACGGTCTTGGGAAACATACGGCCCAGCCGCGCCAGCTTGGGAAGGAGCTGCAGTTTCTTCATCAAGGTGTTGGCCTCAGCCTCCATGAAGGAGAGAAGCTCCGCAGCAATATCGTCCAGGGAGTTCACCTCCAAAGCCAGGCACATGCGCTTCATGGAGCCGAAGGCGTTCATCAAGACCGGCAGGTCGTAACCCGGGACCTGCTCGAAAAGAAGGGCAGGCCCTCCGGCCTTGCAGACCCGGTCGGTGATCTCGGTAATCTCCAGGTAAGGGCTCACCGGCTCCTTGATGCGCACCAGTTCCCCGGCCTGGTCCAGGCGGCGGATGAAGTCTTGCAAGTGGCGGTATCCCATGTGAATATCCTTATTGAGGAAAGAGATTGAGAGAGTGATCAGCGATCAGTAATCAGTGGCCAGTAGCCAGAAAAACAACTGATTACTGTTCACTGATGACTGATCACTGATTATTTTACGTCTTCTCCTCCATCAGCCCTTCACTCCTGAAAATAGGTTAAGGGCGGCACTTCGGCAAGTTCTCCCTGTTTATACAAAAGATTAAAGAAGATCTGTAAGCCTTTTTCATGTTCCGGGGTCAGGGAATAATCCAGTTGCTGGAAATAGGAGAGCAGTTCCGGGGCCGGGCGGCCCAGGTGGGCCGCAGCCAGGCGGCTGAGTTCCGGCAAGGCCTTGATCCCCCAGTCCCGGGAGCGCAGCAGGAGATAGTGCATGGCCGCGGTCTTCTCGGGCCAGGCCGCGGCATAATCCCGGCGCACGGCCCAGACCCCGAAGACAAAGGGCAGGCCGATCCACTCCTGCCAGGCCGCGCCCAGGTCCAAAACATAGTTCCAACTCCCCTGGAGCTGCAATTGCAAAGCCTCGTCGCCGATGGCCAGGACCCCGGAATCTGCCGCGGACGCGGCCTCCGCCACCGGCCCCTGGCGGTAGACGGGTTGAACGCCGTAAAGCTCGGACATCAAGACTTTAAGAAGCGCGGCCCCGCTGGCGGAATGGGCGCTCACCAGGAGGGGGCGGCCGTGCAGTTTAGCCGGGGGGACCCGGCTGAAGAGGAGGACACTTCCCACCGGTCCCCGGGAACTGATGGAAAGATCGGGCAGCAGCAGATAATCCTGCGAGCCGCGGCCGTACTCCATGGCCGAGATGGAGCCCAGATCCACCCGGCCCCGGCACAAGGCGGCATTCAGGTCCGCGGGGGTGCCGGAGACCAGCTCAAAGCCGTTCTCCCCGAAGAGATTTTCCAGGGCAAAATAAATGGGCAGGACGTTGAGATATTGAATCCGGCCTAGACGTACTTTAGCGGCCATGGTTGCTCCTGTTAGAAGAGTTACGGGTTACGAGTTACGAGTTACGAGTTAAAAGCAAGATTTTCCTTAATTAAGCCACTGCCACTCACCTGCGGCGCCGCGGGTATAGAGTTCTTCCCAATAGTCCTTTTCCCCGGAGAGCGGCAGGAAGCCCAAGGCCGCTTTTTTGCCGGGCTCCAGGCTGCCGAAGTCGTTTTCCCGTTGCAGTGTTTGGGCTCCTCGAAGGGTTCCCAGGCGCAGCCAGAGGCCTTCGGGGTATTGGGGGTAGTTTTGATACAGCCAGAGCATCTCCCCGAAGAGGTTCAGGTCGTGGTTGCCCGCCAGGGAGTCGGTGCCCAGGGCCAGGGGCACTCCGGCCCGCATTAACTCCGCTACCGGCGCCGCGCCCGCGGCGGTGTAGGCATTGGCCCGGGGGCAGAGAATGACCCAGGTGCGGGTGCGGGCCAACAGGGCGCAGTCGACGTTATCGAGCCAGACGCCGTGAACGGCCAGGGTGTTTTCCCCCAGGAAACCCAGGGAGTGCAGGTAGGCCGCGGGGCTTAAGCCGGGAGGCCGGAACTCCGAAACCCAGCGGCCCCGCTTTTGTAACAGCTCCTTGAAAAAGCCGTCGCCTTGCGCCAAAAATTCCCCTTCCGCTCCGGACTCCGCCAGGTGGACGCTTTGGGGGCGCTTGCGGGACCGGTTCCAGCGCTTGATGGCCTTAAACAGGGCCGGGGAGACGGAGTAAGGGGCATGGGCTGCGGCCGAGATGGAGGGGTTGGCGTCGGCCCGGGACGCGGCAAAAAAGGGAAAAGCCTCCTCCAGGGGGCCCAGGTCCACCAGATTAAAGCCCAGGCACTCAAGAAAAAGCTGATACCCCAGGGGAGACGCCGCCAGATGTCGCAGGCTTTCCCCGGTGTTGCTGATATCCCCCACCAGGGCCGCGCCGCTATTTCTCAGGGCGGCAATGCCCTGGCGGATGCCTGTTTCCCTCTCCCGGGGAGTAACCTCGAGAAAGGCGTCCAGGGTCTTTTGCAGCCACTCCTGCCAATGCTCCTGAGGAGGAATCTTCCCGGCCAGGGCGGAGAATTCCAGGTGGGTATGGCAATTGACCAGACCCGGGAGGATGGCTCCGGGACCGTGGTCCGAGACCTTTCCGGTAAAGCCCCGGAGAATTTCCGCGGCCGGGCCCACGGCCATAATCCGGTCCCCGGACACCAGGACCGCGCCGTCTTCGATGGGAGGGCCGCTCACCGGCAGCACCCAGCGTGCAACGTGGGCCGTTATCTCACCCATGTGCGCCAATCCTCGCCGAGGTCCCCCCGGAGACGGTAGCGTTCCAGCAGCCGGGGGCAGGGGCAGGCCCGAGGCGCGGCGGCCAGGGCCGGGAGCGCCTTCAGGATAATTTCCGGAAAGGCCGCCTCCACCACGGCCACTTGGGCCATCTCCTTGGGCGTGGCCAGGCCCTCGAAGAGGACTCCGGGTTGGTAGGGGCGGTCCAGCAGGCCTTCGGCGTAATTGACCACATAAGTGAGGCCGACGTAGCAAAGCTCCAGTTCCCGGGCCAAAAAGACCTCGGGCACCAGGGTCTGGCCCACCAGATCGCCGCCTAACAGGATGAATTTCTTAATCTCCGCCGCGGTCTCCAACCTGGGGCCGGTAGTGGCCACGTAGACTCCTTGATCATAGACCTTAAAGGGGACGCCTTTAAGACCCTCCAACAGGCTCGCCCGCATCTCCGGGCAAAAG
>QZIZ01000078.1 GCA_003599195.1 Deltaproteobacteria bacterium | reverse complement strand
TCAAGAGCGCCCTCCGGCAATTCTTTGGGTTTCCGCATGCCCTTCTCCTTTCAGAGAAAAGCATATCATAAGTTGTCAATAGACTGCAACTTGGTATAAAAAGATAAACCTCACGCAAAGTCGCAAAGACGCAAAGTAAGACGCAATAATGTAGGGTGGGCACTGCCCACCGATTCCTTAGCTAATCCTTTCTGTTAATCAAAGCCGCCAGATAACCCGCGCCAAAGCCATTGTCGATATTCACCACGGCCACGCCGGTGGCGCAGGAATTGAGCATGGTGAGGAGCGCGGCCAGGCCCCCGAAGGACGCGCCGTAGCCGATGCTGGTGGGCACCGCGATCACCGGCTTGTCCACCAGCCCGCCCACGACGCTGGGCAAGGCCCCGTCCATGCCCGCCACCACGATGAAGCAGGTGGCCCGGCTCAGGAGCTCCTGGTGGGCCAGCAACCGGTGCAGCCCGGCCACCCCGACGTCATAGAGCGGCTCCACCCGGTGGCCCATGATTTGGGCGGTTAAGAGCGCCTCTTCCGCCACCGGGATGTCGGAGGTGCCCGCGGAGATGACCACGATCACCCCCCGGCCCCGGTCGGGAATCTCCCCCTGGGTGATGGTCAGCACCTGGGAGTCGGGATGGTAGCGGCCTTCCGGGAATTCCGGGATGAGGGCCTGGGCCTTTTCCGGAGTCAGCCGGGTCACCAGAATACTGGCAGTGGCGGATTGCAGCGCGATCAGGATGCCCCGGATTTGTGAGACGCTCTTCCCCGAGGCAAAGACCACTTCCGGGAACCCCTGGCGCAATTGGCGGTGGTGGTCCACCCGGGCAAAGCCCAGGTTTTCGAACGGCAGCACCCGCAGGCGCTCCAGGGCCTCGGCCACCGGCACGCGGCCCGAACGCACCTCCTCCAATAATTCCTCAAGAATCTCGATATCCATGGGAGAATCCTTAATTGCTAAAAATAATGTGTCCTAAAAGTTCAAAGTTCAAGGTACAAAGTTCAAAGTTCAAGGTTGAGACCTCTGTAAAAAACTCCTTCTGTCATTCTGAACGGAGCGAAGCGGAGTGAAGAATCTGGTTTCCGGGGGATCGGGATTTCCGATTTACTTGTGGTCATCGGCACCGCCGTGAAAAGCTTTGCCGCCAAAAACGAGATTCTTCGGTCGCTCCGCTCCCTCAGAATGACAAGAGAGGTCATTTGCGGAGGTCTCAAGTTGATGCGACGGTCCGTATTCTTAATCATCTGTTTTGGCCGGTTGATTTCTTAGGATTTATGAGTGAGCCGAAGGTCCCCAAACACCTTGAACCTTGAACTAATGAAGCGCAAAACAGAAAACAGAAGCCAGAAAACTCTATCATTCCGGTACCAGCTTTCCCTCCCGGGTAACCTTGTAAACGCGTCCCCCCCAAGTAACCCGGTCCCCCAGGAAGCTCAACAGCCAGACGCCCCAGGACAAGAAATCTTTCAGGGGCAGCAGGAGAAAATAGGGCCGGGGCAGCCTTCCCTGAAGGACCCGGCCCTGGGAAAAAGCGGCCAGCGCTCCCCGCACCGCGAGGACGGCCCCCAGCAGCCCCAGGGTCCAGGGAGCCATCCCCGAGGCCAGGAAGAGAAGGGCGGCGTAAACCAGGGCGTGGGTGATGCCGTAGGCCAGGTAGCCCCCGGGGCGGCAGACCCGGTAGGTCCTGGCCCAGCGCAGTTGATGCCCCAGGTATTCCCTGAATCCCATCCTGGAATTCCAGGTTTCCACCACGTAGGGGAGCAGCCGGACTCCGTAGCCGGCCTGGGCGATCCGCCATCCCAGCTGGTAGTCGTCAGCCAGATAATCGGCCAGGGGCGCAAAGCCGCCCATGGCGGCCAGGGCCTGGCGGGTAATCCCCATGGTGGCCCCCAACGCGAAGCGGATGCCTTCCGCATAAAAGGCCGTGGCCACCGAAGGGATGAAATCCGCGGCAATGGTCAAGGCTTCGAACCCCGCGCCCAGGGTCCGCACCGGCCCGCTCCGGTAAGGGCAGGAAACCACCCCCACTCCCGGTTCCAGGAGCGCCCCGGCTATCCGGGAGAGGAAATCTGGTCCCACTTTTACGTCTTGATCGGCGATTACCAGGAGGTCGTGGCGAGCGTGGGCCTCCAACTGCCGCAAAGTGCTCACCTTGGGGTTCAAGCCCAGGTTTTCCGGGCAGATGACAATTTCCACCGCTTGCCGGGGAAAGGCCCCCTGCAATTGCCGGAGCACGGGCAGCAGGGGATCATCAGGGTCCTTAACCCCGAAAATCAACTGAAAGGGCTGGTAGTCCTGGGTAAGAAAGCTCTCCAGGCATTCCCGGGTGGTTTCCTCCAGGCCTCTTACCGGCTTCAGCACGCTGATGCCGGGAAGGGGAGGGGAGGGGCGGGGGGGCCGGGAGCGGTTGAAAAAGCTCCACAGGCAGGCCAGGGCCAGCACCTGGTACGCTGACGCGGCAAGAGTTAGAAAAAAAAATAAATAAACCACCAAACCCACCAAAAAGATTTTACCTTATCATACCATCTCCCGATAAAAACGATAGGGAATACAGGAACTAAGGGCCGGGAAAAAATTGCATGAGCACATGCTCCGGGAAAGCAGACCTGCGCCAAGACGCAAAGTAAGAAGCAATAATACGGCAAGCGAACAGCGAACAGCGAAAAGCGAAAAGCGAAAAACTAAAAACTAAAAACTAAAAACTAAAAACTAAAAACGGTACTCACCATGCAGGCGGTTCTCTTTGACCTCTACGGCACCCTGGTGGATATCTGGACGGATGAGTGGGACTTCTCCACGTATCACATCTTGAGCCAGTTTTTGAGCTATTACGAGATCTATTACCAGCCGGAGCAGTTGGCGGCCAAGTATCAGGAAAAGACCGCGGAAAAAATGATGGCATATCCCGGTCCCTTCGGCGAAGTCGATGTCTTCCAGGTCTTTGAGGAGATCCTGGTGGAAGGCTGGCGCAAGCAGCCGGAAAGGTCTCTGGTGGTGTGGCTGGCCCGCCTCTTCAGGTCCCTCACCCGACGCCGGTTCGGGTTGTTTGCGGACACCCTGCCGGTTCTGGAGGCCTTGAACGGCGACTATCTTCTGGGAGTCGTGTCCGATGCCCAGTGGGTCTTCAGCGAACCGGAAATCCGCATGTTGGATTTAAATAAGTATTTAGACACCATTGTTCTTTCCTCCCGTTATTTTATCCGCAAACCCGACCCCCAAATCTATGCCCATGCCCTCAGGGCCTTGAGAGTTGAACCTGCCGAGGCCCTGTACGTGGGCAATGACCCGGAAGCGGACGTGGCCGGCCCCCAGGCCATCGGCATGCCGGTGATCCTCATCGACCGGGGGGATTGCCTGCACCACGCTCAGGTGCCCCGCATCCGGAACCTCCGGGAAATTCCGGAATATATCCGCACCCATTTTAAGCGGTAGCACAGGCTTTCTATCCTGTGCGAATTATTCTTACACAAGGCGTCATAAGTAATTGTACATCCTGAATCTCTGCGCTCTCTGCGTCTCTGCGGTAAAAAGAATCACCGCAGAGACGCAGAGGACGCAGAGAATGATAATGTCCAATTAATTATGTCGGCCTGTATAGTATCCTTACCTTCAGGCCGAGCGCCGCTTAGACCAAGCTTGGGTAAAACTCGGAACTCGCAACCCGCAACCCGCAACTTTTCCTCCCCGCCCCTTTTTTTCCTGGAGAAGATGATTAAGGTAAGATGAATTCTGCAGGCAAAGGAGACTTTATGGCGGCAACCATTGAATGGCGCGGTAATTGGGAAGAGGCCCAGGAAGAGGCAAAGAAGGCCAACCGTCCGTTGTTATTGGAACTTTATCTGGAAGGCTGCTCCCATTGCGCCCGGCTGGACCGGGAAACCCACCAGGACCCGGTGGTGGCTGCGGCCTTAAATTCCCGGTTTATCCCGGTGCGCATCGAGGGCCGCAGCCGCATGGACCTGGTGCAGAAACTGGAAGTCAGAGGCGCGCCCACCACCCTCGTCTTCTCCTCGGAGGGCAAGGAGCTGCGCCGGTTTGCCGGATTTTTCCCGCCCGCGGAATACCTCCTGGAACTGGAAAAAGCAGCCTGAAGCGGAAAAGCGGCCCGGCAAAACCGCCCGATATCTCGGCAAATGCCAGGGCCGGGCTTTTTCTGCATTGCCAAACCCGCGCAGATTGAGCATAATAATAAATCAATGGCCGTTGGCCCTTGGAGGCGCCCGGCTTATACCCATTCGCAGTCGCAGGGGCGGACCTCGGGTTCGCCCTGAACGCCCGGGCGAAGACAAGGTTCGCCCCTGCAAAAAATCGCCGTTTGATTGCGAATCGGCATTAGATCACGTCACAGGGTTATGCATGAGATTGAGCTTTAAGCAGCATCTTTGGGCCGCGGCTCTGGCCCTCCTGCTCCTGGCGCCGGTTTTGGCGGCGAGGGCGGAAGAGGGCATGAACCTCACAGCCCGCTCCTTTGTGATCATGGACGCCGATACCGGCGCCATCCTGTTGGCTTACAACCCTCAACTCTTCCTCCCTCCCGCCAGCACCCTCAAGGTGATGACCGCCATGTACGTGTGTGAGCACCTGAAATTGGACGATAAGGTGAGGGTCAGCGCCAACGCGGCCGCGGCTCCGCCCTCCAAGATCGGCATCAAGGCCGGCGAGGTCTATACCGTGGAGGAATTGCTCTATGCCCTGTTGCTCAATTCCGCCAATGACGCAGCCCGGGCCCTGGCGGAACGGGTGAGCGGCAGCGAAGAGACCTTTGCCAAGGATCTGACCCGCTGGGTGCGGACTTTGGGAGCTTATCGCACCACCCTGGCCACCGCCAACGGCCTGCCCGCGGAAAACCAATACTCTACGGCCCAGGATCTGGCCCTCATTTTTCGCAAAGCCATGCAATACCCCGAACTGGCCAAGATCATGGGCACCAAGTATCACCACATCCAGGGTGAGCGGGAACTGCGCAACCATAACCGCTTCCTCTTTACCACCCCCCTGGCGGTGGCCGGGAAGACCGGTTTTACCAGGGCCTCCCGGCATACGTATGTCGGCCTGTTCCGTAAAGACGGCCACGCCGTCATCATCTCCTTGATGGGCAGCCAGCAGAAATGGGCGGATCTCCGGCCTCTGATCGCCAAAGGCTTTGAGTTGGAGGGTTCTCCCATCGCCAAGCTGCCGCCCCAAGAGGAAAAGCTCAGGTTTGCCAAAAAACATCTAGGCAAACAGGTTGTGGCCGGCGGCAACGGCTCCCCCAAAGTACGGAAGGGCTCTGTTGCCTCTCTGCCCGCTAAAAAGAAAAGCAAGTCCAAAAAGAAATCCAAGAACCATGAGCAGTAATCATTCGGCAGGGTTTTACCGCTGATGAAAGGCTTATTTAATAAAATTAAAAACTTGCCCACCCGCAGGCGTTTCGTGATCTCCACTATTTGCAAGGACGAAAACGCCTTTGAGACCGCCATTTTCGAGGCCAATTTTTTCTATCTCCCGAAAAGCTGGTCCAAACCCGCATTGGTAGTGCTCACGGAGACCAAAGACCAGGCGTGGGACACCCATCACCTGCTGGCGGCCAGGTTGAAGAAAGAATATCCTATCCGAGTTTTTCAAGAGTATTCCTGTGTTGCCTGAATAGGGTCTTATCGCCTCGGGTCCCGGAAACGAGAGCATTCCCAAACGCGCCGGAATTAAAGATTTCCAGGATCATGCCGATTCATCAATAAAAGAAGTCTATTTTCCCGAGCATCGTTAATGGCAAACTACTCCGAAAGGGTAGGACGCAAAGTCTCCGGCCTACAGCCCCCCGGGCCAGGGTAGCGGGATTGCCGAAATGCAAAGGCTTTTTGTCTGCGCCAAGGCATTCTGTCTATCCCAGGGGTGCGACCTCGGTCCGCCCCTTTTAAGTTCCGGGCGGCCGCGGCTCCGGAGAGGCAAGCAAAGGGGATCTAAAAGACGACGGTAACGTAACGGATCGTTCCAAGCATCGATAACGGCAAACTACTCCGAAAGGGTAGGACGCAAAGTCTCCGGCCTACAGCCCCCGGGCCAAGGTAGCGGGATTGCCGAAATGCAGAAGCATTCTGTCTGCGCAGAGGCATTCTGTCTACCCCAGGGGTGCGACTTCGGTCGCCCCCTTTTGATTTTCGAGGCATAAGGTCCAGAGATGTTGACGGCTCTAACGGCACAACCCCTCCGGGGTTCTATTATGCAGGCAGACGAGGTCGGTCGTGGCGGCGATTAAACGCCATTCAGGGTTACGGAGCGAAAGGGGGGCAGTCGTCGTGGAGATGGCTATCGCCCTGCCCCTGTTGCTGTTGATCATCGCCGGCGTCGTCGACCTGGGCTTTCTTTTTTGGGAAAAGGAGGTCCTGACCAACGCCGCCCGGGAGGGCGCCCGGGCCGGAGTCCAGGGGAAGATAAGCGGCGCGACGGTGGTGGCGGCATGGACCGAAACCGATATCCGGACCAGGATGCAGACTTACTTGAGGAATTTGAATATCAAGGATGCGGCCGGTTCTCCCATCACCTTGACCAGCGGCAATTGCACCTTCACCTGGAACACTTCCCCTACGCCCCCACAGCTAACGGTAACGCTGCAAAATATCCCGGTAAATTTGATGATGCTGCCAAAAATCCAGAATTTGTTTACCGGGGGAATCGACAACATCCTCTATTTGCAAGCCAGGTGCACCATGGCCAGGGAGTGGTGACACTCCTCGTTGGAGTGGTGACACTATTCGTTTAATGATTTTGATTGTCGGATTATTTCGATCTTAATAAATTTGTAAACATAAATAATTAAGGGAAAACGGATCAGCATAGGTAAACCATTACCGGCCCAAGGCTGGGAGAATTAAAAGGAGGAGGGGTTCATGAAAAGATTCAGGTTTCTTTTCGGGGCGTCAGGAGAAAAGGGAGCCATTGCCCCCATTGTCGCCTTGGGCTTACTGGCGTTCGTCGGCTTTATGGCCCTGGGGATAGATCTGGGCCAGCTCTACATGGTGCGGAACGAACTGCAGAACGTGGCGGACGGCGCGGCCCTGGCCGCAGCCAAGCAGTTGATCCAGGATGGCGGCGGCGGCTTGGCCACGGTTAATTGTCCTGCCGCCACCCAGGCCGCCATCGATTGCGCCAAAAAGAATTACACCTTCGGAGCCGAGGATCCCATCAAGATTACCCCGGCCGATGTGACTGTGGGCCTCTGGGACCTGAGCGCCAAGCAATTCACCACCACCGGCTGTTCCGCGGTTGCCACCGGGGTGAACGCCGTGCAGGTGACGGTGCATCGCTCCGGCACGGAGACCAATCCCAAGGTGGCCACCTTCTTCGGCAACGTCCTGGGGACCGGAGCCGAGAAGGCGGTGGAGGCCACGGCCGTGGCCTACCTGGGCCTGGCGGGCACCAGTTCCATCGGCCCCCCCATTGCCGTGCCGTCCACCTGGGCCAGCGGCGATGGGACGACCGACAACCCGATTCAATTCACCGGTATTCACCGGATTCTGGATAAGATCGGACCCAAGCCGGCCTACGCGGCCCTTCCCAAGACTTATAGATTCTACGACAGAGGCGGCAGCAGCCTGGACACCACCCGGGCCACCCTCATTGTCCCGCAACAGTCGGATCTCAGCCTGACGCAACTGCAGAAGTATATCAAGGGGGCCGGGGTCAGCGGCGGGCTTGGGTTTCCCCAGAAGAAAGTGGGGGACAGGCTCTGGCCCATCAGCGAATGGCAATGGGGCTACAATATCAAAAGCAACTATAATCTCCTGAAGACCCGTTATAACGCCAACAAGGATACGAACGGCAGATGGCGGGTGACCCTGCCGGTCTATAAAACCACCCCGGTAACCTCGGCCCTGCCGCAGGATTCCTTCTTCAAGCTGGCCTCCAGGCTGCTCCCCGGAGTGTCCCAGGCCCATGCCTGCGCGGCCTACACCTCCCCCGCGGTCTATACCCAGGGGTTCGTTACGGTGGATATCACGGCCGTCGACTGTCCCAGCGACTGCACCACCGGCGATCAAACGCTGAGTACCAGTTGCCGCAAAAAATGTTACGCGACCATGGAACCCCTGGACGGGAATTACTTCAGCACGGATAAAACCAGCAATCCCACTCCTTTTCAAAAGGATTATAAGGACATGAACCCCGCGGCCAGCGAGGTGGGCGTGTTTGCCTCCGTGCCCCGGATTGTGAAGTAAACGGCAAAGAGATAAAGACAGAGCCGAATTAATTGCACATAATAATTCTCTGCGTCCTCTGCGTCTCTGCGGTGATTCTTTTTACCGCAGAGACGCAGAGAGCGCAGAGATTCAGAATGTGCAATTCCTTATTACGTCTTGTAAATATCCGGCCGGATAAAAAGGGTAAACCGGCGGGGAAGAGGGGATCCGGGGGAGGCGGCCGCTGCCGCCTCCCCCGGGAATTTTGCTATTTCAAATCCACGCGTTTGACGCCCTCCAGAACAAAGACCTCTTGGAGGGCTTCGGGTTGAGGGTGCACGGCCCGCTGCCGCAGCAGGAAGGTCAGGGTCAATTCCTTCTTTTCCAGGTCATTACTCAGGCCGAAATCGATGACTTTTAAACGGTGCCGGTCAATGATCTCCTGAATCCGTTCCCACTGGCCGGGCAGGTCTGCGGACACCACCGTTATCTCCTGATACCAATCCCGAGGCAATTTTTTCTCCAGCGGTTTCAGTCCCACCAGAGAAACCACGGTGATGGCCGCCACCGCGCCGCCATAGAAATAAAAGCCCGCGCCGATAGTCAGGCCCACCGCGCAAACCACCCAGACGCAGGCCGCGGTGGTCAAACCCCGGATGGTGTCTTTACTGCGGATGATTACCCCGGCCCCCAGGAAACCGATGCCGGTGATGGCCTGGGCGGCGATGCGCCCCGGGTCCACCTGCAGATTGATGCCCGGAACCCCGCCATGGTACTTATGGAAGAGGTATTCGGAGATAATCATGATCAAGGCGGAGCCCAGAGAGAGGAGGAGATAGGTCCTCACGCCCGCGGGCCGGCCGTGCACCTCCCGTTCCAGCCCCACGGCCCCTCCCAGAAAGGAGGCCAGGATGAGCCTGAAGATGATTTCCTGGTCGGTGATCATTTTTTCACCAAGTGGCAAAAACCAGTCAAAGACTTCTTGCTCCCACTTTGGGAACACGATATACTATTGCTATGTGGGTCATTTCCCGAAAGACCCTCAAGGAATTCTGGGAACGGCATCCGGCGGCGGAGCAGGCGCTCAGGGCCTGGTATGCCGATGTCAAGCAAGCCGCATGGAAGTCACCGGCCGACATCAAAAAAGTATATCGGAATGTTAGTATTGTAGCCCACAATCGTGTGGTTTTTAATATTAAAGGCAACACCTATCGCTTGGTGGTGATGATTAACTACGAGTTTGGAATTGTCTTTATTCGCTTTGTCGGGACCCACCGCGACTATGATCGTATTAACGCCGCCACGATCTGACTGGAGGTGAATCTAATGGATATCAGGCCCATCAGAACGGAACAGGATCATCAAGCCGCGTTGCAAGAGGTGGAGCGGCTTTTTGACGCCTCCCCCGGCACCCCGGAGGGTGACCTCCTGGAAGTGCTGGCCACCCTGATTGAGGCTTACGAAGAAAAACACCACGACATCCCCTGGCCGGACCCCATTGCCGCCATTCTCTATACCATGGAGAGCCGCGGCCTGTCCCGCCGGGACCTGGAGCCTTATATAGGCAGCCGCGCCAGAGTTTCCGAAATCCTCAGCCGGAAGCGCCCCCTCTCCATTGAGATGATCCGAAAGCTCCACGCCGGTTTGGGCATACCGGCAGAGGTCCTCATCCAACCTTACTCCTTGGAAAAGTCTGCCGCGTGAGACCAAACACTGTTTGTTAAATCCCCCAGACCGCAATACCAGCCCCGTTTGCCTCTTTAAGCATCTCCTCCCGGTCGAACATCAGGCTTTTCCCTGCGTCCACGGCCAGGACCGCGGCTTTAACCTCCGCCATGGTGCGGATGGTGTCCAGGCCCACTGCAGGCACGTCGAACCGCAGATCCTGACGCGGCTTGCTCACCTTCACCACCACGGCCCCGGGTCCTGCCAGGAGCCCGCCCCGGCGGATGGTCTCGTCCGTGCCCTCGATGGCCTCCAGGGCCACCACCACCCCCCGGCGCACCACCACGCATTGGCCGATGTCCAGGCGGCCGATCTCTTTGGCGATCTCGTAGCCGAAATCGATGTCCCGGCGCTCCTCCGGGGTGGGAGCCCGGCGGCTCAATTGCCCTTCAGAGGCCAGGAGCTCGTCCAGAAACAGGGTGGAAGGCGCGATCCGGATTCCCTCCCCCTCGATTTCATCGGCCACCGCCCTGAGCAGCCGGTCGTCCCGGCCCGCGCCCACCCGGCGGATGAGGCTCAACGCCCGCAAGTCCGGACGGAATTCCCTAAAGAGCCGGCCCCGGCTGATGCCCCCGGCCAGCACGGCCCGGCTCACCCTTTCTTTTTTAAAGATGCGGATGATCTTCCCCAGCTGGCCGACGTAAACCCAGTGGAGCCGGTGCACCAGCCCCTCCAGGGCCGGGTCCGTTTCCCCCCGGTGGGCCACGGCGATGACCTGAACCCCCTGTTTCTTGGCGGCTTGGGCAAAGAGGAGAGGGAACTGGCCCTTACCCGCGATTAAGCCGATGTTCTCGGACATCCGCCGGCAGCAGCCCCCGTTCTGAGGATTCCAAAAAGTGGAGGAGATGGGTGATTTCCGGCACCTGGGGAAATTCTTGCTTTACCCGGCCCATGGCCTCTTTCAGGTTGTACTCGGACAGGAATAGGATCTCATAGGACCGCTTCAGGGCCTGGAGCGCAGTGTCGCTGAATCCGGCGCGCTTAAGGCCCACCAGGTTCAGGCCCACCAGCTTGGCCCGGTTGCCCACGGCCATGGCATAGGGCGGCACGTCCCGATGCACCGCGGAGCAGCCGCCGATGAAGGCATAGCGGCCGACGCGCCCGAACTGGTGCACCGCGGACAGCCCCCCCAGAATGGCGTGGTCTTCCACTATGATATGGCCGCCCAGGGTGGCGGCGTTGGACATGATGACCCGGTCGCCCACGTGGCAGTCGTGGGCCACGTGGGTGTAAGCCATGAACAGATTGTGGTTGCCGATCCTGGTGACGCCGCCGCCCCCGGCGGTGCCCCGGTGCATGGTGGCGAATTCCCGGATGGTATTGTCGTCGCCGATAATCAGCCGGGATTCCTCCCCCTTGAATTTCAAATCCTGGGGGATTTCCCCCAGCACCGAAAACTGGAAGACGCGGCACCGGGCGCCGATGGTGGTAAAATCCCTGATCACCACGTGGGGGCCGATCTGAGTCTTCTCACCGATGGCCACCCGGCCTTCGATAATGGAGTAAGGACCGACGGTTACGCCCGGCCCCAGTTGTGCGGCTCCGTCCACGATGGCGGTGGGATGAACTTTAGGCGCTGTCACTCTCCCTCCACGCCCACGGAGGCCATGAGCTCCGCCTCGGTCACCAGGGTCTGGTTGACCAGGGCTTTCCCTTTCATTTTCCAAAATTTCTGGCCGCTGCGCAGGGTCTCCAACTCCAGGATCAGTTGATCCCCGGGGACCACGGGTTTGCGGAACCGCACCTTATCGACGCCCAGAAGAAAGATCGAAGGATTTCCCAGATTTTCCGGAGTGGAGACCAACGCCAGGATGCCCCCCACCTGGGCCATGGCTTCAATGATGAGCACCCCCGGCATGATGGGCCGTCCCGGAAAGTGGCCCTGGAAAAAAGGTTCGTTAATGGTGATGTTTTTCACGCCCACAATCCGTTTCCCCTCCTCCAGGGAGATGATGCGGTCCACCAATAGAAACGGGTAGCGGTGGGGCAGGATGCGCTGGATCTCATCCATATTCAGGGGGAGCTTGCTCATTCTTGGGGCTCCTCTGCGGTGGTTGCGGCCAGGTCCGACACTCTTTTCTCCAGGTCTTTCAGTCTCTGATGGATTTCCGGCAATTTGGACAAGAGATTCACAATCCGCAGACTTTCCATATGGGGCCGGGCCGGAGTCCAGGACACCGTTTGGCCGGCTGGTATCGAATGGCTGACCCCCGACTGGGCCGCCACCTGCACCCCGTCTCCCAGCTCGATGTGGCCCGCCAGCCCCGCTTGGCCCCCCAGGGCCACGCCTTTCCCCAGTTTGGTGGAGCCGGCCACCCCCACCTGGGCCACCAGGAAGGAATGCTCTCCCACCGTGACATTGTGGGCCAGGTGCACCAGGTTATCCATCTTGACGCCCCGTCCGATCCGGGTCTCTCCCAGGGCTCCCCGGTCGATGGTGCAGTTGGCCCCGATTTCCACGTCGTCCTCGATGACCACGATGCCCAATTGGGGAATCTTGGTATGGCCCTCTTTCCCGGGCACAAAGCCGAAGCCGTCGGAGCCGATCACCGTGCCGCTGTGGATAATGGCGCGCCGGCCTACCAGACAACGCTGCAAGATGGTGACATTGGGATAAAGGAGGCTGTCCGCGCCGATCTCTACAAGATCCTCCAGGACGCAGCCGGGCATGATGGTCACCCGGTCCCCCAGGCGCACGCCGTTGCCGATATAAGCCAGAGGAGCGATGGAGACGTCCTGGCCCATCTCCACCTCCCGGCCCAGAAAGGCCAGGGGGCTGACGCCGGGCCAACGGCTCAGGGGTGGTGCGAAGAGGGCGGCCGCCCGGGCATAGGCCAGGTAAGGCTGCTCGACAATGATCAAAGGCCGCGGCAGGCTGCCCTGATCCGGGCCCACAATAAAAGCTGCCGCCTGGCTCTGGGCCGCCAGGCGGGCAAAACGCTTCTGGGTAATAAAGGTAATGTCCCGGGGAGTGGCGCGGTCGATGGCGGCAATGCCTTGAATTTTCAGGTCAGCCGGTCCCTGAAGCCTTCCTCCCAGAAGGGCCGCCAATTCTCCGAGGGTATATTCCACGGCGACACTATTAACGGAAGCGGCTGCGGACCTTTTCGGTGATGTCCATGGCGGGGGCCATGTACAGCAAACCTGAGCCGCGGCGGTCCAAAACGATCTCCAGCTTGTTTTCCTTGGCCACATCGGCCACCGCTTGTTCCAGTTTCTTCAGGAGGGGCTCCATTTCCTTCTGTTTCAACAGATTCATCTGCTTGTCCGCGTCCGCCACTTTCTTCTGGAACTCATTAGCCCGTTTGGTGAGTTCTTCCTGGCGCTGTTTTTTGGCCTCTTCCTTCATCACCCCGGCCTGTTTCCGGAAGTCCTCCATGGCCTTGCCAATATCTTGCTCCTGTTTTTGCAGGGTCCTGCCCAATTCTTCACCCTTGCGCTTGAGAACATCCTGAACTTTTTTGCCATCCGCGGATTTTTCCAGAATGTCGGCGCTGTCCACCACCCCGATCTTAAGATCCGCGGCAGCCAGGCACAGGGGGTTGAAAATCAATCCCAGGGTTAACAACAAACCGAAACCTAATTTGACCATGCACTTGCCTCCTAAAATATTTACCGGAATCATCCACCATCACTGGTGAGGGAAAGAAAAGGCCTGAGGCCGTGAGATCAGAATTGGCTGCCCACGGTGAATTCCCAGGCGCTGTGTTTCTCAAAAGGTTTGGGCGCGATATTGTAGCCCCATTCCACCCGCAGCGGGCCCATGGGTGAGAACCAACGAAAACCCGCACCCGCCGAGGTGCGGATGGAGCTGAAAAAGGACTGTCCGCTGCCATAGACTTGGCCTGCGTCGAAAAAGACGGTGCCCATCACTCCCAGCTTTTTAATCAGCGGAAAGCGGTATTCCACGTTAAACTGGACGAATTTATCGCCGCCGATACGCTCACCGGTGACCGGGTCCCGGGGGCTGATATCGGCATATTTAAAGCCCCTGATGGAATCGATGCCGCCCAGATAAAACTTCTCGTACGCGGGCAGGGCTCTTGGCGGGATTCTTTGTAAATATCCCAGGCGCCCGTGCAGAACGCCCACGGTTTTCCAAAATAGCGGAAAATACCAGCCGGATTCCACGATGTAACGCATAAATCCGCTATCGCCCCCCAAACCCGCCATTTCCACGCTGATACTGTTGTCGGAGCCCCCGGTGGGAGCGAAGGTGGAATCCCGGGAATCCCGCCGGAGTGACAGGGAGACGGCGCTGGTATTATGAATATCGGCGGCCTCCTGCAAGACCGGGGAGGCGTTGGGCTGCAGGCCGCTTAAGTTGACGTTTTCATAACGATACATGCCGTAGATGCGGGTATACTTCCAACGCAGGGGGTGCGCCAGACGGATATCCCCGCCCTTGCTTTTCCGCGTGTATTCGGAGTATTCCCGCTCCCAGAAGAAGGCGTCAAACCCCGTGGACAAGGGCCGGTCGAACAGGTAAGGCTCCGTGAAGCTCAACCGGAACCGGGAGGATATCGCGCCCAGAATACCCTGTAATTTCAGTTGCTGGCCCCGGCCGAAGAGGTTGTTCTGGCTGACTTCCACCAGCCCCACCAAGCGGTCCTGGGTGCTGTAGCCCGCGCCGATCCCGAAGGTGCCGGTGGGCCGTTCTTTGACGGTGATCTTAAGATTCATCCGGTCCGGCGCGCTCCCCGGATTGGTGCTGAAGTTCACATCCTCAAAATATTCCAGGCGCCGCAGGTTCTTGATGCTTTCCTTCAATTTGGTGGCGGAGAACATCTCCTGTTCGTAAACTCGCAATTCCCGCCGGATTACTTTGTCCCTGGTCTTGACGTTGCCCGCGATTTCGATGCGGTCGAAATAGACCTTCGGCCCTTTCCGGAACTCGAAGGTTACGTCCACTGTCAGGGATTCCGGATTTTCCTTAATCAAAGGCGTGATGTCGGCATTGGCGAATCCAAAGTCCGCGTAAAAATCGGACAGGGAGGTCAGATCCTGCTGCACCACTTCCCGGCTATAAACCTTTTCCTTGGGGAGTTCGATGAGTTTAAGCAGCTTATCCTTATCCTCCAGCAGCTCGCCCGTGAAATCGACTTTGCCCACTTTAAACTGGGGGCCTTCCTCCACCGGGATGGTGATAAAGATATTGCTTTCCTTGATGTCAATCCTGGGTTCTCCCACTTTGGCCTTGATATACCCATGATTGAAATAGTAGGCCGCGATTTTCTCCAGATCCCGCTCCAGGGTGTCTCTGCTCAGTTTCCCTGCGCCGGTGATGATGGAAAAGATGCTTTTTTCCTTGGTCTCCATGACCCCGCGCAGGTCTTTGCTCTTAATGTTATTGTTGCCCTCGAATTCGATCTTCTTAATGGCTAATTTCCCGCCTTCATCCACCTTTAATACGAGGTTTACTTCCGTATTGGTCACCGGCTGCAATTCATAAGTCACCGCGGCCTGGTAATATCCCTTCTCCCGGTAGAGATGGACGATCTTATTGATATTTTCCCGGATCGCGCCTTCCGAGGCGACGGTAAAAGGTTTGAGATCGGTGACCTCCAGGATTTTGTCCTTTTTGATCTTATCGTTGCCCGTGACCAGGATCTCTTTGATGGCCGGTTTTTCCTGCACCAGCAAAGTCAAGACCCTGCCTTCCGGGGTATCGCTGATGTCCAGTTTTACATCGGTAAAATACCCCATCTTATAGACGGCCTTTAAATCGTCCCGCAGGCGGCCGGGGGAAACCATCTCCCCTTCCCGGGTCTGCATGACCCCCAGGATGGCGTCCTTCTCAATGCGCCGGTTCCCCTTGACGATGACCTTGACAATCCGCTCTTTGCCCATGATCTTGAGAGCCGTTTCCTGGGCTATCTGGCGGCTGAGGCCGGGGAGGGCCTTCATCCCGGTCCCCTGAAGCTTGAGCGTGGCCGTGGTCACCTTCTTGGCGAGGTCCAGGATCTTCACTTCCAGGGAGAGGGCCTCGCCCACCTTGATCAACTGGCCCAGAATCACCACCTCGGCCCCTACCTGGCGGCCGATTTCCTGGGCCAACGTGTCGTTCAAGGGTTCTTTGATCTTGGCCAGTGCCCGGTGTAAATCCTCCCGGGGCACCAGGGTGAAGCCTTCGCTCTTCAGGCGTTCCTGCATCTCCTCCCGGAGCTTCTCCCCTAGCTGCTCCATGGGCTCCTTGCTGACCACCGTGAAGGGCAGGACTGCTGTTTTTTTGAAGACTATCTGATCATCCTGAGCCAAAGCCGGCCCGGAGCAGGTCAGTGCCAGAAGGATTAAAATCGCCAGGCGTTTAAACACCTCATCCCCCCTGTAAAATTACCGCTTTGCCGTCCATCAGGGTGGCCCGCCGGTCCAAGGCCTGGGCCAACTCCATATTATGGGTGACGATGACCGAAGTTAGGCCTCGTTCATGGTTAAGTTTGAGCAACAACTCCTGGAGTTGGAATCCGATCTTGGGGTCGAGATTGCCCGTGGGTTCGTCAGCCAGAAGCACTTCCGGGTTTAGCACCAGGGCCCGGGCCACCGCCACTCTTTGCTGCTCCCCCCCGGAAAGGGTGGAAACCCGGTGGGTCAGACGTTCCTTCAAACCCACGCTGACCAGCATGGCCTCGGCCTGCTCCCGGATCCGGGATTGGGGCAGGCGGGCGATAAGCCCCGGAATCATCACGTTCTCCAGGGCGTTGAACTCCGGCAGCAGATGGTGGAATTGAAAGACAAAGCCCACCTTGCGGTTGCGGAAGGCCGCCAGGCGGCGGTCATCCAGAGAAAAGACATCTTCTCCATCCCAGAGCACCTCTCCCCCGGAAGGCCGTTCCAAGGTTCCCAGGATATGGAGCAGGGTGGATTTGCCCACCCCGGAAGCTCCCACCACGGCCAGGGTCTCCCCGGTGAAGATATCCAGATCCACCCCTTGGAGCACCTCCACCTGGATGCCGTTGTGCTTGAAGGTCTTGGTCAGTCCTCGAATCCTGACCTTTACCGGTTTTTCCTCTAGGCGTCCGCCTACCATATCACTTTCCCCTGGGGGCGTCAATCTTGTGAGTTGCGAGTTGCGAGTTTCTTACGAGTTGCGGGTTGCGGGTGATTTGCGGCTCCCAACCTTTAACCCATACCCCGCAACCTCTGTCCTCAACTACATCTCGCCTCATTATCCTCTGGTGACTTTCACTGATAACTGAATTATTGATAACTAACCCTGCCCCCCCCTGGTCTCTAACCTCTAACCCGCAACCCGTAACCCGTAACTCACTCATACCTGATCGCCTCCACCGGATCCATCCGGGCCGCCTGCCAGGAGGGGTAGAGGGTGGCCACGAAACTGATGGCCATGGCCGCGGCCACTATCAGCGCCAGATCCAGGCTCTCCACCTTCACCGGCAGGGTGGAGAGGTAGTACACGTCCCGGGGCAGTTGGATGAACTCGTACCGCTTCAAGAGGGCGCACAGCCCCAGCCCCAGTCCCACGCCGATGCCGGTGCCGATCACGCCGATGGCCAGCCCCTCCAGGATGAAAATCCGCAGGATGCTCTGGCGGGTGGCGCCCATGGATTTGAGAATGGCGATGTCCCGGGTTTTTCTCATGACCATCATGAACAGGGTGCTGGCAATGCCGAACGCGGCCACCAGGACGATCAGGGTGAGGATGACGAACATGGCGATCTTTTCCAGCTTCAAAGCGGAAAAGAGGGTGCGGTTCATCTGCATCCAGTCCTTGGCGGTAAAGCCCGGGCCCAGCTTTTCTTGAATGGCCGCGGCTATCCGGCCGGCATGGTAGATGTCTCCCACTTCCACTTCGAAACCGGTGACCCGGTCCCCCAGGCCCAGAAACTCCTGCAAGGCCGGGATGCTGGTATAAACCAGGGTATTGTCGATTTCGTACATGCCGGAGTGAAACATGGCGGTCACCCGGAAGACTTTCATCCGGGGCATCCGGCCCATGGGGGTGAGGGTGCCCAGGGGAGAGATGATGTTCAGGTAGTCTCCCAGGTTCAGGTTCAGGTTCCGGGACATTTCGTTGCCGATGGCGATCCGCGGCGGTTCGGCCGCGCCGGCCTCGGCCAGGTCCGCAAAGCGCCCTTTAATCACCTCCAGGCCCTTGGGGCCGCCCCGGCGGATGGTCTCCAGGTCCAATCCCCGGATGACCCCTCCGGAAATATTCCCCGGCGCGGAATACATCACCTGGGTATAGATAAAGGGGAAGCCGTCCACCACTCCGGGGATCTTTTTGATCCGGCCCGCGGCCTGGCGGTAATTCGCCATGCTGTTTCCGGACTGAGTCACAATGATATGGGCGTTGACGCTGAGAATCTTCTTCTTCAAATCCTGGTCGAAACCGGTCATCACCCCGATGACCACTACCAGAGCCATCACCCCCACCGTTACCCCCGCGGTGGAAATGAGAGTGCTCAGGGAAATGAAGCCTTTGGCCCCTCTGACTCCCCGCAGGTAGCGCAGGGCCACGAATGTCTCAAAAAAACCCAAATTACTAGATGCTCCCTCGGGTGTTATTCAGTGTTATCCAAATTCCTGGGCGAATCAGTAACCTACTGAATATCTATCCGAATAAGTCCATTAACTCCAAATAATAGTACTGTCCAGAGGCTATGGTATCGCCACTTTTTCTCCTCCCCCTTTGAGGGGGGAGGGTAGGGAGGGGGTGGCGTCTTAGGACCCTTGTTGCCCAAAGTCGCCACCCTCCCCCTAGCCCCCTCCCCTCAAGGGAGGGGGGACTTTTACGGCCGATTTTCTCTAATATTTGTAGGCCTTCTAGATTTTCCCGCCCCTTTTGGATGCCAGAAAGTCCGAGCTAAGGCAATAATCGATACTAGTATTCTGATGAATAAATCATCCAATCAGTTAACCGCAGACCGCAGACCGAAGACCAAAAACCGGCCGAACTAAAAAATCTACTCAAGTCAGTGGCCAGCGGCCCCCAAAAAAACTGCTTACTGCTCACTGCTCACTCATATCTGATCGCCTCCACCGGGTCCTGGCGGGCCGCTTTCCAAGAGGGATAAACGGAGGCAATGATGGTGATGGCCAGGGCCGCGGTGACGATAAAAAAGATATCCAGCCCCTGTATCTGCACCGGCAACGTATCCAGGTAATAGATATCCTTAGGTATTTTGATGAACTGATATTTTTTTAACAATTCGCACAGCACCAACCCCCCCAGGGTCCCCAGGGAAGTCCCCACCGCGCCGATAATAAAGCCGTTCATCAGGAAGATCTGGATGATGCTGACGGTGTTGGCCCCCATGGACTTGAGGATGGCGATGTCCTTGGTCTTCCTCAGGATCATCATGAACAGGGTGCTGGCGATTCCCAGGGCGGCCACCAGGATGATCAGGCTCAAGATGATGAACAGCACCACCTTCTGCATCTGCAGCGCCAGAAACAGGGAGCGGTGCAGCTTTTGCCAATCCTTGGAATAAAAGGGGGAGCCGAGTAAATCGTCAATGGTTCTGGCCACCTTATCGGAGGCATGGATGTCCGCCACCTGCAATTCCAGGCCGGTGACCTTGTTTCCAAGGCCCAGGAATTCCTGCATCCTGGGAAGACTGAGGAACATCAGCCCGGAGTCGAATTCGTACATGCCGGTGTGGAAAACGGCCCCCACCTTAAAAGCCTTCATGTTGGGCCGCCTGCCCAAGGCCGTGGAGCCTCCCAGGGGAGAGATGATATTCAGGTAGTCGCCCACGGAGAGCTTTAATTTTTGGGCCATCTCGTTGCCCACGGCGATGGCCGGGGCTTCCTCCGGACCGCCGGCCGTCAGCTCCCGCCAGTCACCCTGCCGCAGTTTGACGCCCCGGGGGCCGCCTGCCGCCAAAATGGCCGGATCGATTCCCCGCAGCACGCCCCCGGAGAGCCCTCCTTCGCCGGAGACCATCACCTGGGTATAGATGAAGGGATGGACCTCCTTCACCCCCGTGACGATCCGCACCTTTTGGGCCACCTGCTCATGTTCGGTAAAAGGGGCCCCGCCTTTTAAAAGCAGGATGTGGGCGCTGATTCCCAGGATCTTCTCTTTCATTTCCTGGGTATAGCCGGTCATGACGCCGATGACCACTATCAGGGCCATAACCCCCAGGGACACCCCGGCCATGGAAATGAAAGTGCTCAGGGAGATGAAGCCCTTTTGCCGCCTGACCCCCTTTAAAAAACGCAGGGCCACGAAGGTCTCGAAGAAGCCCAAAAACTCACCTTTCCGGTCTTAACTGGGGAAAGAGGATCACGTCCCGGATGGAAGGGGAGTCGGTGAGGAGCATCACCAACCGGTCGATGCCGATGCCTTCCCCCGCGGTGGGGGGCAGGCCGTGCTCCAGGGCGTTGACAAAATCCTCGTCCAGGGCGTGGGGCATCTCTTCGTCCCCGGCCTGGTGCGCGGCCAACTGCTGCTCAAAACGCTGCCGCTGGTCGTCCGGGTCGTTGAGCTCGGAAAAGGCGTTGGCCATCTCCCGGCCGGCGATGAACATCTCGAAGCGGTCCACCACCTCCGGGTCGGTGTCGCTCTTCCGGGACAGGGGCGAGGTCTCCAGGGGGTAGCCCAGAATAAAGGTGGGCTGCTGCAAATGGACTTCCACCAGGAGGTCGAAGAGCTTGGTCAGGGCCCGGCCGTAGCCCTCGACGGGCCTAAGCGTCACGCCTTCCTTCTTGGCCAGGGCCACCAGGGCCTCCCGGTCCCGGACCACCTCCGGGGGGATGCCTCCCACCACCGTGAGAGACTCCCGCAGGTCCAGACGCCGCCAGGGAGGGGTGAGGTCGATCATCTGCCCCTGGTAGGTAATCTTGAGAGTCCCCAAGAGATTTTCGGCCACATAGGCCACCAGCTCTTCGGTGAGGGTCATCAGGTCTTCATAGGTGGCATAGGCCTGGTAAAACTCCAGCATGGTGAATTCCGGATTATGCTGGATGGACAGGCCCTCGTTGCGGAAATTGCGGTTGATTTCGTAAACCCTCTCCAGGCCCCCCACCACCAGGCGCTTCAGATAAAGCTCCGGCGCGATGCGCAGATACAATGTCATATCCAGAGCATGATGATGGGTGATGAAAGGCTTGGCCGTGGCCCCTCCGGGAATGGGCTGCATCATGGGGGTCTCCACTTCCAGGAAACCCCGGCCCTCCAGGAACTGGCGCACCAATCTGATGATGGCCGAGCGCTTCTCAAAAACCTCCCGCACCTGGGGGTTGACCATCAAATCCAGGTAGCGCTGGCGGTAGCGGGTCTCCACGTCCGTGAGGCCGTGGTATTTCTCCGGCAGGGGCTTCAAGGACTTGGTGAGCAAAGTCAGGCTTTTCACCGCCAGGGTAAGCTCCTGGGTGCGGGTGCGGAACAGGGTCCCCTCAAAGCCCACGATGTCCCCCAGGTCCAGTTTTTTAAAGAGGGCAAAAGCCTCATCTCCCACCACCTGCCGCTGCACGTAGGCCTGGAGACGCGCGCCGCTGCCGTCCTGGATGTGGCAGAAAGAGGCCTTGCCGAACTCCCGGAGCAGCATCAGGCGCCCGGCCAGGCGGAAGGTTTGGTCTAACCCCTCCAGCTCCGGCCCGCTCAAAGGCTCATATTGTTCCTTGATCCGGGCGATACTGTGGCTGGGTTTAAAAAGGTTAAAAAAGGGATCGACTCCCTGCTGGCGGAGTTCCGTCAACTTTTCACGTCGCTGGTTAACTATGCGGTCGGCTGAGGACATTTTGGGGCCTAAAGAGATTCGGCAAAAACTCGGAAGATTATTCTCAAAACTCTAGATTTTTAGATGATTCGGGAGGGATAGTCAACCCCTAATCCAGGGCGCCGAACAACGGCACTCCCACGCGGCCAGCGGCCTGGCGCAGGGCTGCGTCGGTGGTGGCTAAAGAGGAATCCATTACCTGCGTCCTTCTTCAATTAACTCGCGGATGGAAAGGCCATCGAGCCTGCGGCCCTTGCGAAACTCCTTCATGGCCTTCACGGCTTCTACCACTTTTTGCCTATTGGGACCGCCCACGGGTCCCAGGACCGCAACCGGGACTCCATATCTGGTAATGGTTATCTCTTCGCCTTTGGCTACCCGGTCCAGCAGTTGGGAAAAATGGGTTTTCGCCTCAGAGACTCCGATCTGAGACATAATGCCTCCTTAGATCATCTAAGAGCATAATATTTTAGGAACTTTCCTTATTCAAGGAACCCACTTATAATTCAGGGAATACAAGCCCCATACCCAAATTTTTTTATACACATTAGGATATCAGTTTTATGATATAATATTGCAGAAAAAGTTAATTATCAGCCCGGCGCTCGGAGTCGGCCCGATTTGGCTCCGGGGGCCGTAACTTTTTTGACTTTATTACGAAATTCGGGCATAATTTTTTGTAGACAAACAGAGTTTCTGCTAAAATACGCAACCGAAATGTTCTCCCTGGAGACCTTTTCCCTGGAAGTTAAAACAACCGGGGACACCGACATCATGGACCTCACCCTTGCTGTGGCCGAGAAGGTGCAGCAAAGCCGAGTGGCTGCGGGCCTGCTCAATCTCTTTATCTCCGGGTCCACCGCGGCCCTGAGCACCATCGAATACGAGACCGGCGTGGTGAATGACCTCAGGGCCGCCATCGAGCGTCTCTTTCCCCGGGAACTCCATTACGAGCACGACGCCCGCTGGGGGGACGGCAACGGCTACTCCCACGTCCGGGCCGCGTTCCTCAAACCTTCCCTGAACATTCCCATCGAGGACGGCCGCCTGCTGCTGGGAACCTGGCAGCAGATCGTCCTCTTGGACTTCGACAACCGCCCCCGGCAGAGGCGCATCCGGGGCCAGATCATGGGCATCCGGCCGGCAAACGGGTGAAATCCTCCAGACCTAACCTCTGAATATGCCCCAAACCCAGCTCACTTTCGAGGACAACGCTCTGGCCCAGGCCCTGTTCGGCCAGCAGGGCCAACATCTGCGCATTATCGGCCGGGCACTGGGGGTGAAACTCCAGGTCCGGGGGAACCAGGTGAACCTGTCCGGCCCCGAGCCCAACCTGGGCCAGGCCCAGCGGGTCCTGGACGAACTCTACGGCCTGCTCCAGGCCAACTATCCCGTCCATCCCCAGGACGTGCAATACGCCATTAAGATCATCCAGGAGAAGGAAAGCGCTTCCGTCAAGGACATCTTCCTGGACACCGTCTATATCTCCGCCATGAAGCGGCGCATCTCCCCCAAGAGCCTCAATCAGAAGCGTTATCTGGAGGCCATGCGCCATCATGACATCGTCTTCGGCATCGGCCCCGCAGGCACCGGCAAGACCTATCTGGCCATGGCCATGGCCGTGGCCGCGTTGATGAACCAGGAGTGCATCCGCATTGTGCTGGCCCGCCCCGCGGTGGAAGCCGGCGAAAAACTGGGGTTCCTCCCCGGCGATCTCTATGAGAAAGTCAATCCCTACTTGCGTCCTTTGTATGACGCGCTGCATGATATGATGGATTTTGAAAAGGCCTCCCGCCTGGTGCAGCGGGGGGTGATCGAAGTCGCGCCCCTGGCCTTCATGCGGGGCCGCACCTTAAACGATTCTTTTGTCATTTTGGATGAGGCCCAGAACACCACCTCCGAGCAGATGATGATGTTCTTGACCCGCCTGGGCTTCGGGGCCAAGGCCGTGATCACCGGGGACGTGACCCAGGTGGACCTGCCCGCGGGCGTCCTCTCCGGTCTGGTGGAAGCCCGGGACCTGTTGAAAAACGTGGAAGGCATCGCCTTCATTCATTTCACCGAGCGGGATGTGGTGCGCCATCCCCTGGTCCAGGATATCATCCGCGCCTATGAAAGCCGCCGGGGCCGCCGGGGCGCGGCTGATCGAGACCCATCACATGCCTGAAAAAGAACCCCAGGAAAAAATCAAACGGATTTTCGGGCAGGGCCGCCTGGGCTCGCTGCTGTCCCGTTCCCTGGCCAGGAAGCCTCTCTCTCCCAGCAAGCATGACAGGCTCTATAAAATCCTCCTGCTCCTGGGGCTCAGCTTCGCCATCACCGTGATCCTCACGCCCCATGGCCAAAGGGCCCATCAGGATTACCAGTTGGGGGATATCGCCCAGGAGAATATCAAGGCTATCGGCACCTTTCTGGTGGAGGACGAGGAGATCACCGCCCAGCGGCAGCGGGAGCTGCTGGCCCGAATCCCCCCGGTCTTCGACCTTGATGAGCAGGCCGCGGCCAAGGTCCATGAGCGGCTGCGCCAGGCCATGGAATTCATGCGGCGCAAATACCAGGAGCTGTCCCAGCCTCCTGCCGCCGAGGCGGGGAAGTCCGGCAAGGAAAATTCTAATCCCCGGTTTTCCGTGGTTTATAAGGGGCTGCTGGAGCAAAAGCCCGAGTTCGACCGTCTACTGGGAGGCTCCATCCCTAATTCCACCTTCCATCTCCTGGCCCGGGCCGGGTTTTCTCCCCAGTTGGAAGCACTGATCAACCAGGTGTTGGAGCAGTTTTTTCGCCAGGGGGTGGTCGGCAGCCGCAATCTTCTCACGCCCGAGCCCAAAGAAATCCTGGTGCGCCGCCTTTCCTCCCGGAAAGAGGTGTTGGAGCGGCCGCCTTTCGGTTTTGTGGACCTGGAGGATGCCCGCAAGCCCGTGGCCAATTATTGCCGGGAAGTGGCCGCGGATTTCTCGTCCACGGACCGTTGGCTGGTCTGCGATCTAGCCCAATACCTGCTGGTACCCAATGTCTCTCCCAATTTTGCCGAAACCCAGGAACGGCAGCAGGCCCGTCTGAAGGAACTGCAGCCCGCGAACTTCCAGGTCAAACGCGGCGAGATGCTGCTCCGGGAAGGAGAGCGCATCACCCCGCTGCACCTGGCCAAACTGGAGGCCCAAAGCCGTATCTTTCCCCGGAGCCGCAGGGTGCTGGTCTTCCTGGGCACCTTTTTCAGCCTCTTCCTGCTCCTGGCCGTGACCTACCAGTTGGCCCGGCTGGCCCGCAAGCAATTCTCCAACCGGCTCCGGGACCTGGTTTTCATGTCGGTTCTGCTCCTGGGCGGCCTCCTGTTGGACAAGGCCTTCCTGGGCCTGGGGGAGGGCCTCTCCCGCCTCAGCCCGGAAGTGGGCCAGAACCTCGTCTATTTTCTGCCCATCGGGCTCACCCCCATCTTCGCCGCCATTTTCCTGGGCCTGGAAACCGGGGTGGGCATCGCCATTCTCAGCGCCACCTTCACCGCCTTTCTCCTGGATAAACCCTTTCCCTTATTTCTCTACATGGTGAGTTCCGGCCTGGTGGGCGTCTGGGGGGTGAGGAACTGCCGCAAACGCAGCGCCTTGATCAAGGCCGGCATCGCCATCAGTCTGGTCAATCTGGCCATGGTCACCGCCTTTAAACTGACGGAATTCCCCTTCACCGCCCAGGACCTGCTCATCGGCCAGGCCTTTGCCCTGGGCGGCGGTCTCCTCACCGGCATCCTGGCCCTGGGGCTGACCCCCATCATCGAGGCCGGGTTCCATTATTCCAGTAATATCCGCCTCTTGGAATTATTAAATCTGGACCAGCCCGTCCTCCGGGACCTGATGCTGCTGGCCCCCGGCACCTACCACCACTCCCTGGTGGTGGGCCAGATGGTGGAGGCTGCGGCCGAATCCATCGGCGCCAATCCCCTGATCGCCAAGGCCGCGGCCTATTACCACGACATCGGCAAGGTGAAAAAACCGCTGTATTTCGTGGAGAACCAATTGGGCGTGGAGAATAAACACGAAAAGCTGGCCCCCTCCATGAGCGCCCTGATTCTCATCTCCCACGTCAAGGACGGGGTGGACCTGGCCCGGAAACATAAACTGGGGGAGCACATCGCCGACATCATCCAACAGCACCACGGCAGCAGCTTCATCAGCTATTTCTTCCATAAGGCCAAGGCCCAGGCGGGCCAGACCCAGCAGGTGAACGCCGAAGACTACCGTTATCCCGGGCCCCGGCCCATGACCCGGGAGGCCGGTCTGGTGCTGTTGGCCGACCAGGTGGAGGCCGCGTCCAAGACCCTCACCGACCCCACTCCGGCCCGCATCCAGGGGATGGTGCAGAAGATCATCAACAACGTCTTCGCGGACGGCCAACTGGATACCTGCGAACTCACCCTGAAGGATTTGCACCTCATCGCCAAGAGCTTCAACAAGATTTTGAGCGGGATTTTCCACCAGCGCATCAATTATCCCGTGTCCGCGGAGAAGAAAAAAATAAATGAGGATCTGGATAAGCAACCGGCAAAGAAAAGTAACCATAAATCCGGAGAAAATCAGGAAAAAAACCGGGAAGATCTTAAACGCCTTGGGCTGGAGTAAGGCGGAGCTCAGCCTCACCCTGCTCAGCGACAGACCCATGGCCCGCCTCAACCGGCAGACTTTTCAACGCTTAGGTCCCACCAACGTCATCGCCTTCCCTTTCCACCCCGAACCCGTCCCGGACGGCCCGCCGCCGCTTTTGGGAGAAGTGGTCATCTCTTTAGAGACCTGCGCCCGCCAGGCCGGGGAACTGGGCTGGCCGTTGGAAGAACTCTTCGACTTTTTTCTCATTCACGGTATATTACATTTACTGGACTACGACCACGACACTCCGGAGCAGGAGGCCCGGATGGAGGCGAAGAGCCGGGAACTGCTGCATCTGTTGCATCCGGGGATAACAGATATTTAAGTGATCAGTGATCAGTAATCAGTGATCAGTGATCAGTGGCCAGCAAAATGAATTCCTACTGATTACTGATCACTGGAATCCTCCTCATCTCATTGCAAAGGAGTGCCCCCCGTGCCCAAACTAGAGGTCAACGTCGACCACATCGCCACCCTGCGCCAGGCCCGTTTAGGCTCCGAGCCCGACCCGGTGACGGCCGCGGCCCTGGCGGAGCTGGCCGGCGCGGACGGTATTATCGTTCACTTAAGGGAAGACCGCCGCCACATCCAGGACCGGGACCTGATGCTGCTTAGGCAGACGGTGAAGACCCGCCTCAACCTGGAGATGGCCGCAACCCAGGAGATGCTGGAGATCGCCCGGGAAGTGAAGCCCGACCTGGTGACCCTGGTGCCGGAAAAACGCCAGGAACTCACCACCGAAGGGGGCCTCGAGGTCGCGGGCTTCATCGGCTTCCTCAAGGACTATGTCCGCAAGCTCCGGGAAGGGGGCCTGAAGGTGAGCCTTTTTGTGGACCCGGTCAATAAGCAGTTGGACGCGGCCGTGCAGGTGGGGGCCCAATGGGTGGAACTGCACACCGGCACCTTTGCTGAGGCCAAGTCCGCCAAAGAGGCCCAGGCCCTCTTCGAGGAACTGCTGGCCGCGGCCCGCCACGCCCAAAGCCTGGGTCTCAGGGTCAAATGCGGCCACGGCCTGAACTACACCAACATCAAACCCTTCCGGGGCCGCCCCGAGTTCGAGGAATTCTCCATCGGCCACTCCATCATGGCCCGGGCGATACTAGTCGGCCTGGAGAGGGCAGTGCGCGAAATGATTGAACTGATTAAAAGTTAGGTCTGAGTTCAAGGTTCAAAGTTCAAGGTTCAAAGTAGGAAAACACATAGAACTTTTCATAGGTTACGGATGAATACTCATGTTCCAATGGTGGAGACGTAAGCTCTTAACTTTGAACTTTGAACCTTGAACTTTGAACTAAACAGCATAAAGAGATTCAAGTTAATGTCAGAGAACAACAAAGCCGACCGCGACAAAATGAAATCCCTCGCCTTCGGCATGGCCAGCGATCTCAGCCGGGTCCTGGCGGACCAAGGCTTCGGCGACACCCCCATCGACATCGTCGAGGCCCTGGCCTTCGCCATGTTCATCATCGCCGACACCTATTCCCTGGCCCGGCCCGACAAGGAGCGGGCCATAGAAATAATCCACCGCTTTTACGACGATATGCAGGACCACCTGATCAACAAGATCATCATCCAGGACCATAATCTGACGGACGCCGCGGAGACCGAGGCCGCGGCCGCCAAGTTCCACGACCTCAGCCGGGGCCGCTTCCACGAATACGGCGCCAAATTCAAAGAGGACATCTCTGACCCCATGGCCATGTCATGCCCGAACATGGTGAGCTATTTACTGGATAACCTCTTCATCGAACCCATTGCCAAGGAAGAAAAGCTGAAATTAATGGCCCCGGTCTCGGACAAAGTCCTCTTCTTCTGGTCCGGCTGCGTGCAGGCTTTTAAATGCTGAATTTATAGTTTTCAATCATAGCTCTGAGAGTAAAGGATATATAAGTTATGATTAGAAAAGCTATTGCTGAAATGTTGGAATATTTGACTTCTAAAGGATGGTTAGCCTATCCTCTGATAAGTAAATGGACAAAAGAAAAGCAAATAGAAATAATTAATTTGTCAATACTAATATTAATATCTATAATATTTTTGGGTTCGCTAGTTTTTTATTTAAAGAAAAGGCATAATTTTAATAACAAGTTATATAAGTTAAAACAGATAATTCAAGATAATCCTAATGACCCCATGGCCCATATAAATTTAGGAATTTTGTATAGTGATCATTTTAAATGGAATGATGCAATTAATGCCTACAAATCGGCAATTAATATCTCGCCTATTCCGCTTTCGGCGACACACTTTGGGATTGGTTTTGCCTATCACCAAATAAATCGTCATGAGGATGCCGAAAAAGAATTTATAAAAGCGATCTCAATAGATCCAAGCATTGTGAAGGCACATTATTATTTAGCTCTTACTTACTTATCGCTAGGAAAAAGAGAAGAGACTTACGGGGAATATAAATTGATTAATGAGTTAGATAAAAAATTAGCCAACGACATTTTAAATCGTATTTACAAATAATATTATAAAAATCATTTTTTGGATAATCTTAATATTAATAAAATAATAAATACACACTCGTTCCCGTAATTATGTTGCATAAGTAAATTAAATATTCAAAACTATATTGATATGATTAAAATGAATGATATTTATAATAGCGAAAAAGATAAATCTGAATGGGCTAAACTTTTATATGATAATTTGTTAAAGGATATTAAATTTGCAAAAGATAAACAATTGAAGGTTGTGTATTATACTGTATTAATTAATTATGGAATATACTTTCTTGTAAGGGAAATAAAATATAATTGCTTTATACTATTGTTAATAATTATTTATTCGCTAATTTCAATTGCTTCTCTTCATTTAATTAATAAGATAGATGATGATCTTAATAAAAATAGAAAATATATTGAAACCATAAGAAATCATTATCATATTATCAGAATATTGCTTAATGAAGACAAAAGAAAAGAAACTTCTGGCAACGATTATCCTGTCTTTTTTTCAATTGTTGTGATTTCATCTGCAATAATTTTTGTGATACTGAAACTTATAAATGGGTAGGAAATGAACCGCATCGACCTCCACACCCACTCCACCGCGTCCGACGGCTCCTTCCGCCCCTCAGAAGTGGTGCGCATTGCCAAGGAAGCGGGCCTCAAGGCCCTGGCTTTGACCGACCACGATACCACCGACGGCTTGGCTGAGGCCATGGCTGCCGGGGAGCAGTTGGGCGTGGAAGTCATCCCCGGGGTGGAGATCAGCACCCGCCACGCCGGGGACACCATGCACATCCTCGGCTATTTCCTGGACTTCCACAGCGGCGAACTGGAGGAGCGCCTGGGCGTGCTCAAGCAGGCCCGCAAGGACCGGAACCCCAAGATCATCGCCAAGCTGAATGCTCTCGGCATCCCCATCACCATGGAGCAGGTGGAGCGCATCTCCGGCGGCGGCCAGGTGGGCCGCCCCCACATCGCCCGGGCCCTGCTGGAGAGCGGTTATGTCCGCGATCTCCAGCAAGCATTCGATATTTATTTAAAAAATAGCGGCAAGGCCTACGTCCAAAAATACCGCTTCCCCCTCCACGATGCCTTGGGAATGATCCGGGACGCTAAGGGCGTGCCGGTGCTGGCCCATCCTTTCACCCTGGCCCTGGGCTCCGCCGGGGCCTTGCGCGACCGGCTCCTGGACCTCCAGGCCCACGGCCTGGCCGGGGTGGAGGTCTTTTACTCGGACCACTCCCCGGAGCAGGAGGCTCTTTACCTGCGGCTGGCGAAAGAGCTGGGCCTGCTGGTCACCGGCGGCTCCGACTTCCACGGCGCCAACAAACCGGAAGTCACCCTGGGCAACATCCGCTCCCGGGATCGATTGACTTACGATCTAGTGGTGGGGTTGAAAGCCTGGCGGGAGAAGGAGTTTGGAAGTAATCAGTGATCAGTAATCAGTGATCAGTTTTTTTACTGATTACTGATCACTGATTACTGATCACTATACCTCAGCCATTGCCTCAAAACCTTAATGCTTAAACGCCCTTTGTCCCGTAAACACCATCGCCACCGCCGGCTCCGCCTCGTTGCAGGCCTCGATGACTTCGTAATCCCTGACTGACCCCCCCGCATGGGCGATGGCGCTGACGCCTTCCCGGATGCCCACGTCCACCCCGTCCCGGAACGGAAAAAATGCGTCGGAGATCATCACCGAGCCGATCAACCCGCCTTTGGCCTCCCGGGCGGCGATGTCGATTTCCACCTTGTCCGACGCGTCCCGCTTGGCCTGGAGAATCTCCAGTTCCAGGTTTTTGTAAGGCATGCCGAAGCGCTTAAAGCAGAGTGCGTCCGCGTACTTGGTATAGGCCTTGAAAATGGCGATCTCCGCCACTCCCACCCGGTCCTGCTCGCCGGTACCGATGCCCACGGTGGCCCCGTCCTTGACGTAGAGCACGGAATTCGACGTCACCCCCTGCTCCACCCACCAGCCGAAGAGCAGGTCTTCATATTCCCGGTCGCTGGGTTCCCGGCGGCAGCGGTATTCCTTGCCCTGGTGCGCGGCCACCGCAGGCTTGAAATCTTCTTTTTTCAATATAGTGTTCAGCGGCGACTGCTGCACAATCAGGCCGCCGTCGCAGAGGCTTTTGAATTCCACGAAGCGGTTGTGCACCAGGTGCTGCAGCCGGTCGAAGCGGGCGATGCGGATGATGCGCAGGTCCTTGGCCTTCTTTAAAATATCCAAAGTCCCGGCCTCGAAATCCGGCGCGGCCACCACCTCCAGGTAGTTTTGAGACACCAGTTCTGCGGTGGTTTTGTCCAGAGGCCGGTTGAAGACCGCAGCCCCGCCGAACGCGGCGATGCGGTCCGCCATGTTGGCCTTGTCGTAGGCCGCGGCCAGACTTTCGGCCCAGGCCGCGCCGCAGGGGTTGTTGTGCTTCAGAATTACGGCCGCCGGCTTTTTCTGGAGAAATTTTATAATATTCAGGCCGTTGTCCACGTCCGTGAGGTTGGTCTTGCCCGGGTGCTTGCCGGCCTGGACCATGGCCGCCTCGTCAATGGCGCTGGTGAGGGCATAGCCCGGCTCCAGGAAATGGCAGGCCCCCAGGGTGAGGTTGCCGCCCGCCAACTCGTAGAGGGCCGCTTCCTGGCCGGGGTTTTCCCCGTACCTGAGCCCCATCTCGATGACTTCGCCCTTGGAGTCGGGCAGCTTCCAGGTGCGTTTGCGGTAGACGAGTTTCTGGTCGCCAAAAGTGATGGTCATTTCCGGGGGAAAATGGTCCGCCATCACCGTGCGGTACATGGCCTTGATGTCGCTCATAACTTAGCCTCCGGTCTTCGGTTTTCGGTTTTCGGTTTCGTAAAAAGATAAGATTGCGGATGGAGTTTATCTATAAAAACTTATTTCCTTGGTGATTAATTTTTTGATTTATGCCGGTTCCGTATGGGGCTGGCCTACTGGCATTCCTTTAACTTGGAACCTCTGCGAAAGTCTCCCACTTGTCATTCTGAGGAAGCGAAGCGACCGAAGAATCTCGTTTTTGGCGGTAAGGGTTATCCGGCGGTGCCGATCATTACAAGCAGATTGGATGTCCATTCGCTAAAACCAGATTCTTCACTCCGCTTCGCTCCGTTCAGAATGACAAAAGCGGGGCTTTCACAGAGTCTAAACTTGGAACCAGGAACCTGGAACCCGGAACTCTTCAAGCGGCTTATTGTGGCACGAGAAGACCCCCTTGACAAGGACCTTTCGAAAAAGCGAGTGAAATTGACAACAGCCCAGGCAAATGCTAATATTTCAAAGGAATTAACCGGAAAAGTCTTTTACCGAAAACCGAAAACAGGAAACCGAAAACCGTCTTAAAAATGGAGATTAGGCCACTGGATTTCTTCCTGGGATTAACCCTGGGCGTAGCCCTGGGCGCGGGCCTGACCCTGTTGGCCATCAAGGTGCGGGGCTGGCTGGGCAAATCCGAGACGTCCCGGCTGAAATCCGAAAACCGCACCCTGAAACGCCGCCTGGCGGAAAAAGACCGCCACATCGGCCGCATGCTCTCGGAAACCGAGCGCCTGGCGGAGAGGTTGGGGAAGGAAAAGACTTAACCGCAGAGACGCAGAGAGCGCAGAGGAACGCAGAGAAAATATCTAAAAATTTTCTGCGTCCTCTGCGCCTCTGCGGTGAATAACTAGGGAGGACCTATGACCAGAAAAGAGCTTTCCCTCACCGGCGCGCTGGCCGGCGGCCTGGCCGGCTGGGTGGCGGAGGTGGCCATCCAGGAGATCACGGGCCATCATATCACCACCGGGTTGCTGGAACTCACGGGCGCGGCCGCGGGCCTCTGGCGCCTGGACCGGCGTCTGGCCGACGCCTTCCGGGACACCCTGGAGCGGGCCAAAGACGGCCGGGATGACGACTACCGCCAGGTGAAGGCCCGGATCGAGGAACTCACCGAGGACCTGCCGGAGCTGCGGGATATTTTGCAAAACATGGTGGACGCAGGCATCCAGGCCCAGAAGGCTTAAGCGATGCTGGGTCTTGGCCTTTTGGTAAGGGCCGGGCGAAGTCTCTTGGCCGGGCCGGTGGCCGACGCGGGTTGGCTCCCTGCCGGCTACTACCGCCATCTGGTCCTGGAGGCCCTGGAGGAGGACGATTTCCCCGGGGCCCTGAATTATCTCCAATGGACCGATGATCCGGTGTTGGCCCAACTGCTGATTCTGCGGCTGCGCCTGCTGGCGAAGGCACATCAGCGCCAACGGGAATCGCTGCAAAACCTGCTGGCGAACGGCCTGCCAACAGAACGCCGGGAGAAGTGCCGCATCCTCCTGGAGGAGCAGGAACGGGCCTTGGAACTGTTGACGGAATACGAAAACCGGGCGTTGAAGTCTATCCAACAGAGAACTTAAGGATGGGCAAAGGGGGGAAAAGGTTAAAAGGGGAAAAGGGAAAACGGAGTGAGTCTCTGGAAATAATCTTTTATCTTATGGATATACCTATCATTTCCCTTCCCCCCAGCGGGGGCTAATCATTGCCCACAAATGGGCAGGTAGCTGGATAATTACGGATATAGAGTATTTGCGGGCCTCGCGCCCCCCTCACCCTGCCCTCTCCCCCCTCCGGGGGGAGAGGGAATTGCCTGGCATATCCATTAGATACAACCTTATGGTTAATGGTCGGCCCACGAGAGGAGAGGGCAATGCCGGCAGCACATATAAACTAATAACTCATGGATATTCCAATATTAATCCCCTCTCCCCCCCGGGGGAGAGGGCTAGGGTGAGGGGGGTGTCTGAATATGGCGTCACCTGATGTATTCTACCCTCATCCGAACTTGTGGGTAATGATAAGAGCGGGGAGAGAGTAGGGTGAGCGCTCATTAAGTCCAAAACCTTCGGCTGATTAAAGTTCATTCCCTTTTCGCCTCTTCCCCTTTTTCCCTTTTCCCCGTTTCGATTAGCTATGGACACTGACCACCATTTCATGGGCGCAGCCCTGGCCGCGGCCTTGGAGGGCATGGCCGCAGACGAGGTTCCCGTGGGCGCGGTGCTGGCAGGGGAGGGGGGGGAGATCCTGGCCCGGGCCTTTAACAGCCCCATCGCCTTAAACGACCCCACGGCCCACGCCGAGGTCCTGGCGTTGCGCTCCGCCGCGGCCCGCCTGGGTAATTACCGGTTGCCGGGGACCACGCTTTATGTTACCATCGAACCCTGTATCATGTGCGTGGGGGCCATCATCCAGGCCCGGGTCCGGCGCCTGGTCTTCGGCGCTCCCGACCCCAAAGGGGGCGCCTGCGTCTCGCTCTACCGCCTCCCGGAAGACCCTAGATTGAACCACCGCCTGGAGGTGACGGGCGGCGTCCGGGAAGCCGAATGCCGGGAACTGCTGCAAGATTTTTTTAAAGTCAGGAGATAAGCATTAAGGGGGCCGCCCAATTACCCTTATGAGCGGGACTCCCCCACGGAAAACGAAAAACGGAAAACGCAAAACGATCTTCAAGGAGGGGTACCGAAGAGGCCGTAACGGGGTCGACTCGAAATCGACTTG